>DATDBI010000289.1:0-31013 GCA_036524915.1 Lysobacter sp. | reverse complement strand
GCTGTGGCCAAAATCACTGGGGATACGCCTGGGCGGGCTCATGAGCGATGCTAGAATCGGCGACCGCCCATGCTAGCGGAACTGGAAGAATTTGATGACCGACAGACAAGCCGGAGGCGGGGCCCGCAAGCCCGGTCTGGGAACCCTTGCGATCCACGCGGGACAATCGCCGGACCCGAGCACGGGCGCGGTCATGACCCCCATCTATGCCACCTCGACCTATGCCCAGTCCAGCCCGGGCGTGCACCAGGGATTCGAGTACTCGCGCAGCCACAACCCGACCCGCTTCGCCTACGAGCGCTGCGTTGCCGGCCTTGAGGGCGGCAGCCGCGGCTTCGCGTTCGCATCGGGCCTGGCGGCAACGTCGACCATCCTCGAGCTGCTCGACTCCGGCAGCCACGTCATCGCCATGGATGACGTCTACGGTGGCACCTACCGCCTGTTCGAGCGCGTTCGTCGGCGCTCGGCCGGCCTGGACTTCAGCTGGGTCGACCTGACCGATGCCGCGGCCTTCGAGGCTGCGATCCGTCCCGAGACCAAGATGGTCTGGATCGAGACCCCCACCAACCCGCTGCTGAAGCTGGTCGACATCGCCCAGATCGCGGCGATCGCACGCAAGCGCGGGCTGATCGTGGTGGTCGACAACACCTTCAGCTCGCCGATCCTGCAGCGCCCGCTGGAGCTTGGCGCGCACATCGTGATGCACTCGGCGACCAAGTACCTCAACGGCCACTCCGACATCGTCGGCGGCATGGCGGTGGTTGGCGACGACGCCGAAATCGCCGAACAGATGGGCTTCCTGCAGAACGCCATCGGTGGCGTGCAGGGACCGTTCGACAGCTTCTTGGCGTTGCGCGGTTTGAAGACGCTGCATTTGCGGATGAAGGCGCACTGCGAGAATGCGCAGGCGCTGGCGGAATGGCTGGAAGGCCATCCGGCGGTGGAGAAGGTGCTCTATCCGGGCCTGAAGTCGCATCCGCAGCATGAGCTGGCGAAGCGGCAGATGGATGGGTTTGGGGGGATGGTGAGTATCTATCTCAAGGGTGGGCTGGAGGCTGCCACGCGGTTCTGCGAGCGCACTGAATTGTTTGCGCTGGCTGAGTCGCTGGGTGGCGTGGAAAGTTTGGTCAACCATCCGGCGGTGATGACGCATGCGTCGATTCCGGCGGATCGGCGGGCAGCGCTCGGGATTGCAGACAGCCTGGTGAGGCTCAGTGTGGGTGTCGAGACTCTGCAGGACTTGCAGCAAGACCTAGAGGTCGCACTGGGCTGATGCCCGGCGCGGAAGAATTTCTATCAAGGCGTGGATATGTCATCGGTTGTTCCTAGTAAATCTAAGAGCGGTTTCCGGCTTGCGTCGAAGGACATCGTCGACGGGGCTTCGAGGTATCACCTTTGGGGCATGCTGGGCTGGCACGACATCCGCCAGCGTTATCGCCGGTCGTTGATCGGCCCGTTCTGGCTCACGATCAGCACGGGCGTGATGGTCCTTGCTTTGGGCATCCTCTACGCGGGCCTGTTCAAGTTCGACGTCTCGACCTACCTGCCTTACCTGGGCGTGGGCCTGATTACCTGGAGCCTGATATCCACGGTGATCAACGAGAGCGGCTCCATATTCGTCTCGTCGGAGCAGATGGTCCGCCAGATAAAATTGCCGTTCTCACTGCACGTCCACCGGATGATCTGGCGCAACGTGATCATTTTTGGTCACAACTGCATTATTTACGTTGCGATCCTGTTCTATTTCAAGTTCGAGCCTGGCATCAACGTGCTGTACGTGATTCCCGGTTTCACCCTGCTACTAATCAATCTTTTCTGGGTCGCGCTTCTGCTGGGGCTGCTATCGGCCCGCTTCCGCGATATTCCGCAGATCGTATCCAGCCTGATGCAGGTTGTGTTCTTCCTCACGCCGATCATGTGGCTTCCGGACCTGCTCACCAGTCGCCCTGCGATTGTCGAACTGAATCCATTCCACCACATGATCGAGCTGGTGCGCGCCCCGCTGCTCGGCAAAGTGCCGGACACGCTGTCATGGACGTTCTCGTCGATCGTGGCGGTTGGCGGATGGACGGTCGTCATGATCATGTTCAGCCGCTATCGTCGCCGCATCCCGTATTGGGTATAGCAGGAAAGGTCACATGTCTTCGATCAAGGTAGACCGAGTTTCGGTCGATATCCCGATCTACAACGCGGGCAATCGCTCGCTCAAGAACAGTTTCATCAAGGCCACCAGTGGCGGCCGATTGGACGTCACCGGGCGCAGGGCAATCGTGCATGCCCTCGACAAGATCAGCCTCGAGCTCCAGAAGGGCGACCGGCTGGCGTTGGTCGGGCACAACGGGTCGGGAAAGACGACACTGCTGCGGGTGCTTGCCGGTGTATACGAGCCTACGACCGGCACGGTCACCAGCGAAGGACACGTTGCGGCCCTTTTCGATACCGCACTGGGCATGGACCCGGAAGCAACTGGTCGCGAGAACATAATGCTTCGTGGCGCCTACCTGGGCCTGAGCCGTCGCGAACTGAGGAACTCGTTCGACGAGATCGCGGCATTCACCGAGCTCGGCGAGTATCTCGACATGCCGGTGCGCACGTATTCGGCCGGCATGGCGATGCGAATCTCATTCGCGGTTTCGGTGCAGGTCAAGCCGGACATCCTGCTCATGGACGAGTGGATTGCTGCAGGCGACGCACATTTCATGAACAAGGCGAGCGCGAAGCTGGAAGAGCTGATCGAGCGGTCGGGCATCATGGTGCTGGCATCCCACTCCGAGGACCTGCTCAGGCGCTTCTGCAACCGGGCGATCCTGATGCGGCAGGGGGAGGTAATCCATCAAGGCAGCGTCGATGAAGTGCTGGCCGAGTACGCGGCACTGGAAGTAGCCTGATTCATGCCGCTGCCGGGAGACAGGCAAGACACGGGCGATGACCATTCCCACGGTGTTAATTGGAGGCGGAGCATGCAGTTGAACGGTTTCGGCCAGGCATTTCCGCCGGTCGGCCTGATGGGCGAGGAGTTGCAGTCGCTGGAGACAGCCGCGGGGCCGCTCTGGTTTCCGATGATCGATCAGGTGATGCGCGAGCACATTCGTCACAGTGGCTCCTGGGAACCGGATATTGGCAAGGCGATTACCCGTTTCCTTCCGCCATCGGGTGGGGTGTTCCTGGATATCGGTGCCAACGTCGGATACTTCTCGTGCCTGGTTGCGCGCCAGTTTCCGGGCTGCCAGGTTCACGCATTCGAGCCGCACCCGCTGACGTACCAGATACTGCAGCTGAATTCATGGCAGTACCGCCGCCAGATCCAGCCGTGGCCATGCGCGCTGGGCGACAAACTGTCGACGGTGGCGCTCGAAGTTTCCACCAACAACCTTGGCGACACGCGCGCCAGCGCGCCGACCGAGCGGCAGCGTGCCTCCATTGTTTCGACGGCGATCTCGCTCGACGAGCTGATGCCCGACCTGAAGGCAGATGTCATCAAAATCGACGTGCAGGGCGCCGAACTGAGCGTCCTGCGTGGCCTGATGGGGGTCGTGCGGAACTCCCCCGGCGTGAAAGTCATTACCGAGTTTTCCCCGGGCTTGCTCGAGGATAGCTATGTCGAACCGCAAGCGATCCTGGAGGCGCTGCGCAGTCTGGGCTTCAACATCCACCTGCTGCGCTCCGGTGATCCGGCCCCGACCACCAATGCCGAGATCATCGAGTTCTGTCGATCTGCGGGCAGGCACGGCCAGGCCAATCTGTTGCTGAGTTCCAAATTGGATTAAGGTTTCCGCGTTTTTACTTGTTTAGAGGGACTTGGGGATGCAAAGGGCTATTGTTGTAACTGGCGGGGCCGGTTTCATTGGCTGCGCGCTGGCCGAGAAGCTTCGTGAATTCGGCCTGCCGATTGTCGCCATCGACAATCTGCACCCGCAGATCCATCCCGGATCGAAGCGCCCGGCCGGCCTCGCGGATTTCGTCACCCTTGTCGAGGGCGACGTCACCCAGCCCGGCACTTGGGCGGAGGTCCTCGGTCGCTGGTACCCGGAGGTGGTGCTCCATCTTGCCGCCGAGACAGGGACAGGCCAGTCCCTGACCGAAGCCACGCGCCATGCAGACGTCAACGTCGTGGGGACGACGGCGATGCTCGATGCATTCGCCGCTCGAAAGATCGTTCCGTCGCACATCCTGTTGACCTCGAGCCGGGCCGTGTACGGAGAAGGTGCGTGGCGGGAGCTGGGCACCGGTGAGATCTTCTATCCGGGAGTTCGTTCACACCAGATGCTGGCGAATGCGCAGTGGTCGCCGTCCGGTCCTGGCGGTGGCGTTGCCGAACCGCTCCAGCACGATGCGCGCGCGGTCCGTCCGCAACCCACGAGTATCTATGGAGCCACCAAGCTGGCCCAGGAGCACATCCTCGCGGCCTGGTGCGCCGCGATGCAGGTGCCGTTGTCAATATTCCGGCTGCAGAACGTCTACGGCCCGGGTCAATCACCCTTCAACGCATATACCGGGATCATCACGTTGTTTCACCGGATCGCCCGCAAGGGTGAGCGGCTCGAGATCTATGAGGATGGCAGCATCGGCCGCGATTTCGTCTACATCGACGACGTGGTCGATGCACTGATCGCCGGCCTGAAAATCGTTCCCGCAGTGAGTCGTACGCTGGACGTCGGTAGCGGAAGGGTCACGACGATTGGCGAAGCCGCGAGCGACATCGCGCGCATGCATGGTGCACCTGAACCTGAAGTTTGCGGCAAGTTCCGCGATGGAGACGTGCGCTGGGCGGTCGCGGATGTAGGTGCGCTGCATGACAGCCTGGGCGTGCGTGCGCAGGTCGATTTCGAAACCGGCGCCCGCCGGGTTGGCGAATGGCTGGTTGAACGGGGTTTCGCATGAGCATCGCCAATCCCACGGATCGGGAAGTGGTGAGCACTGACGCTCGCGTTGGCGTGCTGGTGATGATGACGACCGCTCCGCAGGAGTGGGCGGATTGCATCAGGACGCTACAGGGGCTTTCTGGTGTCTCGTCAGTGCGGGTCGCAACCTGCGAGTATCGCAACGCAAGCAGGATCTACAACACAGCCGGCGTGTCCGTCTGCGAGGACTGGACGATCTCGGCGGCAGTGGCCAGCTACCTGAAATCGGATCCGAAGCTCGACGCGATCCTGCTGGTTACCGCCCCGGTATCCGTGCCGACGGCCCTGCTCGACAGGTCCGTGCGCTGGATCCAGGATGATCCGCGGATCGCGACAGTGTCGTTCCTGTCAAACGCGGCCGGGTACCTGAGTTTCCCCTATCGGAATACCGCCAGTTCGTTTTCGATTTCTGGTCACGATGAGAACAGCCTGACTCGGAGCCTGCGCCAGCTCGCTCCGGACTCCGGCATGGTTCCGGTCGCAGTCCCCGCAGGAAGCGCGTTGCTTCTCAATGCAGGTGTAATGAGGGCCGTCGGCGGTCCGGATGCGACGTACGACGACCAGACCAAGGTGTCGGTCACCGAGTACGCATTGCGCTGCGCGCGCCGCGGGTTCCAGCATCTGCTCGACGCCTCGACCTTCGTGGCCGTGCAGTGGACCGACGGTTTTCCTCCTGTCGAGGCCGGGGACGACCCGACGGCACGCCACCGCCTGCACACGCAGGACACGTCGTTCCCGGCGTTGTATGACGCCCAGAAGGGTTCGGAAAAATCCCCGCTGGCGATTGCACTGGACGTGTCGCGTAGCAAGCTCGACGGCCTCAGGGTGCTGGTGGACGGGTCCTGCCTGGGCCCGATGGAAATGGGGACCCAGGTCCAGACCCTGGCGCTCATCGAATCGCTGGCCAACCGCACCGACGTGCAGAGTGTTGGTGTTGGCCTTCCCGGCGGCGGTGTGCCGTCGTATGCGAGGCGATTGCTGACGATGCCGAAGGTCTCGTTCTACGATTCTGGCGATCTGATGTTCCGTGGTGCGCCACCTGCCGACATCCTGCACCGGCCATTCCAGCCGGATCGCACGATCCCCTGGGATCGCTGGCGTGGCTTGGCCAAACGAGTCGTCGTTACCATCCAGGACCTGATTGCATACCGCGTTGGCGCTTACCACCGCGTGGGTGACGAATGGATGGCCTATCGCAAGAGCATGCAGGATGCCGCGTCCAATTCGGATGCGGTCGTGGCCATATCCGACGACACCGCCCAGTCCATTTTCCAGGAGAAGCTGAACATCGCTCCCGATCGGGTTTTCGTCGTGAAGAACGGAAGCGATCACCTGGACGATACGGCGGCAGAAGCGACGCCGATCGAAATGGTCGAGAAGGGCATGGCCGCGGCACCGTTCCTGCTGGTGCTGGGTGCGACTTACGCGCACAAGAATCGCGATCTCGCCATCAAAGTGTGGCAGGAGCTGCGCAGGCGCGGGCACGGCATCGCCCTCGTCATGGCGGGCGCCACTGTCGCGAAGGGTTCGTCGCGCGTTGACGAGGCACTCGCTCGACGCGATGGCGACGAAATGCTCGTCACGATGCCTGATGTCAGCAGCGAAGCCCGGACGTGGTTGCTCCGGCATGCGTCGCTCGTGATGTATCCGACCTCGGCCGAGGGTTTCGGGCTTGTGCCTTTCGAGGCCGCCCGCATGGGAACGCCGACCGTGCACGTCAGCTTCGGCCCACTCAAGGAGTTGATCGATTCGCCGGAGATCCCCGTGGACTGGTCGATTGATTCGCTGGCCGATTACGCCGAACGGTTGCTGATCGATCCCACTGCCGGGAAGAAGATGATCGCCTCGGTGCTCAAGTCCGCCAATGAGCTGACCTGGGACGCCACTGCCGACGTCCTCGTGAGTGCTTATCGCCGGACCTTGGCCGAAGTCGACAGGGGATGACTTCAGGCGGACTCACCCCGCGACTGACCGGCGCTCATTCGATCAATCAACTACATCATTCATTGCAAGGACTTCTGTATGAACACCATCGATCTTGACGGAATCTCGCTTGAACAGGCGCTAATCGATTTCGAAGTCGCGAACGCGCGCGTCATCGACCTCACCGCGCGCCTCACCTCGCTGAGCCGGGAACTCCTGCAGGCTCGAAGCGAGCTGGAAGTGCTCAAGCTCACTCGTTCGGGTGTCTACGCGGCCCCTCTGAGCGATAACGAGGAGATCCTTGCGCTTCGTTCGAAGCTGGACCAGATCCGCGCTTCGCGGGCCGTCCGCATCGCGGCGATCTTCGGTCCGAATCTCCGCAAGGTGCTGTGATGTCCAAGCCGAGAGTGCTCCACTGCATCACGGTCTACAACGGCCGCGCGTTCGTCCCTCAGGCGATCGAAAGCGCATTGCGGCTTGACCAGTCCGATGCGGAGATCGACATCCTCATCCTCGACGACGCAAGTCCGGAGCCTGGCTGGAGCGAAGAGCTCGCAGTGTTCTGCAAGGAGCGGGGTGTCAAGTACTATTGCACCCCGCGCAACCTCGGCATTCCGCGCAACGTCAACCTCGGGCTTCTTACCGCGGTCAAGCACGGGTACGACTACGTGGTAATCAGCAATTCCGACGTGGTCTATCCGTCGACGTTGATGAGCTGCATGTTGCGTACTGCCGCCAAGGACAACGTAGGTTCCGTGACCGCCTGGTCGAACAACGTGTCGGTCTACTCGCTCCCCAACAGCGATCCAAACGAGTTCCTGCCTGACCAGGGTGTCGTCGACTGGGTGAATGCCTGCATGAGCGGGCACTTCGGCGACGCGGCGATGGATATTCCGGCCGGCATCTCGTTCTGCATCCTGATCCCGGTGTCAGTGGTGAAAGACGTCGGCCTGATGGATCCTTGTTTCGGCCGCGGCTACTGCGAGGAAACCGACTGGAGCCTGCGCAGCTTGGCTGCGGGTTACCGGATCTGCCTGGCCCCGGGAACGTTCGTGTTCCACCACGGCCGCGGTTCGAACCTGGATGCCGGCATCGTCTCCGCCAATGCCACGACCGTTCCTGGCAACGAAGCGATCATCGATCTGCGCTACCCGCAATTCCGTGACCAAGTCGGTGCGTTCATGAATTCGGGCATCCTCGAGAAAGCACACGACGATGCCATCTCCAACATCATCAAGAGTGCGGCAAGTCAGTTCGGCTATACGATCGAAGTGGGCTGGATTCCGCGGCAGACCCAGGACGAACTGACGGTCCGGGTGCTGGTCTCGCCGGATGGCTCCACGTCGGGCGTCGAAGCCAGCTTCCGCGGTTTCCGCATGACGGTTCCAATTGCCGGCAAGGAAATCGGAGAGAGTGTCAGGACGTTCTTTGGGCGCGATCCGGTCGGGGTCAACCTGTTGGACCGGGGTATGATCACCTCGAAGATTCGGGACGAATTCTCCAGCGACTTGATCAAGACGCTGCGCAATTATCCTTCGAGGATCTGACCGCCGGGCGGAACAGGTGCGCCCACGGGGCGCCTGGACTGGGGACGACGGGTGCAGGAACAGTTTTCGTGGCTTGCTGATTGGCAGCCGCAGAAGGCTGCGAGGGTTATGGTCCCGGGATTTCGCCGCCCGGGAGTCAAGGGTAATGGAGGAAGCATGAGTATTGCTGAAAGGTTGTTGCCGAATCCCGGCAAGAACGTCCCGTATCTCGATGCGATCCGTGGCATCGCCGTGCTGTTCGTGCTCATTCGCCATTCCTGGGGACTCTCGGGCGCCCCGGGCTTTCATCTGGGTCCGGTGGAGCTGAACCGCTTCATCATGATGATGTCATCCGGCGTCGACCTGTTCTTCGTGTTGAGCGGCGTGCTTCTGTCAGGCAGTTTCCTGCGCGCGGATGCCGACGGGCGTCCCGCTCCGGGATTCCGCGAGTACATGTCGGCACGCATCCTTCGCATCGGTCCGCCCTACTGGGTGGTGCTCTTCCTGGTGGTGCTGCTGTATACGCCCCAATTCATTCCGCAGGACCGGGTGTGGAGCAGCACGGGCCTGGCGATGCTGCTTGCACACGCCACCTTTGCCCAGTCGCTCTTCATGTTTTCGTTCGGCGCGTACACAGTGGCCACGCCATTCTGGACGCTGACCGTGGAAATGGTTTTCTACCTGATCCTGCCTCTCGTCGTCCGTGCCTTCTACCGGGGGCGCTGGTGGCAGGGCGTGGTGGTTGCCATCGTGGCCAGCATGACGTGGCTGTACCTGTGCCGATACCACATGGATGGCCTTGTGGCCTTCATTGGCAATCACTCATTCGGGCTCGGTTTCGGAAGTGAGGCGATCCGCTTTTTCCTGAGCCATCAGATTCTCGGCTACCTCCCGCATTTCGCGATCGGCATCGCCATCAGCGCAATCCTCCAGCGCAAGCATCGTGCGGCTTGGACGAGAGAGCAGGCGGGCCTGGTGTATTTCTTCGCTGGCCTGGTGCTGTTGGCACTGAGCCTGTACACGCTCGGTGGGCTCTCGGTCGCGCATGGTTATTACGATCCGATCAAGTACATGAGCGAGGACACGCCCGCGGCGCTCACGTACTACTACTTCGAGTCGCTCCCGTTTGCCATTTCGTACGGCTTGATCATCCTTGGGGCGGCGCTGGCGCCACAGCGCCTTCGCGACATGGTGTCCGGGATTCCGTTCCTGTGCCTGTTCGGCGTGCTCGGCTACTCGATCTACCTGATCCACATGCCGCTTCTGTACACCATCAACAACCACTGGTGGTTCGCAGCGGATCCGCGTCCGGCATGGCACTTCGCGAAGCTGTTGGTGGCAGGCGGCTCCGTGATCGTAGTTCTGTCCCTTGGATTGTTCTTCGCCATCGAGAAGCCGTCGATGATCTGGGCGAGTCGACGGAGGAAGCATCCCGTGCCGCACGCGCAGCTGTCCGCGACCGAAGTTCAGGGGTAGGAGCAGCTGCAACGCAGCAGGTCCGCATATCGTGAATCAGCTTCCTTTATCGACCAATTTCCATGGGGAATGAGTGATGCCGCAGCGAGTTCAAGACGAGCGAATGCAGGAAGCCCGGCGACTGGTTTCGCTGCAGCGCTGGATCAGTACCCGGACTTTCAAGGAGTTGATCCCGGAGCTGAGCGCCGAACAGCGCCACTACCTGACCGAGCGCGCGACGTTCCTGACCTTCTGCAAGGTGGTCATTCCCGGCGACACGGTTTTCGACCTTGGTGCCAACGTTGGCGACCACACCCGCACGCTGTCCGCAATCGTTGGCACGCACGGACGAGTGCACGCATTCGAGCCAAATCCGCTCCTGGTCCCGGCGCTGCGGGAGATCGGTGCAAACGTGACGGTGCATGAGATCGCCGCCAGCGACCACGATGGCGACAGCGTGTTACACGTGCCCGACGGCCGTGACAGCTGGGCATCCTTAACCGATCGCCGCGAACTCCTGCCCGACGAGCATTTCAGGTCCCACCCGGTCAAGGTTCGTGCCCTGGATGGAATCGCGGCGCTCCGAGATGAACAGCCAAAATTCATCAAGATCGACGTCGAGGGCCATGAACTGGCGGCCCTGAGGGGCATGACTGGAATCCTCGCTCGAAACAAGCCGATTGTCGTACTGGAGAATCCGGATGAGAAGATCTGCCAGTTCTTCGAATCCGTGGAGTACCGGCTGTTTGATTTCTTTGGCGACAGCCAGTTCCCGTTGTATCCGGGGCTCTTCAATGCCATTGCCATTCCGTATGGCTTCCAGGGCTACCAGAACCTTTTCCTGAGCGAACGGGACTACATGTTCCTCTTCATGGACTATCTCGGAATCTCCGACCTCAAGTAGCCCGCAGTAGCGACTCCGATAGGTTCCAGCCGGTTCCGGCTAACAGCCGGCAAGCGCGTCAATGTAGCGCAATCCGCTCGGCAGATAGCCCAGCGCCAAGCGGACCTGCCGGCTTGCCTGGGTGCCGAGCTGGCGGCCAAACGCCGGTGAATCGACCAGCGTGACCATGTTCGCTGCAGCCTGGTTTGTGTCTGCTTGGGCCCAGACCTGGCCCTGCGCGTGCGGATACTCGCCTTCCTGCACCGGGACCAGCTCATGGCGAACGAGCAGCGAGTTGCTTTCGTCCATGAAGTCGGTGTTGCCGGAGTAATTTGTCGCGATCACCGGCTTGCCTAGATACATGGCCTCGGCCATTCCGCGGCCAAATCCCTCTGATCGATGCAGCGACACGAAGCAGTCAGTGCATCGCACCAGGTTCTTGATCTCGTTGTCGGTCATCGTCTCGTCGATCAGGACAACCCGCAGCCGCTTTTTCGCGATGTTCTCGCGCAGTTGCCGAGCGGCTGCGGGATCATGTTCGCTGCCATTCAACTTCAGTACCAGGCAGCTGTCGGACCAGGGCCGCGCTTCTTGCAGCTTTTCGAAAGCTTCCATCACCGCCCACGGGTTCTTTCTGGAGACATACGAGCGCAGGTCGAAGAAGAACAGGAACGCGTAGGAGCTCTCCGGGATGCCGAAATAGCGGCGATCAAGCAACGAGGTCAGCCGGACCTCGCAGGCGAGGGGCTGGTGCACGACCGGCCTGGATGTCAACGCAGCCATGCCGTCCTGGATGAAGCGCGAAGGTGCCCATACCGCATCGAACTGCGCGAGCTTATCGAGCCAGACCTGGGGATACACAGGCAGTTCCCAGGCGGGATAGACGACGTTGAACGCCCCACGCGGCATTCCATGCAGAGCTCGTAGAGCCTGATCGACTTCATCGCCGTTGATGAAGAACACATTGATCTCGCCAGGCTTCTCCACAACCGAGGCGGAGAACTCCATGCGCATGGCCAGATCGGGTTGGTGCTGGCGGTAAAGATCGAGCACCCTGACCTGTTCGACGCCTGCCGCCCGGAATGCCCTGAACGCGCATCTCACATCCTCACCTCGTCCTATTGGAGCGAAGGGGTGGCCAATCAGCGTAATCGCGGGGCTCGTGCTCCTGAAGGGTGTCGTCATGCGCGCTCGACCAGTTGGTCGTGGTCCTTTGCATTGGCCACGGCTTGCAGGAAGCCGTGGCCATAACGTTGATCGGGTTCGAGATAGGCGCCTTCCGCCCACTCGTTCCAGGCATTGATGAACACTAGGCGCTCGTCACCGATGAACTGCCGCCTGGCCTTCTCGATTGCACTCTCAAGCCAAGCTTGGAAGCCTCCCGGCGTTGCGTTCTGGAAGCAGACGCCATCGTCCTGTCGACGTGCCGTGTTGTCCCAACCGGGAATGACCCCGGGAAATCGCTTGTAGGCCGGTGCCTCGCGGGCCCCATAGCGCACGGCGATGTGGCGGTAATCGGCAACCGAGCCGCGGAACGCGGGATTGAGCAGCTTGCCCTTGGGTTGAAGAAACTCGGCCATGCCATGCGGGGGGAACTCGACACTCGCATCGCAGCCAAAGTCCTCCGGAAGCGCGCCCCGTGCTGCCTGCTCGAACGATTCAACGCAGGCGATGTAGATCTCCCCGATACCTTCCTCCCGGCACACTTCCCGCCAAATTCTCGCGGTGCGGCTGAACTCAGGGAAAAGGCCAGTACGGTAGACCAGCAGGAGCGGTCGCCCGCCGATGCGGATGTAAGTGGACTTCCGGAAGAATCGCGCGATGTCGAGGATGACGTCCCTATCGTCTTCGTCGGAATGCTGCTGGCCCATCAAGATTTCACTGTCGCGACCGTCCCAGCGTCGGGTCCAGTTTTCGTTTGCCCAGCACAGGCAGAACGGGAAGTCGTTCTTGTCGTCGACCAGCATCTGTTCGATCGGGCGCTCGAGCAATCGCTTGCCGTGGAACCAGTAGTAATAGAAGCAGAAGCCATCCACGCCATATTGCGCAGCTAGCCGTGCCTGTTGGCGCATGACTTCGGGCAAACGCAGGTCGTAGTACCCGAGATCGGCCGGTCGCCGAGGTTGATAGTGGCCGTTGAAGTTCGGCGTGGCCTTGGTCACGTTGGTCCACTCGGTAAAGCCCCGGCCCCACCACAGGTCGTTCTCCGCGATCGGATGGAACTGCGGCAGGTAGAACGCGATCGTGCGCACGGCGTCCATCGCATCCAGATCCGACTGCCAGCGCCGGATCACCTTAGCGGTGTTGCGTGCGATGCTGGCGGTCTTGAGGGGGAGATCCGCGCCCTCGGAGCTCTTGCTTAAATGATGGACGACGCGGGAACCGGCGCAGTAGCGAACGCGATAGCCCGCTTCCCGGATGCGCAGGCACAGGTCCATGTCCTCGCAGTAGGCGGGTTTGTAGGTCGGGTCGAATCCATCGAGGCGTTCGAACAGATCCCGACGCACCAGCAGGCTCGCGCCTGAGCAGTAGTCGACGTCACGGCTGAATGCATAAGCGGGCAGGCTTGGGTCGTCTCCCAGGCCGATCAGTTCCGCGCTGCCGTCGCGCCGGATGCGCGCTCCGGCTTCCTGCAACCTGCCATTGGGATAGAGCAGCTGGGAGCCGGCGGCACCGACGTCCGGTGCGCTGTTGAGCTCGGAGAACAGTGCGGCGAGCCAGCCCCGGGTGACCTGCGCGTCATTGTTGAGGAACAAGATGGCGTCGCCACGCGCATGGCGGGCAGCGGAGTTGCAGTTCTCAAGGAAACCGACGTTCGACGCCTGGGTGACGACCCTGATGTTCGGCGTTGCCGACAGGATGCGCGCCGTGGCATCGGTGGAAGCGTCGTCCGCGATGATGATCTCGATTGTCGGACCCGATGCGTCGAGCCATTTCGCGATGGAGGCAAGGCACTCGAGCGTGAGTTGGACGTGACCGAAGACCGGGATCACGATGGTCACGTCGGGCTTGTCCACCGGCGCGGGCAGGGGGAAACCGGACGGCCACAAGTCGATCTGTTCCTGGCTGAGCTTGATGGTATCGACAGGTTTTACGCGGGCATCCTGGCGACGCCGAAGATGGGAGTCATTGATGGCCGCCTTGATTGGGCCATAGTCCTGCCACGCATCTGCATTGGCGCTGCGCGGCGGTTGTACGCCGGAGAGGCGGGCGCTCAACCTCTCCATCCAGGACGTCGGCCTGTACCCAGCAGAAAGAGCCTCTTGCCTGAGTTTGAGCTGGCGAGTGGCCTGCTGCTGGTCTTTCCAGCCCTTGTAAGCCTGGGTATCACTCAGGGCGAACCCGAAGAGCCTGAACAATGCGCCCTTGATGCGGATCCTGCTGCGCGTGGAAATGGGCGCCGAGCGATATGCCGCCACCGCGTTGCCCTTCAGGCGTTGGAGCATGTCCTGCCCTTTCCGATTCATTGCTCTTCTCTACGGTCCCGGCCGCGCGAGGTAGCTCGCGCGGGTGGGAAGCTGGTTGCCGTGCAAACCCGGATGCGGCGTGTCGTCCACATCGGTAGTTAGTTCGTACGTGCCGCATCTAGGCCGGCAAAGGCTGCCGGCCTGAATCTTCAGGCTGACTAGATGGAAGCTTCGATCTGCGGCAGAAGCTGGAACAAGTCCCCCACCAGCCCGATATCGGCAATCTCGAAGATCGGCGCATCGCCGTCCTTGTTGATCGCCACGATCGTGCCGGCGTCCTTGATGCCCGTGAGGTGCTGGATCGCGCCGCTGATACCGACGGCGATGTAGAGCTCCGGGGCGATGATCTTGCCGGTCTGGCCGACCTGCAGTTCGTTCGGCACGTAGCCGGCATCGACCGCGGCACGCGAAGCGCCGACGGCAGCGCCGAGCTTGTCGGCCAGGTCGTAGACAATCTTGAAGTTCTCGGCCGAACCGACGCCTCGGCCACCCGACACCACGCGCTTTGCGCTCTGCAAGTCAGGACGGTCGGACTTGCCGGCGGCCAAGCCGATAAAGCGGGTGTGCGTCGGCAGCGAGGCGTCGACCGTCGCAGCCTCGACCGTGGCGCTGCCGCCCTTGGCCGCTTCCGGCCACGACGCCGTACGCACGGTAGCGACGACCGTGTGGTCGCTCGATGCCTCGACCGTGATGATCGCGTTGCCTGCGTAAATCGGGCGCTTGAACGTGTGGCTGCCTTCAACGGCCATCACGTCCGACACCTGGGCCACGCCGAGCAGCGCGGCCACGCACGGCATCAGGTCCTTGCCGAAGGTGGTGCTGGGGCCGAACACGTGGCTGTAGCCGGCGGCCGCCTTGGCCACCTGCGGTGCCAGTACCTGGGCGATGGCATGGGCGTTGGCGGCATTGGCAACGCTGAGCACCTTTCCCACGCCGGCAATCTGCGCAGCCTCGGCGGCCACGGCAGCCGGGTCGGCGGCCAGCACCACGATATCGATCGATTCGGGCTTCAGCGCTTGAGCGGCAGACACGCACTTGGCGGTGGCGGCGTTGAGCTTCCCGTCCAGGTGCTCAGCAACGATCAGAACCTTGCTCATTACAGCAGCCCCTTTTGCTTGAGTGCGGCGACCAGTTCGGCCGCGTCCTTCACCATCACGCCCTTGCCACGCTTGACCGGCGCCGCGTAGTGGGTGGTCTTGAGGGTGTCGCCGGTGTCGACGCCCAGGTCGGCGAAGGCGATGGTTTCCATCGGCTTGCTCTTGGCCTTCATGATGTCGGGCAGCTTGATGAAGCGCGGCTCGTTGAGACGCAGGTCGGTGGTGACCACGGCCGGCAGGTCGACTTCCAGCGTTTCCAGGCCGGCGTCGACCTCGCGGGTGACCGTGGCCTTGCCGTCAGCGACCTCGAGCTTGGAGGCGAAGGTCGCCTGCGGGCGGCCCCACAGCGTGGCCAGCATCTGACCGGTCTGGCTGGAGTCGTCGTCGATGGCCTGCTTGCCCAGGATGACCAGGTCCGGCTGCTCCTTCTCGATCAGCTTGAGCAGGGCCCGAGCCGCGGTGAGCGGCTGGATCGGGCCATCGCTGACCACGTGGATGGCGCGGTTGGCGCCCATGGCCAGGCCATTGCGCAGGTGCGCCTGGGCATCGGCCGGGGCGATCGTGGCGACCACGACCTCGGTGGCGATGCCCTTGTCTCGCAGGCGCAGGGCCTCTTCCAGGGCGATCTCATCGAACGGGTTCGGCGACAGCTTGACGCCGTCGGTGACCACGCCGGAGCCGTCCGGCTTGACCTGGATGCGGACGTTGAAGTCCACCACGCGCTTGTAACCGACGAGGATCTTCATCGTTCGGGGGTTCCTGTGGGGTTGCGCGGCTCTGGGGCCGAGAAACGCGCATTCTAGCGGACTGATGGTATCTACGCAGGCGGGCGGCGCTTCCGGCGGGAAGGCCAGAGTGCCTGAACGGGCGGTCGCAGTCGGGAAATGCCGCGGCGCGGAATTTGGCGTGAAGGGTGGGCTGTCCGTTACTCTTGGCGGCCGTAAATGACAAAGTAGTCCGGAGCCAAGGATGCTTCATCCCGTTGTCCTTAGTGGCGGTAGCGGTTCGCGCCTCTGGCCGCTTTCGCGCCAGAACCAGCCCAAGCAGTTTCTGGCCCTGATCGGTGACCGCTCCCTTTACCAAGAGACCGTCATCCGCGCGTCAAAGTTGCCGGGCGCCCAGGCGCCGGTGACGGTGTGCAGCGCGGACCACCGTTTCATGGTCGGTGAGCAACTGCACGACGTGGGCGTCGCCAACGGCGGCATCCTGCTCGAGCCAATGGCGCGCAATACCGCGCCGGCCATCGCGCTGGCGGCCTTGCATGTGATTGCCACCGACCCCGACGCGTCGCTGCTGGTCATGCCGGCCGATCACCTGATCGAGAACGAAGCCGCCTTCCGTGACGCGGTCGCCGCAGCGACCGGGCTGGCCGGCGAAGGCTGGCTCGTCACCTTCGGCATCAAACCTGACTATGCCGAAACCGGATATGGCTACATCAAGCGCGGGCAGGACCTGAGCGACAGAGGTGCCAAGGTCGAACGCTTCGTGGAAAAGCCTGACCTTGCGACCGCCGAGCGCTACGTTGCGGAAGGCAGTTACGCATGGAACTCAGGCATGTTCCTGTTCCGGGCCGACAGCTTCCTCGAGCAGCTGGCAACGCATGCTCCGGCAATTCTGGAGGCGGCACGCGCGTCTTACGCTGCGGCCGTCATCGACCTGGACTTCATCCGGGTCGGCTCGGACGAGTTTGCCGCCAGCCCCAACGACTCCATCGACTACGCGGTTATGGAGAAGACTCATCGCGCTGCCGTCGTTCCGGTGAGCTGCGGCTGGAGCGATATCGGATCCTGGTCGTCACTGTGGTCGGTGGCAAAGCGAGACGACGACGACAACCGCCACGAGGGCGATGTCATCTCGATCGACACCAGGGGCAGCCTCGTGCGCGCTTCTGATCGCCGGATGATCGCCACGATCGGCGTCGAGGACCTTGTCATCATCGACACGCCCGACGCCACGTTGGTTGCACGTAAGGATCGGGTCCAGGACGTCAAGACGATCGTCGACCGCCTCAAGGCAGCTGGCCGTCAAGAGCACCTGTTCCACCGGAAGGTCTATCGTCCGTGGGGCAGCTACGACTCGATCGATGCGGGCGAGCGGTTCCAGGTCAAGCGCATTATCGTCAAACCCGGTGCGGCGCTGAGCCTGCAGAAGCACCACAAGCGCGCGGAGCATTGGATCGTCGTTTCTGGAGTGGCCGAGGTCACCTGCGACGACAAGGTGTTCGACCTCCGCGAAAACGAGAGCACTTACATCCCGCTGGGTAGCGTGCACCGCCTGCGTAATCACGGCACGGAGCCGGTCGAGTTGATCGAAGTGCAGTCGGGAAGTTATCTCGGCGAGGACGATATTGTCCGCTTCGAAGACGTGTACGGGCGCTCCTGACGGCTCAGGTAGCCGACACGTTGCTGCGCAGCGTGTCGGCAAGCAGCGCGGCGAAACGGTCCGCGCTGCCGGCGCAATGCGCGAAAAACAACGACGGCTCGCACAGCTCCAGCTCGAGCAGCCGCGGACTGCCGTCGTCTCCGCGGATCAGGTCGACGCGCGCATAGCTCAACGGTGATCGCAGTTGCAGGCATTTCGCCGCTGCGGCCATGACCGTTTCGGCAAGAACCAGCTCCTGTTCGCCCGGCATACGCGCCGTGATTTCCTCTGCCGCGAACAAGTGCTCCGTCGGGCCTTCCTCGCGCCGTAGCAGCGGCCCCTTGCGGATGGCGTGGCTGAAACGGCCTTCGAAGAACATCAGCGCGGTTTCGCCATCGCGATCGACCGATGCCAGGTAGGGCTGCAACATCGCACTGCGATCGGCTTCGAGCAGTCGCGCGACATGGTTGGCCGCCGCGAAGTCCTGCGCCGACGAATAGCGCTGCGCGTCACGTGAGCCGGCACCGACTGCGGGCTTGACGACGAACTCGGCAGCTTCCCGATGCTCGGCCAGGAACGCCTCCAGCGCCGGCAGGGCGTCCATGTCGGGTTCAACAAAACGCGTTGGCACCACCGGCACGCCGAGTGCCGCCAGCTCTGAAAGATAGTGCTTGTCGATATTCCAGCGCACGACCGGCAGGGGATTGATCAGGCGTGCCCGTGACGAAACCCGCGTGCACCAGGTGAGGAACTCAGCAAGGCGCTCCGTATAGTCCCAAGGCGAACGCAGGAGCACCGCGTCGAAACGCGACCAGGCGACAGAAGGATCGTCCCATGCGCGAACCTGCGTGGTGATGCCGGCTCGGGAACATGCATCGAGGAGCGGGCCCAGGTCATCGTCCTGGGCAACTGCGGCGATCGCGGTGACGAGGGCGAGTCGTGGCATGGACTGAGTCTACTTCCGCAGGAGCCGGATTCAAGTCGCGGCGGGCCTTGACGCCGCGACTACCAGGCGCGGGACTGCTGCCCGGTGCCTTTGGTGACTCGCTGGTAGACGCCGGCGTTCGCCTTCCGGATGACCGCCAATGTCTCACCCAGGCCCTGCACCGGCGCGGAGACGGAAAGGCTCCTGGGCGTGCGCGGCTTGTATTGCAGAGCGAGCTTTTCCACCAGGTGCCAGGACGCGTAGGCGAGGACCAGAGTCAAAGGTACGGCAATGGCCAGGTGCACCAGGATCCCTGCTCCGGGCATCAACCAGACGATTGTCTGCTGGATGGGGAAGGCATAGATGTAGATGCCGAAGGAAAGGTCACCGAAACGGTCGAAGTCCCTCAGCACCGGGAACGACTCGGTGCCGAAAAGGATCGTGAGCGTAGGCACCATCACGAACGCTGCGATCAGCTCGTGCCCCTGCTTGGCCAGCACGACGCCCACGATGCTCGCGGCGACGAACAGCGCCAGCTTCCTGGTCCTGGTGTTCCATGCGTCGCGGAAGTAGTAGATGCACGCGCCGGAGAAGAAGAACGTGGCGTATTGCAGTTCGTACCAGTGCTGGTATGTCTGGTCGAACCGCGCCTCGGCACCATAGATCCCGTAGTAGAACACCGAGACCGCCAGCAGGCCGCCCAGGACGATCCAGCGATACCGCAGGATCCCGAGCATGCCGAAGATCGACAGGTACAGGTAGCAGCGAAGCTCAAGCGGGATTGTCCAGAGAACGCCGTTGGGCACGCCGGCCACAAGGCTGTCGGGGAAGACGCCGGGCAGGAACGGCTGGATCATGAAAACCAGCCCGCCAAAGAACCTGTGCGTGGTCGGGTCGGCAAAGTACTGACTCACCGGAACCGTGGTGACGATCGGTCCCAGCACCAGTCCACACAGCAGGATCGTGCAGATCATGCCGGGCCAGATCCGGAGCAGGCGCCGTTGGGCGAAACGCAGCAGGTTCGGATCCCGCTCCCAGCTCTGGGCGACCAGGAACCCGCTTATTGCAAAGAACACCAGGACACCGAAGCCACCCAGGGTTTGATACTTGAGGACGAGCGGCTCAGGGAGGCGCTCGAAGGCGAACTGATGGCTGAACAAAACCGCGCTGGCGGCGAGCAGACGAACAAAATGGAAGTTGTCCCGACGATCGACGCTCAATCTCTTTCCCAGCCATACATGGTCACAGACCAATGATAACGGACCGCGGCGAGGCAAGGCTGTGCCTTGGCGGCCGCGTAGGCGCCAATGCCCGAAGGTACGGTGGCCGCCCGGAGGAGGCGCGGTAGACTGCGCAGATTCGCAGACCCGAACCGGAGTCCCCCATGGCCGCGACGCAAGCCGGCGCCAGCAGCAAGACCAAGGTTTTTCCCGATGCCAGGACCGCACTGGCAGGCGTCGTCGCCGATGACCAGACCCTCGCCGTCGGCGGCTTCGGCCTGTGCGGCATTCCCGAGGCGCTGATCGAGGCGCTGCGCGACAGTGGGGTCAAGGGGCTGACCGCGATCTCCAACAATGCCGGCGTCGACGGATTCGGCCTGGGACTGCTGCTCACGACGCGCCAGATCAGCAAGATGATCTCGTCGTACGTGGGCGAGAACAAGGAGTTCGAGCGCCAGTTCCTGTCCGGCGAGCTCGAACTCGAGTTCAATCCGCAGGGCACGCTGGCCGAGCGCCTTCGTGCCGGCGGTGCCGGCATTCCGGCGTTCTTCACCCGCACCGGCTACGGCACGATCGTCGCCGAGGGCAAGGAGACGCGCGAGTTCGACGGCCAGCACTACGTGATGGAAACCGCGCTCAAGGCCGACGTCTCGCTGGTCAAGGCCTGGAAGGCGGACAAATCCGGCAACCTGGTGTTCCGCAAGACCGCGCGCAACTTCAACCCGGCGTGCGCGATGGCCGGAACAGTCTGCATCGTCGAAGTGGAGGAGCTGGTCGAAGTCGGCGAGATCGATCCCGACCAGGTGCACCTGCCGGGCATCTACGTGGACCGCATCGTCCACAACCCGACGCCCGAGAAGCGAATCGAGCAGCGCACCGTGCGCGCCGGCTGACCCACGAACCTACAGGACACTCCCATGGCTTGGACCCGCGACCAGATGGCGCAGCGCGCCGCGCAGGAACTCACCGACGGTGCATACGTCAACCTCGGCATTGGCTTGCCGACGCTGGTGGCCAACTTCATTCCCGACGGAATGGACGTGTGGCTGCAGAGCGAGAACGGCCTGCTCGGCATCGGCCCGTTTCCGACCGAGGCCGAAGTCGACGCCGATCTCATCAACGCCGGCAAGCAGACCGTGACCGCACGTCCGGGCGCGAGCTACTTCGGCAGCCACGATTCGTTCGCGATGATTCGCGGTGGCCACATCGACCTGGCCATCCTGGGCGCGATGCAGGTGACCGACCAGGGCGACCTCGCCAACTGGATGGTGCCGGGCAAGATGGTCAAGGGCATGGGCGGGGCGATGGACCTGGTCGCCGGCGTCAAGCGCGTGGTCGTGCTGATGGAGCACACCGCCAAGAGCGGCGAACACAAGATCCTGCCGCAGTGCACGCTGCCGCTGACGGGCGTAGGCGTGGTAAATCGCATCATCACCGAGCTGGCGGTGCTGGATGTGACCGAGCAGGGGCTGAAGCTGGTCAAGCTGGCGCCGGATGTCAGCGAAGCCGAGCTGCGCGAGAAGACCGGCGTCAAGCTGACCTGACCGGTACAGTCGCCAAAAGGAAAAAGGCCGCCCATGAGGCGGCCTTTTTCGTATGCATCACAGATTCTGGTAATTCGGCCCCGACCCACCTTCCGGCGTCACCCAGTCGATGATCTCGTACGGGTCCTTGATATCGCATGTCTTGCAGTGCACGCAGTTGGCGGCGTTGATCTGCAGGCGCTTGCCCGCGCTTCCATCCGCATGCACGTCAGTGACGATCTCGTAGACATTGGCCGGGCAGAAGCGCGTGCACGGGTTGTCGTACTCCTCCACGCAGCGGGTGATGCAGATCGAGGTGTCGCGCACCTTCAGGTGCACCGGCTGGTCCTCGTCGTGCTCGGTCGCCGCGTAGTACACCGATTGCAGGCGATCGCGGGGGGCCAGGTCGCGGGTGACGTAATCGCGCTTGGGTGATTCGTGCTCGGCGAGCTTGTCCAAGGTCGACCAGTCGGCCTTGACCTTCAGCGTCCACGGCGACAGGCCGGCGGTAATGGTCTCCCAAGCGGAGTTGAGGATGCCGAACCACAAGCCGCGCTTGAACCCGGGCTTGATGTTGCGGACTTTCTTCAGCTCGGCCATCGCCTCGGATGCGCGCAGTTTCGCGTCGAATCCCTCCGGCGCCAGCTGCGAGGCCACCAGGTGTTCGGCGGCGAGCATGCCCGAGCGGATCGCCTGGTGCGTGCCCTTGATCTTGGGCACGTTGAGCAGGCCGGCGGTGTCTCCGATCAGCAGCGCACCGGGCATCTCGACCTTGGGCAGAGACTGCCAGCCACCGCAGGCAATCGCGCGTGCGCCGGCCGACAGGATGCTGCCGCCTTCCAGCAGCGGCTTGACCGAGGGGTGGTTCTTCCACTGCTGGAAAGCCTCCCACGGCTTGTACTCCGGATCCTTGTAATCGAGGCCGCTGACGTAGCCCAGGGCGATGCGGCCCTTGTCCAGGTGATACAGAAAGCTGCCACCGTAGGTCTGGCTGTCGGCCGGCCAGCCGAAGCTGTGGACGATCTTGCCCGGTTCGACGCGGTCCTCGGGTACCTGCCACAGCTCCTTCAGGCCGATCGAATAGCTCTGCGGGTCGCAGTCGGCATCAAGCTTGAACTGCTTGACCAGACGCTTGGTCAGGTGGCCGCGCGCGCCTTCGGCCAGCACCGTGACCTTGGCGCGGATGTCGATGCCGGCGGTATAGCCGGGCTTGTGCGAACCGTCCTTGGCCACGCCCATGTCGCCGATGCGGACGCCAACGACGGCGCCGTTGGCATCGTGGAGCGTCTCGGAGGCGGCGAAGCCCGGGTAGATCTCCACGCCCAGCGCTTCGGCCTGCGGCGCCAGCCAGGCGCACAGCGCGCCGAGGCTGACGATGACGTTGCCGCGGTTGTGCATGCCCGGCGGGATCGGCAGCGGGGTGTGTCCGGTCTTGCTGAGCAGCCAGAACTCGTCCTTGACCGCAGGCACGCAGATCGGCGGCGGGTTGTCGCGCCAGTTCGGCAGCAGGGCGTCGAGCGGGCCGGTCTCGATCACCGCGCCGGAAACGATCTGGGCGCCAATGGTCGAGGCCTTCTCGATCACGCACACCGAGACATTCGGGTCGAGCTGCTTGAGGCGGATGGCCGCCGCCAACCCGGACGGACCGGCACCGACGACGACGACGTCGTACTCCATCACATCGCGCTCGACCTGGTCGGCAGTGGTGTCGTGTTGGCTCATGCTGGCGGCTCCGCTGCGGGCTGGCGTTACAACCGTGGATTGTCGCGGTTTTGCGTGGGGGCGGGCAAATCGCCGTGCTAGCGTGATCGAATGTCTGAACGCACTTCCTTGGCCCCGCTGCCCCTGGCCGACGGCGAGGTACGGCTGGACCGGCACTGGCTGCACCCCCCGCAGGCCGATGCGCTGTTGGCTGCATTGCGCCAGCAGGTTGCCTGGGAAGTGCACCGGATCCGCCTGTTCGGTCGCGAGGTCGACTCGCCGCGCCTGAGCTGCTGGATTGGCAATCCCGGCACCGGCTACCGCTATTCCGGCGTGCGCTTCGAGCCCCGGCCATGGCCGGCGGCGCTGCTACCGGTGCGCGACAGGCTGTGCCGGGAACTGGGCGTCGGGTTCAACAGCGTGCTGGCCAATCTGTACCGCGACGGCCAGGACGCCATGGGCTGGCACAGCGATGCCGAGCCCGAGCTTGGACCGTCGCCCGTGATCGCATCGGTCAGCCTGGGGGCGGCGCGGCGTTTTGCCCTCAAGCACCGCAGCGAGCCATCGGACCGGCTTGCGCTCGAGCTGCCGCACGGCAGCTTGCTGGTGATGGCCGGGGCGACCCAGCGCAATTATCGGCACGCCTTGCCGCGCACCGCGCGGCCGGTGGGGGCGCGCATCAATCTGACGTTCCGGCAGATCCTGGCACCCGCGTAGCGCTGCGCGAAGTGTCAGGACCGTGTCGCGGGCTGGTAGGTCTGGCCACTGGTCAGCGTCCAGCCGGCGATATCGTGGCCAACCACTACCAGTGCCTGCTCGAACGCGCGGGCCACGTCGGCCACTTCCGTGGTCGCGGCCGGCTGCGCCTGCAGGAACGTGCGCGAGGCGACGATCTTCTGGTCGCGCATGTGCAGGAGCTTCGCGGTGACCTCGATGGTCGCTGCCGGCACGGACTGCCCGGCGTAATCGGAGTCGAAGCGGCGTATCTCGAGCAACAACCTGAAGTCGGCGGCAATGCCGCTGCCCTGGCGTGCGACGGCGCCGATGCGTCCGGAATCCTCGAATGCGCGCAGCAGGGTGTCCTGCAGCATCTCCGACGGCGGACGGGCCCACTGCGCGCCGCTGTAGACCTGGATCTCGCCCGGCGTTGGCCGCACGGCGATGCGCAGGCTGTCGATCACGCGCGCGCCGGTGGGCGGCGTCAACGCCAGCTGCCAGGTCACCGTCGGCCAGCCGGGATCGGCTTGCACGTGCGGCTCCGGCGCATAGATGGTCGAAGTGCTCTTGGGCTTGTCGCTCAGGATCGAGCAGCCGGAAAGCAGCACGGCCAGGGCCAGGCCGAGTCCGAGCCGCCATCCATGGGGAGGCAACGTGTGTGCTCGCGTCGTCATTTGGGTTCGAACTCCTTGGGCGCGTCGCGGCCAAGCAGGTAGCGGGTGGGGTTGCCGTCGAGGCGGTCGGAGATGCGGCGCAGGTCGCGCACCAGCGAGCGCAGTTCCGACAGGGTCGGGCCGAGCTGGGCGAGGCCGTCGTTGGCAAAGCTGTTGATCGCGGTGCGGTTGTCGGCCAGCACGCCGTTGGCATTGTTGGCCGCCGAATCCAGGCGCGAGAGCGTGCTGTCGAGCTTGGCGATCAGCCCCGGCAGCTTGGCGACGAGTTCGCGGTCGACGCTTTCGACGGCGTGGTTGGTCGTGACCAGGGTTTTCGACAGCTGCTCGCTGGACTGGCGCGCGCTGGAGATCAGTTTGCTCAGGTCTTCGCGCTGGCCGGCAATGGTGCCGGTCATCGCCTCGATGTTGGCCAGCGTGTTGGACACGCGCTTGACGTTCTCGTCGCTCAGCACCTGGTCCATGCGCGCGACCAGCCGGTTGGCCGTGTCGGCGATGTTCTGCAGGGCCGAGGCCTCGGTCTGGATCACCGGCGTCTCGCGACGGTCGACGTCGGCAAGCGCCGGGCTGCCGGGATTGCCACCGGTGAGCTGGATGAACGGACTGCCGGTGATGCCCTGGATCGACAGCTTGGCGCGGGTGTCGGTCTTGATCGGCGCACTGGCCTGCAGGCGCAGCAGTGCGATCACCCGGCGCGGGTCGTCCGGCGCCAGCCGCAGCGTCTCGACCGTGCCCACCGAAATGCCGTTGTACTGCACCGAGCTGCCTTCGGTCAGGCCCGTCACCGGTTCGTTGAAGAGCACGGCGTAGTTGCGCCAGTCTTTCTCCGAGGTGTACTTGGCCGCCCACAAGGCGAACAGCAGCAGCAGCAGCGTCACGACGATGGTGAACGCACCGATGAGGACGTAATTGGCCTTGGTTTCCATGTCAGGACCGCGGGTCTGTGTGGGTGGCTGACATCGGGAACTGCGGATCGAATTTCATCGGACTCCAACCTCACGTTCGCGATTGCCGGACTGCTGCGCGGCGCGCGCACGCGGGCCGTGGAAATACTCCTGGACCCAGGGGTGGTCCATCTGTTCGACCTCCCCGATCGGTGCGCAGGCGATCACCTTGCGATCGGCGATCACCGCGATGCGGTCACAGATAGCGTAAAGGGTGTCTAGGTCGTGTGTGATCAGGAAGACCGTAAGGCCCAGCGCCTGCTGCAGGGTCCGGATCAGGCGGTCGAATGCAGCCGCGCCGATCGGGTCCAGGCCCGCGGTGGGCTCGTCGAGGAACAGCAGCGGGGGGTCCAGGGCCAGCGCACGCGCCAGGCCGGCACGCTTGCGCATGCCGCCCGACAGCTGCGACGGCAGCTTGTTGAGCGCATCGGCAGGCAGGCCGGCCAGCTTGACCTTGAGCAGGGCCAGTTCGTAGCGCAGCGAATCGGGCAGGTCGCTGTGGTACTCCTTCAGCGGCACCTGCACGTTTTCGCCCACGGTGAGCGAGGAGAACAGCGCGCCGTCCTGGAACAGCACGCCGGTGTTGCGCTCGATCGCGCGGCGCACGTCGGCGTCGTCGCTGCGCGCGTCCAATCCGAGTACTTCGATCTCGCCAGCGTCGGGCCTGCGCAGGGCCAGGATCGATCGCATCAGCACCGACTTGCCGGTGCCGGAGCCACCGACCACGCCGAGGATCTCGCCGGGCCGCACATCCAGGTCGAGGTCCTCGTGCACGACCTGCTCGCCGAAGCGGTTGCTCAGACCACGCACGCGCACGATCGGCTCTTTGTGGTCGGGAAGGCAGTGGATGGTCTGCGCCATGCTCAGATGCCCATTTCCATGAACCAGATCGCGAAGAACGCGTCGAGGATGATCACCATCGAGATCGACTGCACGACGCTGGAGGTGGTGCGCTCACCGACCGACTGCGCGGTGCCTTCGACCTGCAGGCCTTCCAGGCAACCGATCAGGCTGATCAGCAGCGCGAACACCGGGGCCTTGACCAGGCCCACCAGGAAGTGCCGCAGTTCCATCGTCTCGTGCATGCGTGCCAGGTATTGCTGCGGCGGGATGTCGAGGTTGTAGGCACCCACGGTGAGGCCACCGAGCAGGCCGAAGACCATCGCAACGAAGGTCAGCAGCGGCAGCATCACCAGCAGCGCCAGCATGCGCGGAATCACCAGCAGGTCGACCGGGTCCATGCCGAGTGTGCGGATCGCATCGACTTCCTCGCGACTGACCATCGCGCCGATCTGCGCGGTGAACGCGCTGGCGGTGCGGCCGGCGAGGACGATCGCGGTCAGCAGCACGCCGAACTCGCGCAGGAACGAGATGTTGACCAGTTCGACGACATAGATCTGTGCGCCGAAGTCGGCCAGGATGTTGGCACCGAGGAAGGCCACGACCGCGCCGACCAGGAAGCACAGCAAGGCGATCAGCGGCACCGCATCGAGGCCGACCTGCTCCATATGGAACACGGTCGCCGTCGGGCGGAAGCGCGAAGGCTCCTTGAACATGCGCAGCAGCTTCAGCTGGACCTCGCCGAAGAAACCGATCAGCGCACGTGCTTCGCGATAGTTGTCGGTCACCGCGAAGCCGAGTCGGGCCAGCGCCGCGCTGACGCCGTACTCGCGTTTGCGGCGCGGGCGGTCGTCGGCGACGTCCTCGATCGCTGTCACCAGTGCCTGGTGATCGTCGTGGAAGGTGAAGGAATCGAACTCGATGCCGTGGCGCCTGGCGAAGCGCAACAGCTGCAGCACGCCCACCGAATCCATGCGGTCGACCCCGGTGGCATCGACCGCGTCGATCGCGTCGGGTGCGTCGGACAGTGCCTCGCTGATCAGGATCGCGTAGTCGAGGGTCCAACTGCCGCTCAAGCGCAGGCGCGACGGCGCTTGGCCATCGGCGGCGATCTGCGGCGGGTGCGCGGTCGTATCGGTCATGGAGCCTCGGCGCGAGGATACCTGAGTCGGGGTGGGTGGTTGGGGAAGCCGCAGTCCGATCCACAACCGACCAGCTTTCGGCTCCCGCATCCGCTCCTCGCATGCCATCCTTCGCGCCATGTCGACTCCGTCTCCCCTGAGCGCTGCCAGTTACGCCGCCCGGATCACCTTCGTGATCGAACTGGCCGAGCGCCTGCACGCCTACGGCACCACCGCGCAACGGCTGGAGGGTGCGATCAGCGCGGTTGCGCAGCAGCTGCGGCTGGAGTGCGAGCCCTGGTCGAATCCGACCGGGATGATCCTTACCTTCAGCGATCCGCAACGGCCGCCGGGCGACAGCGACACCACGCGCGTCATCCGCCTGCCTCCGGGCGAGAACGATCTGTACCGGCTGGCCGAGACCGATCGCATCGCCGAGGACGTCGTCGCCGGCCGCCTGGGCCTGGCCGAGGCGCATGCGCAGATGAGCGCGCTCGATCGCCCGCCGAGCTGGCGATCCCGTGCGATGCAGGTGCTCGCCTACGGACTGGCGGCGACCGCCATTGCCGGCGTGCTGCGCCTGCCGTGGCTCGACATCGCCGTGGCCGGCATCAACGGCCTGCTGATTGGCCTGTTCGTGCAGGTGTCTGAAGCGCAGCCGCGATTCAAGGAGCCACTGGAAGCCGTGGCGGCGATGTTCGCCGCGGGCGTGACGCTGCTGGTCGCCGCGTACGTGGCGCCGTTGAACCAGAACACCGTGATCATCGCCTCGCTGATCGTGCTGCTGCCCGGCATGTCGCTGACCAATGCCGTCAATGAACTGACCAGCCAGCACCTGGTGTCGGGCACGGCCCGCTTTGCAGGCGCGCTGACGACCGTGCTCAAGCTCGCCATCGGCACCGTCATCGCGTTGTACCTGGCCGAGCTGGTCGGACTGGACGCGCACGTGCGGGCGTCACGGCCGCAGCCGGAATGGGTGGAGTGGGCGGCGTTGGCCGTGGCGTCGTTCGCGTTCGCGGTGCTGTTCCGCGCCAACCGCCGGGATTACCCCAAGGTGATGGCGGCCGCGGCCAGCGGTTACCTGATTTCGCGCTTCGGCGGCCAGGCGTTCGGCAGCCCGGCGGGCATATTCCTGGCGGCGCTGGTGCTGACCGCCGCCGGTAATGCCTACGCGCGCTGGTGGAACCGGCCCGGCGCGATTGTGCGCGTCCCCGGCATCATCATGCTGGTGCCGGGCAGCGCCAGCCTTCGCGGTTTCCTGACCCTGATCCAGCAGCAGGATGTCGACGCCGGCCAGGCGGCCTTGCTGGCTGTCCTCAATATCCTGCTCGCGCTGGTCGCCGGGCTCCTGTTTGGCAACCTGCTGCTGCCCGCGCGCCGGAATCTGTAGGAGCGAGCTTGCTCGCGAAGGCGTTTCCGCTGCGGGATGTCCCTTTTCGCGAGCAAGCTCGCTCCTACGGCACCGTCCTTCGCACCCCGGTGGTTATCCGCAGGTATCGGGGCAGGTTATCCGATCAGAAACTCGTCGAGCTTGCGCCCGGCTGCGGTGTGCGCGGCCAGCCAGCGTGGCTGCTTGCCGCGGCCGGTCCAGGTTTCAGAGGGGATGGCCGGATTGCGGTACTTGGGGGCGACCTTTCCCATCGCCTTGCGCGCCTTCTTCGGGGTGGCTTTGGTTGCCGGCTTGGCGCTGCGCACGGCTGCGCCGCTGCCGAACAGCTCGGCGACGGTGTAACCCTCGGCTTTGGCCAGCTGGGTCAGCTTGCTGCGCACGGTGGCGATCGGCTTGCGCTTGTTCAGCGTGGTCTTGCGCTTCTTGGCCTGGTTGATCAGGGCGTCGAGTTCTTTCGCGGAAAGCGACGTGATGTCGATCGACATGAAACCTCCGATATGGGCAGGAAATGGCGGCGGGAGAATCGGGGAATAACCGGGCTCAAAGCCCCAGCAACACTCCGATGAATCAGGCGGGGCGGATAAACGGCGAGGCAGCCGAAACCGTCCAGGCAGCGCAGGATGATAATCCCCCGCTGCCCGTCGAGTAAATCAGCCGAATATCAAGGATTATCCGGCGCGGTCGTGCGGACCGCGCCGGAAGCGCCGGACTACTTGCCGAATCTGGCGAAAATCGCGCCGCGGTCGAGATTCTCGGCCTCGCTGGCGCGACGGTGGCGATATTCGAACGTCCCGGCCGCCAGGCCACGCTCGGACACGACGATGCGGTGCGGAATACCGATCAGTTCCATGTCGGCGAACATCGCGCCCGGGCGCAGGCCACGGTCGTCGAGTGCGGTTTCGATGCCGGCGGCGTTGAGCTCGGCGTACAAGGCCTGGGCGGCGTCGGCGACGGCGGCATCGCCCTTGGGATTGATTACGCAGACCACCGCCTGCCACGGCGCCATCGCTTCGGGCCAGATAATTCCGTTGTCGTCGTTGTTCTGCTCGATCGCCGCGGCCACGATCCGCGATACGCCGATGCCATAGCAGCCCATGGCCGGCGTTGCCGCCTTGCCGTTGGCGTCGAGCACGGTCAGCTTCATGGCTTCAGCGTATTGGCGACCCAGCTGGAACACATGGCCGACCTCGATGCCGCGGGCCAGACCGATCGTGCCCTGGTCGTTCGGGGCAATGTCACCCTCCACGACATTGCGGATGTCGGCGACGAGGTCGGGTTCGGGCAGGTCGCGACCCCAGTTGACGCCGGCCAGGTGGTAGCCGGCCTCGTTGGCGCCGACGACAAAGTCCGCCATCGCGGCAACGCTGCGATCGGCGATCACGCGGACGGGCTTGCGCGGAGCGACAGGCCCAAGGAACCCCGGCTCGCTGCCCAGGTGCTCGACGATCTCGGCTTCCGTGGCGAGGCGGTATTCGCCCAGGCCGGCCAGCTTCGACAGCTTGATCTCGTTGACGACGTGGTCACCACGCACCAGCGCCAGCACGAACGCGGGACCGCCCTCGGCATCGGTGCCGATGATCGCGACCGACTTGACCGTGCGCTGCAGCGCCAGGGACATCAGCGCGGCCACGTCCTCGCAGGTCTTCTGCGTCGGCGTGTCGACCTTGCGCATCGACTCGGTAGCGGCTGCGCGTGGGCCGGGCGATGCGGCTTCGGCCAGTTCGACGTTGGCGGCATAGTCCGAGCCGCTATGGAACGCCAGCGCATCCTCACCCGATTCGGCCAGCACGTGGAACTCGTGCGACACGGCGCCGCCGATGGCGCCGGAGTCGGCCGAGACGGCGCGGAACTTCAGGCCCAGGCGGGTGAAGATGCGGCCGTAGGTGTCGTACATGTTGCGGTATTCGGCGCCGAGGTCCTCGTCGGTGAGGTGGAACGAGTAGGCGTCCTTCATCAGGAACTCGCGCGCGCGCATCACGCCGAAGCGCGGCCGGATCTCGTCGCGGAACTTGGTCTGGATCTGATAGAAATTGACCGGCAGCTGCTTGTAGCTCGACAGCTCCTGGCGCGCGAAGTCGGTGATGACTTCCTCGTGCGTGGGGCCGTAGCAGTACCAGGACTCCTTGCGGTCCTTGATCTTGAGCAGCTGGCCGCCGAACTTCTCCCAGCGACCGGTCTCCTCCCACAGCTCTTTGGGCTGCACGGACGGCATGAGCACTTCGATGGCGCCGGCGGCGTTCATTTCCTCGCGCACGGCACGCTCGACCTTGCGCAGCACCCGCAGGCCCAGCGGCGACCAGGTGTACAGGCCGGCAGCGAGCTTGCGGATCATGCCGGCCTTCAGCATC
>DATDBI010000288.1:0-33799 GCA_036524915.1 Lysobacter sp. | reverse complement strand
GCGATACAGCGGCGGCCACGATGCGCTGAGCGAAGTCAGCTTCGACGTGGCGCCGGGCGAGATGCTGTTCGTGACTGGCCACTCCGGTGCCGGCAAGAGCACCCTGCTCAAACTCATCCATCTGTCCGAGCGGCCCAGCCGCGGCGCGGTGCTGTTCGCTGACCGCAACCTGCTCAAGGTGCGCGGCCGCCGCATCGCGCTGCACCGGCGCGAAGTCGGCGTGGTCTTCCAGGATCACCGCCTGCTCTCTGACCGCAGCGTGGCCGACAACGTCGCCCTGCCGCTGATCCTGCGCGGCCTGCGTCGCGGCGACATCGGCAAGCGCGTGCGCAGCGTGCTCGACAAGGTTGGCCTGGGTGCCCGCGCCAATGCCCTGCCGACGCAACTGTCGGCCGGCGAACAGCAGCGGGTCGGCATTGCCCGCGCCATTGTCGGCGAACCGCGATTGCTGGTGGCCGACGAACCCACCGGCAACCTCGATCCGACCCTGTCGGCGGAAATCATGGCGCTGTTCGAATCGCTGCCCGAGCGTGGCACCAGCGTGCTGGTCGCCAGCCACGACCTGGCGCTGGTCAAGCGCATGAAGAAGCGGGTGCTGGTGCTCAACCAGGGCCGCCTGGTCGACGACATCTCGCCCCAGGACCTGGCCCAGTGAGCGCGCCGTCGCAGGAAGCGTCGAAGCCGGCCGCCACGGTCCGCGTGCAACCGCCGCGTTCGCGTCTGGGCACCTGGTTCGACCACCATCTCTACAGTCTCGTCGCCAGCCTGGGCCGGATGCTGCACAAGCCTTGGGCCACCGCACTGACCATTGGCGTGATGGCCGTTGCGATCACCCTGCCGTTGGGGCTGTGGGCGGCGCTGGGCAACATCGAGCGCTTCACCGGCTCGGTGCAGCAGGCACGCCAGATCAGCCTGTTCCTCAAGCCGGCGATTGCCGTCGACCGCGCCCGCGCACTTGCCGACGAGCTGCGCGGCCGTGCCGACGTCGCCTCACTTGAGCTGCGCACGCCCGAGCAGGGCATGCAGGAACTGCGCGAGCGCAGCGGCCTGGGCGAGGCGATCTCCGCGGTGGCCCCATCCGACGGCAGCGACAATCCATTGCCAAGCGTGCTGATCGTCAGCCCGAAGGGCGACGAGGCGCTGCTCGCCAGTTCACTGGCGAACCTGCCCGAAGTCGATGTCGTCCAGCACGACGCCGGCTGGCGCGAACGCCTCGACAGCTGGCTGCGCTTCGGCGTGCGCCTGGCTTGGGTGCTGGCCATGCTGCTGGGCCTGGGGGCGCTGCTGGTGGTCGGCAATACCGTGCGCCTGGACATCCAGTCGCGGCGCGAGGAAATCGCCGTGCTGCAGCAACTGGGCGCCACCGACGGCTTCATTCGCCGTCCGTTCCTTTATCTTGGACTGAGCTACGGGCTGGTCGCCGGTGCGATTGCGCTGGCGCTGCTGACCGCAGCCGACGAGTCGCTGCGCGCCCCGCTGGCCGAGCTCGCCCGCAGCTACGGCAGCAGCTTTGCCCTGCAGGGATTCGACCTGCGGCAGGCAATCGCCATCGTTTTCGGGTCCGGCCTGCTCGGCTGGATCGGCGCCGGTCTCGTTACCGGTCATTACCTGCGCCAGACCCGGCCCATTTCGTAAGCGATCCACGCATGTCCTCCCACGATCTTCGCCACCTCGCCACTGCCGCGCCGCGGATCATGGTCGTGGACGGTTCCAAGCTGGTGCGCAAGCTGATCGGCGACGTGCTCACGCGCGAACTCGCCGATGCGGTGGTCGTGCCCTGTGCCGGTATCGCCGATGCACGTGCCGCACTCGCCGAAGGCGCAGTCGACCTGGTCACCACCTCGCTGGTGCTGCCCGACGGCGATGGCATCGCCCTGGCCCGCGCGGTTCGCGAGTCGGCCGGCCAGGCCTATGTGCCCGTGATCGTCGTCTCCGGTGACGCGCAGTCGCACCTGGAATCGCGCAGCTTCACTGAAGACGTCACCGACTACTTCGACAAGGCGCTGGGTCACACCGCGCTGGCGGCATTCATCCGCGGCTACGTGCAGCCGCAGCCGATCACCGGCGCGCGCGTGTTGTATGTCGAGGACAGCAAGGTCGTCGCACTGGCGACCAAGCGCATGCTCGAGCGCGCAGGCCTGAGCGTGCTGCACTTCATCGGTGTCGAAGAAGCCCTGGAGTTCCTCGAAACACGCCGCGGCCAGGACGACATCGGGGCCGACCTGGTGTTGACCGACGTCTACCTGAAGGGCGCGCTCAGCGGCAACGATCTGCTCGAGCGCCTGCGCCAGGACTTCGGCCACGGCAAGCGTCGACTGCCGGTGCTGGTGATGACCGGCGATGCCAATGCCCACAACCAGAGCGCGCTGCTGCGCGCCGGCGCCAACGACCTGGTCCTCAAGCCGATCGAAGAACGCCTGCTGATCACCAAGACGCTGTTCCAGCTGCGTCTGTCGCGACTGCCGGAGCAGGCGGCACTGGACGCATGAACGACGGCGGTGACCGCGCCAGTCGTATCAGCCTCGAGCCCTCCTGGAAGGAGCGGATAGGCGACTACCTGCAGCGCCCCGACATGCAGGCGCTGTCGGGCTTCCTGCGCGAACGCAAGGCCGCGGGCGTCAACGTGTATCCGCCCGGCCCGAACATCTTCTCGGCGTTCGACGCGACGCCGTTCGATGCGGTCAAGGTCGTCGTCCTCGGCCAGGACCCGTACCACGGCCACGGCCAGGCCCACGGGCTGTGCTTCTCGGTATTGCCCGGCGTGCCGGTGCCGCCGTCGCTGCTCAACATGTTCAAGGAGATCGAGCGCGACCTCGGTATCGCCCGGCCCGACCACGGCTGCCTGCTGCCCTGGGCAAAGCGCGGCGTGCTCCTGCTCAATGCCGTGCTGACGGTGGAGGAGGGCAGTGCCGGCGCCCATCAGGGCAAGGGCTGGGAGGGCTTCACCGACCATGTGGTCGATACGCTCAACCGCGAGCGCGAGGGCCTGGTGTTCCTGCTCTGGGGCAGTTACGCCCAAGCCAAGGGCAAGGTGATCGATGCGCGGCGCCACCGGGTGCTCAAGGCGCCACACCCCTCGCCGCTGTCGGCCCATCGTGGTTTCCTGGGGTGCGGGCATTTCTCGGCCACCAACGAGTACCTGCAGCGGCGTGGCCAGGCCGGAATCGACTGGTCCCTCCCGCCCCGGTCCCAGCTCGCTGTCTGACTCCGCCTGCGGTGCGGTCCCGAACCTGAACGGTTCCATTGTTGCACTGCTGCAACAGTGCGGAACTTCCAGGGCCTTTAGCAGTCCTACAACCCGACTGCTAAGATGCCTGCCATGACCACGAACAGCCTTCCCAACAGCGGCCTGTCTACTGCCCTGGTCGCCAACAACATCCCCGTGCCGAGCGCGCTCGGCTCGCTTGACGCCTACGTCAACGCGGTGCACCGCATCCCGGTGCTGACCGTCGAGGACGAGCAGGCGCTGGCCCGCCGTTTCCGCGAAGGCGAAGACCTCGACGCCGCCCGTGAGCTGGTGCACTCGCACCTGCGCTTCGTCGTGCACGTTGCCCGTGGCTACAACGGCTACGGCCTGCAGATCGGCGACCTGATCCAGGAAGGCAACATCGGCCTGATGAAGGCCGTGAAGCGCTTCGACCCGGATCAGGGCGTGCGCCTGGTGTCGTTCGCTGTGCACTGGATCCGTGCCGAGATGCACGAGTTCATCCTCAAGAACTGGCGCATCGTCAAGGTCGCCACGACCAAGGCGCAGCGCAAGCTGTTCTTCAACCTGCGCAAGTCCAAGACCCGCCTGGGCTGGATGAACGCCGAAGAAGTCCGTGCCGTTGCGCGCGATCTCAACGTGTCCGAGCGCGAAGTGCTCGAGATGGAGTCGCGCCTGTCGGGTCGTGATATCGGCTTCGACGCGCCGGACGAAGACGACGATGGCGCACCGCCGTCGCCGGTCGCGTACCTGCGTGCCGCTGGCGAGGACCCCTCGCAGACCTACGAGCGTGAGGACGAGGAAGACGGCCACCTGGCGCTGCTGCGCGAAGGCCTGTCGGAACTCGATGCGCGTTCGCGCGACATCATCAAGCGCCGCTGGCTCGACGACGAAAGCAAGATCACGCTGCAGGAGCTGGCCGACGAGTACGGCGTAAGCGCCGAGCGCATCCGCCAGATCGAAGCCAACGCGCTCAAGAAGATGCGCGCGCTGTTCGCGGCGTAAACGCGACTCGCAGAACGTACTGAAACGGCCCGGGAAACCGGGCCGTTCTTTTATGACCGTCTCTTCACGGCGCCTTGTCCTGCCCCAGGATGATCCGCGCGTGCCGCTGGTAGCTCCAGTACGCCCAGGCCCAGTTGATCAGCACGATGATCCGGTTGCGGAAGCCGATCAGGAAGAACACGTGTGCGGCCAGCCAGAACCACCACGCCAGCAGACCCGACAGCTTGAAGCCGTGCAGGTCGACCACGGCGGCCATGCGTCCGATCGTGGCGAGGTTGCCGAAGTCGCGATAACGGAATGCAGGCGCGGGCTTGCCCGACAGCCGTGCACGGATCGCCGTGGCGACATGCGCGCCCATCTGCTTGGCCGCGGGCGCAACGCCCGGCACCGGTTTGCCGTCCTGCACGACGCTGGCCAGATCGCCCGCCACGAAAATCTCCGGGTGCCCCGGCACGCTCAGGTCGGCCACGACCGCCACGCGCCCGGCCCGATCGCGCTCGACGCCAAGCAGCGCGCCCAGCGGTGATGCGGCGACACCGGCCGCCCACAGCACCGTGCGCGCAGGCACGAACTGCCCGCCCAATGAGTACCCGCGCGCGTCGATCGCGCTGACCGGCGTGCCGGTGACGACTTCCACGCCCAGCTTCTCCAGTTGCCGACGCGCCTTGTCCGACAGCGACTCCGGGAACGACGCCAGTACCCGCGGCCCGGCTTCGACCAGGCGAACGCGTGCATGCGACGGATCGATGTTGCGGAACTCACGCTTGAGCGTGTGCCTGGCGATTTCAGCCAGCGTGCCGGCGAGTTCGACGCCGGTCGGGCCGCCGCCAACGACGGCGAAACTCAGCCATGCCGCACGCTCTTCGGGGTGGTCGCAGGCCTCTGCGCGCTCGAAAGCCAGCAGCAGGCGGCGCCGGATCGCGAGCGCGTCATCGAGTGTCTTCAGCCCTGGTGCGTTGCTGCTCCATTCGTCGTGGCCGAAGTAGGCATGGGTGGCGCCGCTGGCGAGCAGCAGGCAGTCGTAGTGCAAGCGCTCGCCGTCGGCGAGCGTGACCGCACGCGCCTGTACGTCGATGTCGGTGACCTCACCCAGACGCACCTCGACATTGCGCTGGTTGCGCAGGATGTGGCGCAGCGGTGCGGCGATGTCGGGCGATGAAAGCCCGGCGGTCGCGACCTGGTACAGCAATGGCTGGAACAGGTGGTGGTTGCGGCGGTCGATCAGGGTGATGTCGACGTCGTCGCCGGACAGCGCCCGCGTTGCCCACAGTCCACCGAAACCACCACCGACGACCACCACGCGCTGACGCGCTCCACTCGAATTCATGCCTTGGCAGCTCCTTGTTGCGAATCGACCTCGTCGTGGTCGCGATCGATGCGCGAATGATCCCGGGTATCGCGCATGAAGACGTACACCGTCAGCGACACCGCGACGCAGGCGGTCACGTACCAGTAGAAATACGACTCGTGGCCGATCTTCTTGAACCACAGCGCCAGGTACTCGGCGGTACCGCCGAACAGCGACACCGTCAGTGCGTACGGCAAGCCGACGCCAAGCGCCCGGATGTGCGCGGGGAACAGCTCCGCCTTCACCACCGCGTTGATCGAGGTGTAGCCGCTGACGATGACCAGCCCGGTCATCACCCAGGCGAACGCGCTCCACGTGCTGCTTGCGGCCGCGATTCCGCTGAGGATGGTGTAGGTGCAAAGCGTGCCCAGGACGCCGAAGGCGATCAGGATCGGGCGGCGGCCGGTGCGGTCGGACAACGCGCCCACCAGCGGCTGCAACAGCATGAACACCAGCAGCGAGGCTGCCGATATGAGCGTGGCATCGGCCTTGCTGAAGCCGCCGGTGTTGACCAGGAACTTCTGCGGGTACGTGGTGAAGGTGTAGAACGAGAGCGTGCCGCCCATGGTCAGGCCGATGACGGTCAGCACTTCGCGCGGGTGTTGCAGCAGCACCCGCAGGCTGCCACGGCGCTTCGGATCCTGGCTGCGGGCCACCGCGAACGACTCGGTTTCCTGCATGCCACGGCGCAAATACAGCGCGGTAACCGCGCACAGCGCGCCGACGACGAACGGGATGCGCCAGCCCCAGTCCTGCAACTGTTCCTCGGTCAGCAACAGCCGTTGCAGCAGCACCAGCAACCCCAGCGCCAGCAGTTGGCCCATCACCAGCGTCACGTACTGGAAGCTCGACCAGAAGCCGCGACGGCGCGCGTCGGCCATCTCGCTCAGGTAGGTCGCCGACGTACCGTATTCGCCGCCGACGCTGAGTCCCTGCAGCAGCCGCGCGAACACGAGCAGTGCCGGCGCCGCCAGGCCGATGCGTTCATGGCCCGGGGCCACCGCGATCAGCAACGAGCCGGCGCACATCAGCAGCACCGACAGCATCAGCGCCGCCTTGCGGCCATGGCGGTCGGCGTACAGGCCCATCAGCCAGCCGCCGACCGGACGCATCAGGAAGCCGACGGCGAACACCGCGGCGGTGTCCAGCAGCTGCGCGGTGGTGTCGCCCTTGGGGAAGAAATGCGGCGCGAAGTAGATGGCGAACGCGGAGTAGGCGTACCAGTCGTACCACTCCACCAGGTTGCCGACCGACCCGCTGAAAATGCTGCGCAGGCGGTGGGCGGGCGTCATCCGGGTCGTCGCATCCATGCGCCCAGTTTGCCTCAACCCTCCGCCCGTCTCGCGTTTGCCTCAGGCAAGCCGTTCGGCGAGCAGCGCCTCGAGCTTGCGCTGGTCCGCGGCAAACCGGCGGATGCCATCGGCGAGTTTGTCGTTCGCCATCGCATCCTCGTTGTGCTGCCAGCGGAATGCCGCTTCGTCGAGCGCTGCCGGTGCCGGTGCCCGGTCGCCCGTATCGACCAGCGCGCGCGGCACGCCGCCCTCGCTAGCGGCCAGTTCGGCCAGCAGTTCGGGCGAGATGGTCAGGCGGTCGCAGCCGGCCAGTGCGAGCACCTGCCCGGTGTTGCGGAAGCTTGCACCCATGACCACCGTGTCGAAGCCGTGGCGCTTGTAGTGGTGCCAGATGCGCGTGACCGACTGCACGCCAGGGTCGTCCTGCGGCGTCGCCGGCTTGTCGGCGCCGTTGGCCAGGTGCCAGTCGAGGATGCGGCCGACGAAGGGCGAGATCAGGAACACGCCGGCCTCGGCGCAGGCCACGGCCTGGGCGAACGAAAACAGCAGGGTGAGGTTGCAGTTGATGCCTTCGCGCTCGAGCTGCTCGGCGGCGCGGATGCCTTCCCAGGTCGACGCGGTCTTGATCAGCAGGCGCTCGCGACCGATGCCGGCCTTCTCGTACAGCGCGACCAGCTTGCGTGCCTTGGCCAGCGTGGCTTCGGTGTCGAAGCTCAGGCGCGCGTCGACTTCGGTCGAGACCCGGCCCGGGATCAGCTTGAGGATCTCCAGACCGATCGTCACCGCCAGCACGTCGGATGCATCGGCCACGCGATCGGCGAGGTCGGTGCCGCGTGCCTGTGCGAGTGCCGAGTCGATCAGCGGCGAATACGCCGGGATCGAGGCGGCTTTGAGCAGCAGCGACGGATTGGTGGTGGCATCGAGCGGATGAAAGCGCGCGATCGCCTCGATGTCGCCGGTGTCGGCGACCACGGCGGACAGGGTGCGCAGTTGTTCGAGCTGGCTGGTCATGGTGTCGGCAGGGTCTGTGTCGGGAGCATTGTCCCCGATTAAAACATGGTAGCGCTAACATTCGCGTCGAAGGTCGTCATGCCTTCGCCGCCCGGCTGGGGTAGGCTCGCCCGGACCCCGCCTGGAAGCGTGTCATGGCCGAACCCGAGCGCCGCATCGCCCTGCTGATCGACGCCGACAACGCGCCGGCCGCCAAGATCGACGTGATCCTCGCCGAGGTCGCGCGACACGGCGTGGCCAATGTCCGCCGCGCCTACGGCAACTGGAAGAGTCCGCACCTCAAGAGCTGGGAGTCGACGCTGCACGAGTACGCGATCCGCCCGATCCAGCAGTTCGCCTACAGCAGCGGCAAGAACGCCTCCGACATGGCCATGGTCATCGACGCCATGGACCTGCTTTACGCGCGCAACCTGGACGGATTCGCGATTGTTTCCAGCGACGCCGACTTCACCCCGCTGGTGATGCGGCTGCTGACGGACGGGGTGAAGGTCTACGGCTTCGGCGAGCGCAAGACGCCGGCGCCGTTCGTGAATGCCTGCACCACCTTCCTGTTCGTGGAGACGCTGGGTCAGCCCGAAGCCGCGGAGACGTCGGTCAGCGAAAAGCCGCGCACCGGCAAGGAACTTCGCGGAGACACGCGCCTGGTCCACATGCTGCGGACATCCGTCAACGCGGCCACGCGCGAGGATGGCTGGGCGCTGCTAAGTTCGGTTGGCACGCAGATCAGGAATCAGGCCTCCTTCGACGAGAGAAACTACGGCTACCGCAACATCAGCGGCCTGATCGAGGCGACCGAGCTGTTCGAGCTGAAGCGCAACGACAAGATCGTCTGGATACGCGAGAAGGCCGGCGGCAGCGGAAAGCAGGCGGCCAAACCGGCCAAGTCCTAGCCAGGCCGCGGCGGCCGCACCGCGCGACGCCGCGCGTCGATCAGTAAAGATCTACCGGGTCGACGTCGAGCGACCAGCGCACCTTGCGCGCGTCGGGCAGGGCGTGGATGGCCGGCATCGCGGCGTCGAGGGCCAAATGCAGCGTGCGCCGGTCCGGTGCAGACAACAGCAGCTGCGCGCGCTGGTAGCCGGCGCGGCGCGGCATCGGCGCCGGCAATGGGCCGTGCACGTCGAGTGCGGCGCCGGAGTCCTGCACGATCGCGCGCGCTGCCCGCAGGAAACCTTCACACACCTCTGTCTGCCTGGCCTCGGCGCGGAGCATCGCCAGGTGCGCAAAGGGCGGGAAGCCCGCGGCCTCGCGTTGCGCCAGTTCCTCCTCGGCGAATGCGGCGTAGCCGCCTGTCAGCAGCGTGGCGAGCAACGGATGCCCGGGGTGGTGCGTCTGCAGCAGCACTTCGCCGCGACGCTCGGCACGACCGGCGCGACCTGCCACCTGGATCAGCAACTGCGCGAGCTTCTCCGGCGCGCGGAAATCGGCCGAGAACAGGCCTTCGTCGATGCCGACCACCGCCACCAGTGTCAGCTGGGGCAGGTCGTGGCCCTTGGCCAGCATCTGCGTGCCGACCAGGATGCCGCGCTGCGTGCCGAAACGCGCCAGGTGTTGTTCCAGTGCATCGCGGTGCTGGGTCGTGCCGCGATCGATGCGCAGCACCGGCACGTCGGGAAATCGTGCGCTGAGCGCTTCTTCGATCCGCTCGGTGCCGGCGCCCTGCGCCTGCAGCGCCAGTCCGCCGCAGTCCGGGCAGGCATTGGGCACGGGACGGCGCGCGCCGCAGTGGTGGCATTGCAGGCGACGGCCGCCGGCGTGGACCGTCATGGGGGAGTCGCATCGCTGGCACTGCGCGCTCCAGCCGCAGTCGTGGCACAGCAGCACCGGTGCGTAGCCGCGGCGGTTCTTGAACACCAGCACCTGACCGTCGGCATCGAGGGCGCGTCCGATCGTGTCCAGCAACTCCTGCGACAGGCCGGCCTCGAGCGGACGCTTGCGCACGTCGCACACGCGCACCGTCGGTGGCTGCGCGTCGCCGGCGCGCTCGCGCAGGCGCAGGTGCGTGTAACGGCCGATCTGGGCGTTGCGCAGCGTCTCCAGCGACGGCGTCGCACTGCCCAGCAACACCGGGATGCCGAGCGTCTTGCCGCGCACCAGGGCGAAGTCGCGGGCGTGGTAGCGGATGCCATCGAGCTGCTTGAAGCTGCCGTCGTGTTCCTCGTCGATCACGATCAGGCCGGCGTCGGGCATCGGCAGGAATACCGCCGAGCGCGTGCCGACCACCACCCGCGCCTCGCCGCGCGAGAAGGCGGCCCAGGTGCGGGCGCGCTCGGCGTCGCCCAGGCCGGAGTGGAGGGCGTGCACCGCCACGCCAAGGCGGGCGCGGAAGCGCGCCAGCGTCTGCGGCGTCAGGCCGATCTCGGGGACCAGCACCAGCGCCTGGCGACCCCGCGCCAGGCAGTCGGCGATGGCGTGCAGGTAGACCTCGGTTTTACCGCTGCCGGTGACGCCGTCCAGCAGCAGCGCGGCGAAGCCGTCGCGCGCCGCCAGCACCGCGTCCACGGCGGCTTGCTGCTCGTCATTGAGGCCCGGCCCGGGTCGCGGCGCCGGGGCCCGTGGCGTGGCCGGCACCGCGATGCGCTCGGCGAGCCCGCGCTTGGCCAGGGCGCGGGCCGCACTTCGCCATTCACCCGGCGCTCCGGCGCAGTCATCGGGCCCGCTCTCATCGAGGGTGTCTTCGTCGCAGGCGCCGCAGGCCAAGCGATCGGCCAGCCGCCGCGGCTTGCCGGCGCGCAGGCGCTCGCGTGCGGTCTGCCCGGCCTCGGTCAGCTGCCAGGCCCAGGCGTGGGTGTCGGCGAGCGCCTCGCCGCGGCGCAGCGTCGCCGGCAGCGCCGTCGCCAGGACCTCGCCCAGCGGGGAGTGGGTGTAGCGCGCCAGCCAGCGCAGCGACTCCAGCAGCTCGCCGTGGAACAGCGGTTCCGGGTCGAGCCGGGTCAGCGCACGCTTGAGCTGTGGGGCGTCATCACCGGCGGCGCCCACCTCGGCGACCACCCCCACCAGTTCGCGGCTGCCAAACGGCACCCGGACGCGGCTGCCAACGTCAGCGGCGCTCGCCACCTCGCCCTCAGGCGGGAGGTAGTCGAACAGGCGCGGCAAAGGCAGTGGCAGGGCCAATCGCCAGACAGGCGATTCAGGCGTGGAGGCATCGGGCATCGGCGCAGTCTACCGAGGCGGGAGGTGCCGATGGCGGGGTCCGAAAGTTGCGGAGTGTTGCTCTCGGGTCTGTGACAAAAGTCACGCAAGTGGTGGAAGTAAAAGGCAATTAACCCTTATCCACATCGCCTGTGGATAAATCTGTGCATGGTCTGTCGGCAGAAGGGTCCGACTACACAAAAACAGGCCTCACAGCCACGTTGGTGAAAAAAGTGCCATCGCCGTTATTCTTTTTATAATCAATTGGTTAACTGTGAAACATCGCTGTCACACCGCAGTGTGGCCGGGTCGGGCATCCGGCCGTGACGATTCCATTACTGCTGTGCACAACCGCTTTTTGGGGTGCGGGCCGCGTCCTGCTTCGAGGAGCACGTGTTAGCGCGTTGTCAAGCGGTTTTGTGGCATGACGGCATCGCTATGATGCGGGGCATGGCGATGCAGTCCCGATGAGCGTTTCTTCCCCCTCCCACAACTCCGCCCCGCCCCCTGCGCTGTCCGCGTTTCTTCGCGGTGTCGAGCGTCGTGGCGCGGTTCTGGCCGAGCTCCAGGCCGGCGACGCCGGACTCGGCGACGCCGCGCTGGCGGCGGCCATGGCCCAGTTCCGCCTCGAAGCCGAAGCACTGGCGATGCCCGCCTGGCCGACACGCTTCTGGGCGCTCCTGCTGGCCCAGCCCGGGTTGCGCAACCGCACCGCGGTGGCGCTGCCGATCGATGTCACCGACCGCCTTGGCGAGCTCGGTAGCGGCCCCCGGGCGGCCCTGCTGCTGCGCGTAGCCGCCGGGCTCTCGGAAGACGAAGGCGCGGCCGTTCTGGGCGTCAGCCAGCCGAGTTTCCGCCTGGCACTGCAGCGGGCGCTGCCGCACTACGAGGATGGCCGCGCCGACCCCGATTCCTGGCAGCGCCTGCGCGAGCAGATCCACCGTCGCATCAAGACCCTGCCGGCGGACCGGCTGGTGCGGCTGAGCGCCGCCCGCGACGCGGTGATGCGTGGCGGTGCGGGCTCCCACACGCCGTCGGGGGGTGCCTTGGCGACGGCCCGTACGCGGCCCCGCTGGTTGATGCCCGCCCTGTGGGCGCTGCTGGCGGTATGCGCGCTGGCCCTGGCGGCGACGTTCATCTGGCCCGGCTCGCTGGCACCGTGGCAGCGGGCGCTCGGGCTGGAGCCAGGGGTGAAGCGAGTGCGGGTTGAGCCGCTGCCCGAGGGCGACGAGCCGGCCGCGCGCTACTCCGCCGAAACCGCCCTGGTCGCTCACCGCGACTTCGACCTGCTCGCCGACCCCCAGGGCGAGGCCGACGCCCGCGACCTCGAGTTCCACAGCTGGTACGCCGCGCAGCAGGCGGCCGGCGTGACCACGCCCACCCCGCCCAGCGACGTGCCGGCCGCGGATGCGATCACACCGGCGCCGGCAAGCGGGCCGCAGACCGGCAGCGAAACCGAAACGGATCAGTCCGATGCGCCGCTCTGACCGCCGCACCCTGTCGGGCACCGTGCTGGCGCTGACGCTGCTGACGGCAATCGCCTCGGCCTGGTCGGCCCCGCCTGACCTGCCTGACCTGCGCGACGTCATGGCGAAACTGCCGCCCGCGGCGCAAGCACAACTGCGGCGTCAGTGGCAGCAATGGGAGGCGTGGCCGGCGCCGCAACGTGCGGACTACACGCAGCGTGCCGCCAAGTGGGACGCCTTGCCGCGTGCGGAGCGCGACGCACGCCGCGAGCGTTACCTGGCCTGGCGCGCATTGCCCGCGACGGAGCAGGTCCGCATCCAGGCCGCCGCCGCGCAACTGGCGTCGATGCCAGTGGATCAGCAGCGGGCGTGGCGGGCCCAGTTCGACGCGCTGGACCGCAGCGACCGCCGCGGCTGGTTGCTGGGACCGTCCGTCGGTGCCGATTACGCGATGCTGCAACCGCTGCTGGCACAGGTGCCCGCGCAGGAACATGCGGCGCTCATGCAGGCACTGCGCACGATGACGGCGCAGCAACGTCACGATCTGGGCGTGCTGGCCCAACGGACCCCGCCCACCCGGCGCGATGCGCTGCGCAGCGGCCTGCTGGCCGCCGGTGAAGGCGGCCGCGGTGACTGGCTCTGGCAGCAGATGCAGCACTGACGCATGGCGACGGTGCGCTGCCCCTGGTGGCGCAGCCGGCTACTGCATCCGCCGGCGCTTACATCCGCACCACGCTGGCCAGCGCGAGGAACGTCGCGGCGAAGGCGAGCAGGACGAAGTAGAGATTGCCGATCACCAGGTAGCGCAGCGCGGTGACGAACCAGCCGTTGTGGTACACGCGCTTCTGCATCAGCAGCAGGTAGACCGGCAACCAGATCCACAGCAGCGTCTCGAGCGTGCCGCTGATCCAGCCGAATCCGGCCCAGCTCGGCGAGATCGCATTGTCGAGCGCGATCAACACGAAGAAGGCGAGCATGGCCAGGCACATGAAGGCATGGCTGTAGAGCGCCACCACCAGGTGTTCCAGGTACAGCCGGCCCGAACCCAGGTACGCCAGCTTCAACAGCAGCGCGAACACCGGCACCAGCAGGAACAACGCCGACGGCACGGCGGCCAGCAGCGCGCGCACCCACAGCCCTGGATCTTTCTGCGCACGTGAAACGTTCTCGCGGCCGTGTGCGATCTGGCGGTTGACCCAGTGATTGAAGAAGTCTGGCGCCCAGCTGATCACCAGCGGGTTGGTTTCCTCGTCCCACGGTTCGTCGCTGCCGAACAGGGTCAGGCGGTCATAGCAGTCCGGATCGCCGTAGACGCGTGCGTCCTCGGTTGCCTTGCGGGTGCGGCCGGCTTCGGTGCTGGTCGCGGCGGCAATCTGCAGTTTCGCGGCGCGGCAGCCGGCGGCGTGGTTGATGTCGCGGACCTCGTTGAGCTCGTGCCGGCGCGTGGCTGCCGCAGTCGCCGGAAGCGTGGCCAGCTTGGCCTGGTGCGGTGCCAGGCGCTCAAGGCGCAACCGCTCCAGCGTGGACAGGTCCGCAGCCTTCTCGAGGGTCTGCGCTGCCGTCTCCATCGCCGCCTTGGCGCGGCGTTCGCCGTCGGCCTTGGCCTGCGCGATTGCTTCGGCGCTCATGCCCTTCTCGCGGCCGATGGCCTCGATGCGGCCGTCGGCGGCGCGGTTCACGTCTTCGATTGCGACATCGATGGCCTTGCGCGCGTGCAGCAGCACCGACGGAATCGCCGATCGGGCTTCGGCCAGGTCGGCGAGGTTCTTGCGCCGGATCTGTTCGACGTCGCCGATGCTGGCCGCCTTCGCGAACGCCTTGGACTGCTTCGCGGAATTCTTGTTGTTCTGGACACCATCCTCGAGCTGCACCATCGGGTTGGCGCTGTCGCTGTTCTCGACGTGGATGGCGAGCTGGGCGAAGAAGAACGTCACCACGCTCAGCACCAGGAACAGTCGCAGCGGCGCGACATACCGCGCGCGCTGGCCGGCCAGGTAGTTGCTGGCGACGCGACCGGGCACCAGCAGGTCGCGCAGGGTGCGGAAGATGCGGCCGTCGAGGTGCCAGAACGCCTCGAACACTTCTTCCAGCGCGTGCCCGGCATCGCGCACCGGGTTGACCACCGATTGCCCGCAATCGTGGCAATAGTGGCCCTCGAGTGGCGCATTGCAGTTCTCGCAATGGCTGGGAATGTCGTGTCCGTTCGCTGCGCTCATCGCGTTCTTCCCTCTCCCCGGGGCGGCCACGGCCTGTGCAGGCCATGGCAACGAGCTGTTCAGATCAAGCCGCTAAGATAGCGGCCCGCCGTGACCCGGCGCCAGCGCCCGACATTGGATTCGGTCGCGCGGCCGCAGTTGCGCGTATCTGGTTGTAGCGATGTCCCCGTCTTCACCGCATGTCGCGGCGGCCCGCAAAGGCCTGCTCGGCGAAGTCCGCACCACCGCCATCCTTGCCGCGCCCCTGGTCGGCGGGCATGTGTCGACCGGCCTGATCGCCTTTGTCGACAACGTCCTGGCGGGCCACCACAGCACCACCACGCTGGCCTCGGTGACGATCGGCACCGCGTTGTGGTGGCTGCCCATGATGGTGCCGATCGGCACGTTGCTGTCGGTGCCGCCGTCGGTGTCGCAGCTCGATGGTGCCGGCCAGCGCGATCAGATCGGCGCGCTGTTCCGGCAGGCGCTGTGGCTGGCGCTGGGCCTGGGACTGGTGCTGTTCGCATTCCTGACCTTCATCCCGCTGGCGCTGGCGCCGATGGGAATCACGTCCGAGATCATTCCCGGCGCCACGGCATTCCTTCACGGCATCCGCTGGGGCGTGCTGGCGCTGACGCTGTTCTTCTGCATGCGTTATCTCAGCGAGGGCCTGCACTGGACTTTGCCGACTCTGGTGCTCAGCGCAGGCGGCTTGCTGGTGTTGCTGCCGGTGGGCTACGTGCTGACCTTCGGCAAGTTCGGATTCCCGGAAATGGGCGCCGGCGGACTCGGCATCGCCTCGGCGATCATGCTGTGGTTGCAGGCGATCGCCTTTGCCATCGTGCTGTGGCGCGCCCGGCGTTTCGCCGACCTCAAACTGTTCGAGCGCTTCGACCTGCCCGAGTGGTCGATCATTCGCGGCCTGCTCGCCACCGGCCTGCCAATCGGCGTGACGGTGTTGATGGAAGGCGGCCTGTTCATCACCACCGCGCTGCTGATGGGCCGCCTGGGCGAAGTGCCGGCGGCCGCGCACCAGATCGCCATCAACCTGGCGTCACTGTGCTTCATGGTGCCGATGGGCCTGGCCGAGGCGACGACGGTGCGGGTGGGTCATGCGCTCGGCCGCGGCGACTTCCCCGGCGTGCGCCGGGCCGCCTATGCGGGCTACGCGATCGTGATCGGCACGCAGCTGTTCTCCGGCCTGGTGCTGCTGATGGGCAATGACCTGCTGGTCAGCTTCTACACCGCCGACGCCGCCGTCGCGACGCTGGCCGCTTCACTGCTGCTGTACGCGGCGGCGTTCCAGTTCCCCGACGGTGTGCAGGTGTTGTCCGCTGGCGCCCTGCGTGGGCTGAAGGACACGCGTGTGCCGATGCTGCTGGCAGTGCTTGCCTACTGGGGCATCGGGATGCCGATCGGCGCAGGACTCGGGCTCGGACTGGGCTGGGGCCCCAAGGGCATGTGGATCGGCCTCATCGCCGGACTCAGTGTGGCCGCGGTGCTGCTGTGCACCCGGTTCCTGCGCTCGAGCCAGCCCGACCGGCTGGTCATGCGTGGCCCCTGAACCCTGTCGGCGGCGCCGGTCTCATCACCCACGCGCGCGCCTTGTTTCTGTCGGTTCTCGTCACCAGTCAGGTCGTGTAACCCGCCAGGCATGGCCGCATCACGCCGCCGGTCGGTGGGCCATGTTACGAATGGCGGGTGATTTCCACGCCATCCGCGTTTAGGCTGGAAACGTAAGCCAGGAGCCTTTTCAATGAATGACACGCCACGTCGCGGCCCGATCGCCCGGTTCTTCATCGGGATGTGGGACGCGATGAACTTCACCCGCCGGTTGGTCCTCAACCTGGTGTTTTTCCTGCTGCTTTTCCTGTTCCTCGTCCTCGTGCTTTCCGGTCCGCGCGGCAAGCCGCTGCTCGACCGCACCACGCTGGTGATCGCACCGGAAGGCACCCTGGTCGAGCAGTACAGCAGCGATCCGCTGACGCGCGCGCTGGGCAAGGCCCTGGGCGAGCGTGGCGGCGAAGTGCAGCTGCGCGACCTGGTGCGCGCGCTGGATGCGGCAGGCAAGGACAAGCGCATTGAGCGCGTCGTGCTCGACCTCGACGAATTGCAGGCCGGTGGCTTCGCCTCGCTGCGCGAAGTCGCGCAGGCAGTGGCGCGGGTCAAGGCCAGCGGCAAGCAGGTGGTCGCGTTCGCCGAAATGATGGACCAGAAGCAGTACCTGCTGGCCGCACAGGCCAACGAGGTCTATCTCGACCCGATGGGCGGGATGCTGCTGGAGGGCCTGGGCCGTTATCGCACCTACTACCGCCAGGGCTTGCAGGACAAGCTCGGCGTCGACGTGCACCTGTTCAAGGTCGGCGAGTACAAGTCGGCCGCCGAGCCCTATGTGCTTGACGCGGCATCGCCGGAGGCGAAGGAAGCCGACCTGTTCTGGATGAACGACGTGTGGCAGCGCTACCTCGGCGATGTAGCCAAGGCGCGCAAGCTCGACGCCACGAAGCTGGCACAGGGTATCGAGCAGATGCCCGAAGGCATCGCCAGCGCCCAGGGCGACCTGGCCAAGTTCGCGCTGCAGACCAGGCTGGTTGACGGCCTGAAGACGCGCGAGGAGGTCGACGACCTGCTGGTCCAGCGTGGCGTTGCCGACGAGGATGCCGACGGTGGTTTCCGCCAGGCCTCGCTCGACGAGTACCTGGTGCACCTCGACCGCGGGCTGGAGGCAGTCGATCCGCGTCCGCAGGTGGCCGTGGTCGTGGCCGAAGGCGAAATCCGCGGTGGCGAGCAGCCGCCGGGAACGGTCGGTGGCGAAACCACCGCCGCACTGCTGCGCGAAGCACGCGACGACGAGAACGTGAAGGCCGTCGTGCTGCGCGTCGATTCGCCGGGCGGTGAAGTGTTCGCCTCCGAGCAGATCCGCCGTGAAGTGGTCGCGCTCAAGAAGGCCGGCAAGCCGGTGTCGGTGTCGATGGGTGACCTGGCCGCATCTGGCGGTTACTGGATCTCGATGGATGCCGATCGCATCTACGCCGATGCCTCGACGATCACCGGATCGATCGGCATCTTCGGCCTGATCCCGACCATCCCGCGCGCGCTCGACAAGATCGGCGTGCATTCCGATGGTGTCGGCACCACGCGTTTTGCCGGTGCCTTCGACATCACCCGTCCGTTGCAGCCCGAAGTCGGACAGGTGATCCAGTCGGTGATCGACAAGGGTTACCGCGACTTCACCGGTCGCGTCGCGACTGCCCGCAACAAGCCGGTCGAGCAGGTTGACGCGATTGCCCGCGGTCGGGTCTGGAGTGGCGAGCAGGCGAAGGAACGTGGCCTGGTCGACGAGCTCGGCGGCCTGCAACAGGCCATCGAGTTTGCCGCGACGAAGGCAAAGCTCGGTAAGCCCGACAGCTACAACGTGCGCTACATCGAAAAGTCCGCAACGCCGTTCGAGCGGATCTTCACCGGCTTCATCGCCAGCCGCGCCGGCGGCGCCTGGCTGCGCGAATCGGACATGGCGCGCAGCCTGCTGGCCAAGGCCTCGCCGCAGGCCGCGGCCGATCTGCGCTTCCTCGAAGGCGCGATCACGCCGACCCGCGGGGTCCCGGTGAAAGCCCTGGCCTACTGCTTCTGCGGGTTGTAACCCTGTCATTGAACGCAAAAACGCCCGGCAAGAGCCGGGCGTTTTTGTTGTAGCCCCGTAATCGCAGTGCAACCGGCGTGGCCGCAGCCCGGGCCGCTCGGAGTTCCTAGTTCGAAGCAGGATCGGTAGCCGCATCGATGGCCGCGCGCTGTTCCTCGGCCGCCTTCCGGGCTTCCTCCTGCGCCTGCTTTGCCTGCTCCAGCGGCGCCTGCATCGCATCGCGCATCTGCGTCGCCTGCGGCTCCGGCGGCCGGTCCTTGTCCGGCGGCGTCGGCTTGGAGCACCCGGTCAGCAACCCGAACGCCATCAACGCGCACAGCAGCGATCGTGACATCAGGGCACCCTCGATTGATCCGACGGCTATGCTACAGGCGCCGACGCGCGCGGCAAGCTGCCTGGCAGCGACCCACATCACGTTGTGTGACACCTGGAGAGCGGCATGGACCCGAAACGTTGGCGCCTCGACGGACAACTGGCCCTGGTTACCGGCGGCAGTGCCGGCATCGGCCGCGCGATCGCACGTGAACTGCTCGGTTTCGGCGCAGACGTGCTGCTGGCCGCACGTGATACGACCGCGCTCGATGCCGCGCGCAGCGAGCTGGTCGAGGATTTCCCGGAACGCGACATCCAGGCTTTCGTCGCCGACGTCGCCGACGAGGAGCAGCGCCGCGAACTGCTCGACTGGGTGGAGGACTTCGGCGAAGGCCTGCACATCCTGGTCAACAACGCAGGCGGCAACATCAGCAAGCCGGCCACGGACTACACCGAGGACGAATGGCGGCAGGTGTTCGAGGTCAACCTGTTTTCCGCCTTCGAGCTGTCGCGCTATGCCTATCCGCTGCTGACCCGGCATGCGGCATCGAGCATCGTCAACGTCGGCAGCGTCTCGGGCATGACCCACGTACGCACCGGCGCGCCCTACGGCATGAGCAAGGCGGCGATGCACCAGATGACGCGCAACCTCGCGGTCGAATGGGCCGAGGACGGTATCCGGGTCAACGCGGTGGCGCCGTGGTACATCCGCACCCGCCGCACGTCCGACAAGCTCGCCGATCCGGATTACCTCGACGAGGTGCTGCTGCGCACGCCATTGGGACGCATCGGCGAGCCCGAAGAAGTGGCTGCGGCGGTGGCGTTCCTGTGTCTTCCTGCGGCGGGATACGTTACCGGGGAGTGCATCGCGGTGGACGGTGGGATGTTGCGCTACGGGTTCTAACGCCCGCGAGAAGCGCTGAGTCGACGATGGAAAGCGTGTAGGTGCCGCCGGCGGGCGGCTGCCCGGACGTTGCCGAGGGGGAGTCGCAGCCATTAGAATGCGAATCATTCCCATTTTTATCGGGCGACTTGTCCACCGGTAACCCGGTGTCGACGCCAGACCCCACGGATGGGGCGTCCACCCCCTCACCCTGGTCTCTGAATGTCCACTCTTCGCGCTGTTCCGCCCGCCGCCTCGTCCGCAGCAACTGCCCGTCATGCCCTCGCGCTGGCCCTGGCCGCCGCCATCTGCGCGCCGCTGGCCGCCCAGGCGCAGAAGGCGCAGCCGCCCTCGGCCACCGATCTGGACGAGGTCCAGGTGCACGCTCCGCTGGCCCGCAGCAGTGGCAGCGCGACCAAGACCGACACGCCGTTGCGCGAGATCCCCGCGTCGGTGTCTGTCATCACCGATGAGCAGCTCCGCGATCGCGCGGTGCACGGCGCCGAGGAAGCGGTGTGGTACACCGCCGGCGCACAGGGCGGCGGCTACGGCCCCGACCCGCGCAGCGACTGGTTGCTGGTGCGTGGCTTCACCCCGGCGCGCTACCTCGATGGCCTGGCCCTGGCTGACGGATCGGGCACCAGCATCACCCGCGTGGAGCCGTTCGGCCTGGAGCGCATCGAAGTGCTCAAGGGGCCGGCCTCGGTCACCTACGGCGCGATGCCGCCGGGCGGTCTGATCAACTACGTCAGCAAGCGTCCGGTGGACGAGCCGCTGCACGAAGTCGAAGTCCAGTTCGGCAGCTACGACATGATGCAGGCCGCGTTCGACTTCGGCGGCGCCCTCGGTGGCAGCGGCGAATGGTCGTACCGCCTGACCGGTCTGGCGCGCAACGGCGACGACCTGATCGATCACGTCCACGACGATCGCTACTACGTTGCCCCGGCACTGACCTGGAAGCCGGACGAGGCCAACACGCTGACCCTGCTCGCGCGCTACCAGCGCAACGACACCGTCGCCGGTGCCGGCTTCCTGCCCGCTGAAGGCACGCTGCTGCCCAATCCGAACGGCAAGATCCCGATGAACCGTTTCACCGGCGAGCCGGGCTACAACGGCTACGACAAAACCATGAAGTCGCTCGGCTGGGAGTACAGCCACGACTTCGGCGGTGGCACCGTGTTCAAGCAGAACGTCCGCTACGGCACCACCGACATCGACCCGGCGGTCACGGTCGGTGCGTTCGGCCTGCTCGCCGACCAGCGCACGCTGTTCCGCTACCTGTGGGCGACCGAGGAAGAATCGAAGAACACCGGCGTCGACAACCAGCTCACGTTCGCCTTCAACACCGGCCGCGCCCAGCACACGCTGCTCGCCGGCCTCGACTACCGCGATTCGCGCAACGAGTACGCGCAGGCGTTCGCGTTCAATGCGCCGACCCTGGACATCTTCAATCCGGTCTACGGCAGCCCGATCGTCAAACCCGATTACACCTCGCGCACCGTGCAGGACCAGGACCAGACCGGCCTGTACGTCCAGGACCAGATCAAGCTCGACCGCTGGGTGTTCACCCTCGGCGGCCGCCAGGACTGGGTCGGCACCGACACGCGCGAACTGATCGGCGGCAGCAGCGGCCACCAGAGCGACGATGAGTTCTCGGGGCGCGTCGGCATCAACTACCTGTTCGACAACGGCCTGGCGCCGTACGTGGGCTACTCGCAGTCGTTCCAGCCAACCGTCGGTACCGACTTCGCCGGCAACGCGTTCGTGCCGACCACCGGCGACCAGATCGAAGCTGGCGTGAAGTACCAGCCGGCACACAACCGCGTCCTGGCCACGATTGCGGTCTACCGCCTGGTGCAGCAGAACACGCTCAACGTCGATCCCAACCACACGCTGTTCTCGGTGCAGCAGGGCGAGACCGAGGTCAACGGTGTCGAGCTCGAGGGTCGCTGGAATGTCGGCAACGGCTTCAGCGTCTACGGCGCCTACACCTATACCGATTCGGAAGTAACGCAGAGCACCGACCCGCTGTCAGTGGGCAAGGAGATCGCGCTGCAGCCCGGGCAGGTCGCTTCGCTGGGTGCCGACTACACGATCACCTCCGGCGCGCTGTCGGGCCTGGGCTTCGGCGGCGGTGTGCGTTACACCGGCGAGCACTACGGAGATGCCTACAACCTGTGGCAGACCCCGTCGTACACGCTGTTCGACGCCGCCGTGCACTACGACATCGGCCAGTGGCGCCTGCAGCTCAACGCCAATAACCTGACCGACAAGGAATACATCAGCGCCTGCAACAGCGCGGCCTGGTGCTATTACGGTTATCCGCGCACGGTCACCGCGACCGCTCGTTTCCACTGGTAAGCGAGCTGCGCATGGACACGGCACTGGCATTGTCGGCTCTGATCAGCACGCTGCTGTCGGCGTTGGCGCTGTATGCCGGTTCGCGCAACTGCCGCTGGACGCCACGGCCGAAGCACCCAAGGCGCGCCACGCGCATTGGCCTGGCGCTGGCCGTCGTGGGGCTGGTGCTGTGGATGCGCCTGCTCGGCGGTGGCGCCGGCCTGTGCGCCATGCTCGGCACCTGGATGCTGGGGCTGATGGCGCTGCCTTACCTTGCCTTGCGCTCGCCGGGCATTGCCAGGGAGCTGCGCTGATGTGGGGCCGTGCCACCGCCGCCGCGATTCCCGGCTTCGTGCTGTCGACCGGACTCACCGGCCTGATCTGCTGGTTGTGGCCCGGGCCGTGGCAGTCGACGCTGGTCGCCGGCGTCATCGCCTTCTTCGCGATCTGGATGGGCGCGATGGCGCTGGCGTTCCAGTTCCGCAACGGCAGGCGCGCGTGGGCGTGGTTCGGCGGCGGCGCCGTGCTCAGCCTCGCCGCGCTGTGGGCCCTGCAGACGCTGCAGTGGGTGCGCTGACATGATCAAGCTCAAGTCCAACACCCTGCGCACCTTCACCAGCGTGCACACGTGGGTCGGTCTGGTCGCAGGCTTCGCCCTGTTCGTGGCGTTCTACGCCGGTGCCATCACCGTTTTCCACCACGACCTGCAGGCCTGGCAGACGCCGCACGCGCCGATGTCGGCGGAGCAGGCGCTGGTGGATGCACAGCGCCTGCTCGACGAGACGCTGGCGCGCCATCCCGAGGCGCGCGAGCACGTCGGCATGGTCTTCCCGGGCGGCGAGTATCCACAGGCCGCCAGCTACTGGCAGGACGCCAACGGCAACTGGCGCTACGCCACGCTCGACACCCTCGATGGCAGCGACAAGATGCCAGGCGGCGCGCTGTCGGAACTGGTCAACGAGCTGCACTACACGCTCGGCATTCCGGTGGCCGGCCGCTACCTGATGGGCATCGTCAGCCTGTTGTACGGGCTGGCGCTGATCTCGGGCCTGGTGATCCACCTGCCCAGGCTGGCCGAGGACCTGTTCGCGCTGCGTCCAGGTCGCAACCTCAAGCGCTTCTGGCAGGACGCACACAACGTCATCGGGGTGCTCAGCCTGCCCATGCACCTGATGTTCGCCGTCACCGGTGCGCTGCTGAGCCTGGCGATGGTGGTGATGGTGGCGCTCAACCCGCTGGTCTTCCGCGGCGAGCTGATGTCCGCGCTGGGGCCGGCGATGGGCACCGCGCCGGAATCGGCCGCGGCCGGGCGCGAACAGCCGCTGGGGTCGCTGGCGATGCTGCATGCGCGCTCCATTGCGGTGGCGCGAGAGAAGGGCGTTGCGTCGTTCGAGCCGGCCTACTTCAAGCTGGCGCATGCCGGTGATGCCAATGCAACGATCGAGATCTCCGGCGAGTCGCCCGGCTCGCTGGGTCCGGTCGGTGCGGTGGCAATGAACGCCAACACCGGCGCTGTGCTCGCCACGCAGCTGCCTGGCAGTCGCGACACCAATCACGCCACGCTGGCTTCTGCCTACGCGCTGCACTTCGGCGAGTACGGCAACACCTGGGTGCGCGCGCTGTACTTCGTCCTCGGCATCGGCGGCGCGTTCCTGTTCTATTCCGGCAACCTGTTGTGGGTCGAGTCACGGCGCAAGCGCCGCCAGGCCGGGCAGGGCAGGGCGCAGCTGGGGATGGCCCGCGCGACGGTCGGCGTGTGCATCGGCGTGTGCGTGGCGATTTCGGTCGCGTTCGTGGCCACGCAGCTGACGCAATGGCCAGCACTGCGCATCGCCGGCAACCTCGAACTCACCATCAGGACTGCGTGCTTCGTGACCTGGGCACTGTGCGCGCTGTGGGCGGCGCTGCGGCCGCCGGTGCGCGCCGCGCAAGAGCTGCTCTGGGCCGCGGCGATCACCACGGCACTGGTGCCGCTGGCGCATGGTGCGGTTACCGGTGCGTGGCTCTGGGTGACGGCAATGCTTGGCCAGTGGTCGCTGTTCGCCATCGATGCCGGCGCGCTGGCAATGGCCTTCGGCTTCGGCTGGCTGGCACGCGCCACTGCCCGCCGCGCCCGCGTCGGTGAAGCCAACAGCGTCTGGGCGGACCCGCGCGCGCACGACGCGCAGGCCGCCCCGCGGCTGGTCGTCGACTAATCCAGGCGCCACAACTGCACCTTGATCGCGGTTCCTCGCATACCATTACGCAAAGCCGTGGTTCACGCGCGTTGCAAGGGGTTTTCATTGGTCAGGGGACGCGCGGCGGGACAGGCGCTGCTGAAAATCGCGCTGGCACTCGCCGCCGTGGTGGGGTCCATGACGCTGTACCGGCTCGCGCTGCTGCCGGCGCTGGTGGCGCTGTTCCATCCTGCGGAGGCCGCGACCGGCGTTCTTCGGCGTGTCGGCATCCTGATGTTCGCCCTGCTTGGTTATTGGGCTTACGTCCGCTTCTACGAAAAGCGTGCCGCCAGCGAGTTGCGTTTTGCGCCGGCCGGGATCGCGCTGGGCGCGGTATCAGGCGCGCTGCTGATCTCGGTCACCACGCTTTCGCTGTTTGCGCTGGGCAACTACGAGGTCGTCTCGGTCCGCGGGTTGCAGGGCGTGCCTGCGATCGCCGGCGCGATCCTGGTGGCGGCGATGATCGAGGAGATCGTCTTCCGCGGCATCGTGTTCCGCACACTGGAAGGGGCGGTCGGGACGGTCGCCGCGGTGCTGCTGCAATCGCTGCTATTCGCGGCAATGCACTGGTTCAATGCCGGAGCCGGCCTGGCGATGGTGCTGGCACTCACCCTGATCGGTGCATTCTGGACCTGCATCTTCATCGCCTCGCGCAACCTGTGGGTGGTCGGCCTGCATCACGCGGCGTGGAACTTCGCGATCTTCGCCACCGGCATCCCGCTGTCGGGCCTGGACGACTGGCGCGCCAAGGCGCCGCTGCAAAGCACCTACCACGGCCCTGCCTGGCTCACGGGCGGCGAGTTCGGGCCGGAAACCTCGATCATCACCGCCCTGGTCGTCACCGCCAGCATCACCGCGCTGGTCTGCTGGCTGCGCAGAGGGGCGACGCCCGCCGCGCGCTAAGTGTTGGGTTGGCGCAGGGAGCGGAACACCCGCGTGATTGCAGCGACGCTGCGATCGGCGTCGTCTTGCGTGGTGGCCCAGTTCGACACCGAGATGCGCATCGCCGCCTGGCCTTGCCAGCTGGTGCCACCGAGCCAGCAGGTGCCGTCGCGCTGCACCCCAGATATGACCGCACGCGTGATGTCGTCGTCATCGTCGAAGCGGACCAGCACCTGGTTGAGCACGACCTCGTTGAGGATCCGAACACCTGGCTCACGCGCGAGCTGCTCCGCCATCTGCTTCGCCCGTGCGCAGCCATGCTCGATGAGGTCGGCGATGCCGTCGCGCCCGAGTGCGCGCAGCGTTGCGTAGACCGGCACGCCACGGGCGCGGCGTGAGAACTCCGGCACCCAGTCCACCGCATCGCGTTCGGCGCCCTGGGTCTGGATCAGGTAGGCGGCGGCGGACGTCATCGCCGCGCGATGGTCCTGGGCATGGCGGACCATCGCCACGCCGCTGTCGTAGGGAACGTTGAGCCATTTGTGCGCGTCGGTCGCCCACGAGTCGGCCAGTTCGATGCCGTCGGCGAGCTCGCGCTGCGCCTCGCTCGCGCGCGCCCACAGGCCGAACGCACCGTCGACGTGCAACCAGGCGCCAGCGTCGTTGGCGATCTGGCCGATCTCGCGAAGCGGGTCAAAAGCGCCGGTGTTCACGTTGCCCGCCTGTGCGCAGATGATCGTCGGGCCCTGCAGCGATGCCATCTTCTCGCGGAGCGCATCGACGCGCATGCGCCCTTGCCCATCGGTCTCGACGCGCTGCAACGCGCGCGTGCCCAGTCCGAGATAGCGCATCGCCACGTCGATGGTGATGTGCGATTCCGCCGAGGCGATGACGTTGATGCGCGGTGCGCCGGCCAGCCCGTCGCTCTCGACATCCCAGCCGGCACGACGCAGCACGCCATGGCGCGCCGCGGCCAGGCAGGTGAAGTTGGCCATCTGGCAGCCGGTGACGAAGCCGACCCCGCACTCGCGCGGCAGGTCGAACAGCTCCAGCAGCCATTGCGCGGCGACTTCCTCCACGACCGCCACCAGCGGCGAGATCGCGTAGATTCCGGCGTTCTGGTCCCAGGTCGACACCAGGTAGTCGGCGGCGAGCGCGACCGGGAAGGCACCGCCGATCACGAAGCCGAAGTAGCGCGGCGAGTTGCAGGCAACCGCGCCACGATCGACCTGTGCGGCAAGCAGGTCGATGACGTCGCCGCCTTCGTCGCCCTGGCCGGGTAACGGCACGCGCAGGGTTTCGAGCAGCTCCTCGCGGCTGGCACGCGCGCCGACGTGGCGGTCGGGCAGCCTGCGCAGGTAGGTCGAGGCGTGCGCAACCGCCTTCTTCAGGTACTCGTCGAACACGGCGGACGCGAATCGGTCGGTGGCCATGGCGCTGGAATCCCGTGATGACGCGGCAACAACAAGGGTGGCCGGGTGCTTGGGCGGGGTGACCGCGGTGCTCTGCGGCAGGACCGACGCGCGCAGCCGGCAACCGGCGTTACGGACCGTGCTGGATCGTGACCACCTTCGCTTCGAACTGCTCGCAGTTGCGGCTGTTCTTTGCGCAGATGCCATTGATCCAGACCTGGCCACTGCCGAACATGATGCCTTTGTAGTTCACGAACAGATCGCCGTACTTCTGCTCGCGAACGACCTGCACGATGTCGGGCGTGAGGATGCGGTCGTAATTGGCATCGAAGCCGGCCGGGTCCTTGATGACGCGGGTCTTGCCGTCGATCGTGGCGCCGAACGGGTAGTGCACCATGCGCGCGACCGCGTCCTTGTCGGCGTTGACCACGGCGGTCTGGAAATCGCGGATGAGGGGTTCGTACTTGCCGTGGTCGCCGAGACTGCTGTCGATCGATGCGTTGACTTCGTTGACGGCGGCGGCTTCGGTGTCGGCAGCGGGTTTCGTGTCGGGCGCGGCAGGCGCGGCAGGCGCGACAGCAGCGCCTGCAGCGGATGCCGCGGTGTCAGGCGCCGCTGCAGTTGCAGCAGATGCGGCAGCAGGAGGCGCCGGGGCAGCTGCGGCAGGCGCCGCGACTTGCGGTGCAGCCGGTTCGGCCGGTGCAGCGGGCTCAGGCGCCTTGGCGCAGGCGCCGAGCAGGGCCAATGCGGCGAGGGCGGGAATCACCTTCTTGAGCGAAGCCATGCGAACTCCTGCGGGGGTCGGTGGGGGAAGGGTCCGCGCGGTCAGGCTTTCGTGCCGGCCCCGCGCAACGTGCGATTGAACAGCGCCAGGGTCTGCGTCCAGGCGTCCTTCGCGGCAGCCTCGTCGTAACGCGGCGTGGTGTCGTTGTTGAAGCCGTGTTGCGTCCCTGGCGGCTGCAGCAGGGTGTACCGGACCTTGGCGGCTTTCAGCGCGGCCTCGTAAGGCGGCCAGGTGGCATTGACGCGCTCGTCGTTGGCCGCCAGCACCACCAGCAGCTCGGCCTTGATCTTCGACACGTCCTCCGTCGGCGGAGCGACGCCATAGAACGGCGCCGCGGCCACCAGCCCCGGCAAACGCGTGGACAAGAAATTGGCGATGGCGCCGCCGTAGCAGAAGCCGACCGTGCCCAGGCGACCGTTGCCGCCTTCGATGCCCGACAGCAGGCCGGCTGCAGCGACGAAATCCTCGCGCGTCTTTGCCTGGTCGAGCTGGCCGAACAACGCCCGCGCCTTGTCCTCGTCGCCGGGATAGCCGCCCAACGGAAACAGCGCATCGGGCGCGAACGCGATGAAGTCCGCCAACGCCAGGCGCCGCGTGATGTCCTCGATGTGCGGATTGAGGCCGCGGTTCTCGTGTGCAACCAGCACCACCGGCAGGGCGCCTCGTGCCTTGGCCGGCCGCGCCAGATAACCGCGGCCGGTGCCGTACCCCTGGGGTGAGGCGAACTCCACGTACTTCGCCGACAGGCGCTTGTCGTCGGGCTTGACCTGTTGTGCGGCGGCGAACTGCGGGCTCAGCGCGGCAAGCAGTCCGGCCGCGCCCGCGGCACCGGCGGCGAACCGCGCCGCGGCGGCCAGGAACCCGCGCCGATCAATGGCGCCGTGGACGTACTGGTCGAACAGGCGCAGGACCTCCGGATCGAAGTCGCTGGCCCTGGAGCGGGGAGGATTCGCCATGGTCGGTCTCCGCAGGTCGTCTGGCTGGCGGCGTCCACGCCTCCAGCGTCGGGACGCCGAGCATACCTCCCTGCAATGGCAGGGGCAGCTAGCGCTCCGGTTCCGGCGTCGCCAGCACCGGCAGCTCGAGATAGGAGCCCGCATCGCCGCCCACATGGACGCGGTTGAACGCGCGTGCCGGGACCGTCTCGTCGTAGTTGCGACCGCCGGTATTGAGGTTGCGTTCCAGGCGCGGAAAGCTGCTGCTGGTGACGTCGAGCCGGATGCGATGGCCACGCGGCACCAGGTAGGCGATCGAGCGCATGTCGACGACCAGCTGGTACTTCTCGTCGGGCTTCATCCGCGTCGGGCAGAGGACGCCGTCGCGATAGCGAGCGCGCAGCGCGCCTTCCTGGATGTTCGTGGCGCGTCCGTCCGGCCACACGTGCACCAGCCGCGCGACGAAATCCGTGTCCGGCGCCGAGGACGACACGGTCAGGTGCGCGCGCAGCGGTCCGACGATGCGCATCGGCGCTTCCAGCGGTGGCGAGGTGTAGACCAGGACGTCGTTACGGGTTTCGACATCGGTCTGGTCGACCGGTCCGGACACGGCGTGCGGATCGGCGCTGCAGCACAGCGGCCCACCGCGCGACGGCACCGGGTCGAGTGGATCGTAGAGATAGCCGTCGGAGTGCTCGGCGCCATCGGGTTGCGCACCCAGTGCGCCGTTGCCGTCGCGACTGTTGGCCTTGCCGCCGCTGCGCAGGTACCAGCGCTGATGGCGGGCCTGCACCGGCGGCCAGGTGGTCGCGCTCAGCCATCGCTGCTCGCCGAGCACGAAGTACAGGTACGGCGGCAGGCTGGCCAGCCCTTCGCCCTTGCCACGCAACCAGTAGTCGAACCACTGCAGGTACCACTGCCGGTAAGGCTGGTCGGCATTGCGCACCGCCAGCTCGCCGAACCGGCCCATGCCGGCGATCTGCTCGTGCTCGCAGTGATTGCCCGGCGCGATGATCACGTGCTGACGGGCCGCCGCGTCCGTCGATGAGCGGCGGACGCGTTCGCTGATCGCCAGCGTGCCGTCGATGGTCTGGTCGCCCCAGGTGTTGATCACCAGCGCGGGCGTGCTGATGCGATCGGCATCGGTGACGTAGTCGAGGTCGTTCCACCCGGCCGAGCCGAGCGGCATCTGCAGGAAGTCCTCGTAGGCGTTCGGGCCCGGACGCGCGCGTCGCACGAGTTCCAGCACGGGCAGTTGCGACATCACGCCGGCCATGCCCGGGACCGCGGGCGAGCCGGAGTGCGCCATCTTGCCGCCGTGCCGCGAGAACCAGCCGGCGGTGCCGGCCAGCTGCATCACGCCACCCTCGAACGATCCGAAGTAGTCCGCGTTACCGGCGAGTGCGCCGGCGGCGCCACCGGCGGCGCTGGGGATCATCGCCGCATGCGCGGGGTGGTTGGCCCGGGCCAGTGCGTATTGCAGCTCGCCGAGTGCGGAGCAGCCGATCGTGCCGACCTTTCCGTTCGACCACGGTTGCTTCGTGATCCATTCCAGCGTCGCCACGCCGTCACCGGTGGCATGGCGCCACGGCACGAAGCCCTCACCTTCGGATTCGAACTTCCCGCGCACGTCCTGCAACAGCACCGCGTAGCCATGGCGCGCAAAGAACATCGCCTCGCCCAGTGCCTCGCCGTAGTGCCTGCGGTCGTAAGGCAGGCGGACGTAGACGGTCGCCAGCGGCCCGTGGTCGCCGCGTGGCCGGTACAGCGTGCCGGCCAGGCGCACGCCGTCGGGCATGGTGACCCACACGTTGTGGTCGATGCGCACGTTGAACAGCAGCGCGCGCGCGGGCACCTGCCAATGCGCAGGAATGTAATTGCGCAGCGTGTAGACCAGGCCTGCGGCCACGGACATGACCATCAGGCTGGTGATCAGCAGCAGCCACCAGAAGGAAGCGGGTCGCACCGCGGACAAATCCATCTCCAAGTCGGCGATCCTTGCGGCGCACGCATCGGTCGGAACGGTCGCCGGCTCGTGAATGCGACGCTTCGGTTAAACGCATTCAACCATGCAGGACGGCCAGCGCGGCAGTGCCGCTCAGGGCTTGGCGCAGTTGCTTGCCTCGATGACCGCGCGCAAGCGTCCGGCCTCGGCCTGTGCGTACGCGCGATTGTCGCCGCCGCCGACCGACTGCGATTCGACGTCGTTCAGGCGTTGTGTCCAGCCTTCGCACAACAGGGCATCCGGAACGGGCTGGCACTGGTCGTCGACCATCTGGCAGGCCGAGCCTGCGGACGTCGAGTCGCTGCCGTCCAGTCCGGTGACCGCCAGCGGCACGCAGCGCGGTGCCGGCTGTGCCTCGTCGCCGAGGTAGCGGTGGCCTTCCCAGGTGCGGCATTCGAACAGGGGCGGTGGAGGCAGCCGACTCCCGGCGTCGAGGGCGGTCGGCGGTGCAGTCGTGGCCGGGACGGGATCTGGGCCGGTCGCCGCCGGATCCGGTGCCGGTGCAACCGCCGCAGCGGGCGGCATCGAGGCAGCCGGTGGCGAGGCCGTCGCGGCGACAGGCGCGGCCGCGGCGGCGCCGGCGGTGCCGGAAAGGAATTGCGTACGCGACTGCTGCGGTGCCGGCGCAACCACGCGCTTCACTTCCGTGCTGCCCTTGGCGCAAGGCTTGTCGTTCTGGAACGTCACCGCTCCGCTGGCATCGGTGCAGCGGTAGATCACCACCTGCGCCTGCGCCAGGGGCGCCAGCGCGAGCAACACCAAGCACGGCAGGCGGAGCCGCGTGCCGCTACCACCCACAGCAAACCGCATCAGGCGTCACCGCAATCGTTGGCAATGCGTGCATCGAGGCCGCGCTGCTCCAGGTCGATCTTCTGGCGCTCGCTCTGCAGTGCACTGTTGTAGGAGCGACCGAGTTCCCAGCGGCGATCGCGCAGCCGGGCGCAGACTTCCTGCTGCGGCAACTCGCTGCAGGCATCCCGGACCCAGGAGCCGGGGCCATACGGGTCATAGACGAACTGCCCGCCCATGGGCGGCCCAGGCTGCGTGCCAGAAGGCACGCCCGGACGTCCACCGACGTTGTCGCCGAGCGAGGTGCGCGAATCCGCCACCGGATAGCCCAGCGCCCACAGCGGCATCCAGCGCGGATTGCCCTCGCTGGTGTCGCTCAGATAGTTCGTGCCGTCGGGCGTGGTGCACTCGTACATCGGCTTGGGTGGGGTCATCACGATGTAGCGGGTGGTCGTGGCGGCCGGCGACGCTGCAGTTGCGGCGGCAGTTGCAGCCGCTCGCGAAGGGGTGCGCGTGGTCGCGGCCTTGGCCTTGGCACGCTTGGGTGGATCCTTGGGTCGCTGCATTTCCTTCGCCTGCTGCGTCTCGCCCTTATGGCACGGAGTGTCGCGCAGGGCGAGTTTGCCGTTGCCGTCGGTGCAGCGGTAGATGGTGATCTCGTCCGCCAGCACGGACGCCGATGCCAGCAGGATGGGCAACGAGGCGAGCAGCATCAGACGGTGCGGCGACATGCGCGCAGCATGCGCCGTCGGAGCGGCTGGCGATAGGTGCGAATGCATGGTGTTCACCGGATGGCCTCCGTCATTTCTGCCGCGCGTACTCGATCTGCATCGTCCTGGCTTCCTTGCCACCGCGGGTCTCGTACATCTCGAACACCTGGTGGTCGTTGTCGACGACCCGCACGACCTGGCGAACCGGGATCATCGCGCCATTCGACGCCGGATCGGCCATCTCGCCCGTGTAGGTGTAGGTCTTCGTCGCCGCGTCGTAGTCACCGTGCGATACGAACAATCCGGTCGAGCCGCTGTCCATCCAGGTGCTGTAGTACTTGCCGGTGACGTTGTCGTAACCGGTGAAGCCGACGCCTTCGAAGGGCTGGCCCATCCACTGGCTGCGGAAGTCCTGGCGCAGGTGCCGCCCGCCCAGCACCAGCGTGTTGGTGGCCGTGCCGGTCTCGGTCATCGGCGGCGTCTTGGGGTCCATCCACATCGTCTGTTTCGTCGACCACTTGCCGACCATCGCAGCCAGCTGCTTGTGCTGTTCGCCCGGCGTCGATGCCTTGTCCCAAGCCTGCATCATGGCCTGCTGTTCGGCGGTGAGCTGCGGCGCCTTGGCCGATGTTTCCTGCGCCGCCGACGGCAGCGCGGCGAACAGCGCCAGCGTCAGCAGCGAAATCTGCGCGATCTTCATGACGGCCTCCTGGAGGGCCAGATCCGTGGCGTTGCCGATCAACGCCGGCGCCGGGACGCTACGACGACCGCCGTTAAGCCGGTGTGCCGGTGCCGAAGCTCAGGCGCGCAGCTGTGTCCCGCTGCGGGCGTCGCGGATGGTTGTGGGCGAGCCCAGTCCGCCCGTTTCGCCCTCGGTGATGCCGTCCAGCAGCGGTAGCAGGCGCAGGTCGAGTTCGCTGCGGGCGTGGACGGGCGGCTCGCCGCTGAGATTGGCGCTGGTCGAGACCAGCGGCCCGCCAAAAGCGCCGCACAGGGCAATCACGGTGGGATGGCTGCTGATGCGGACGGCAACGCCGTCGTGCGCACCGGTGATCCAGGCAGGCACGCGTGCGGTGGTGGGGACGATCCAGGTGTTCGGGCCCGGCCAGGTCGCCAGCACGGCCTCGCGGCGAGGTGGAGACAGTGCCTCCCAGTCGAGCAGACCGTCGATCTGGTCGAGGCCACCGGCGATCAGGATCAGGCCTTTTTCGACCGGCCGTTGCTTGATCGCGAGCAGGTGCGCAACCGCCGCTTCATCGAACGGGTCGCACCCCAGGCCCCAGACTGCCTCAGTCGGGTAGGCGATGACACCGCCGCGGCGGAGCACGGTGGCGGCTTCAGTTGGGCTCAGGGGTTGCAGCATGGGGGAAGGATAACGGCAGTGGCTGCCGTCATCCGCCCCAACGCCCTCTCCCGCTTGCAGGAGAGGGTTGGGTGGCGGGCCGCCGCCTCAGGCCTGGGCCTTGGCGACCTTCTTCACTGCTTTCTTCGCGACCTTCTTCGCTGCGGCTTTCTTGGCCGGCGCCTTTTTGGCGGCCGTCTTCTTCGCAGCCTTCTTTGCCGGTGCCTTCTTCGCGGCGGCCTTCTTCGCCACGGCCTTCTTGGCGGCGGGCGCCTTCTTGGCCGCCGGTTCCTTCTTTGCCGCCGCCTTCTTCTTGCCAAAGCGGCCGCGCACCGGCTTGCCGGTATCGGCCAGCAGCTGGGTGACTTCCTCCAGCGTCAACGAAGCCGGCTCACGGTCCTTGGGAATCTTGCCGTTGAGCTTGCCGTCGCTGATGTAGGGGCCGAAGCGTCCATTGAGGACCTGGATGTCGCTCTCGTCCCACTGCTTGATGATGCGGTTGCGGGCGATCTCTTCCTTCTCTTCGATCAGGAACACCGCGCGAGCGAAGTCGATGGTGTGCGGGTCGTCTTCCTTTGGCAGCGAGGCATACACGGTGCCGCGCTTGGCGAACGGACCGAAGCGGCCGACACCGACGCTGACTTCATGGCCTTCGCTCTGGCCGAGCTTGCGCGGCAGCTTGAACAGCTCCAGCGCGTCGGCCAGCGCGATCGTATGCATGCTCTGGCCCGGACGCAGCGAAGCGAATTCCGGCTTCTCCTCGTCCTCGACCGTGCCGATCTGCGCGTACGGCCCATAGCGGCCCAGGCGCACGCTGACCGGCTTGCCGCTCTTGGGGTCGGTGCCCAGTTCGCGCGCGCCGGTGGCTTCGCTGCGATCGACCGACTCGGTCTTG
>DATDBI010000287.1:0-8745 GCA_036524915.1 Lysobacter sp. | reverse complement strand
GAACTTCCCGTGGACCAAGTTCTTCGAGTCGCAGGGCGTGGCCGTTCCGGCGATGTTCTCGCTGGCGATGCCGGACTTCCACAAGGAAGTCAGCAAGATGCTGGCCGACGTGCCGGCGGCGCAGTGGCAGACCTACCTGCGCTTCCACACCATCGACAGCGCGTCGCCGTACCTGTCGGACGCCTTCGTCCAGGAGAACTTCGCGTTCTACAACCAGACGATGCGCGGCCAGAAGGAGCTGAAGGAGCGCGGCAAGCGCGTGCTGGCGACGATCGAGGACCAGGCCGGCGAAGCGTTGGGCCAGATGTACGTCAAGGTCGCGTTCCCGGAAGAGTCGAAGGAGCGCATGCAGACGCTGGTGAAGAACCTCTCCGAATCGCTGAAGGGTCGCATCGAGCACCTGGCGTGGATGGGCGACGACACCAAGAAGAAGGCAATGGAAAAGTGGGCCGCCTTCACCCCGAAGATCGGCTTCCCCGACAAGTGGCGTGAGTGGAACGGCCTGGCCACCAGCCGCGACAGCTACATCGGCAACGTGCTGGCCGCCAGCGAGTTCAACTACAAGTGGAACCTGGGCAAAATCGGCAAGCCGGTCGACCGCACCGAGTGGGGCATGCCGCCGCAGATGGTGAATGCCTATTACAACCCGCTGCAGAACGAGATCGTGTTCCCGGCCGCCATCCTGCAGCCGCCGTTCTTCGATCCGAAGGCTGACGACGCCACCAACTACGGCGGCATCGGTGCGGTGATCGGCCACGAGATGACCCACGGCTACGACGACCAGGGCAGCCGCTTCGGCCCGGCCGGCAACTTCGAGGTGTGGTGGACGGACGGCGACGCGAAGAGCTTCTCCGGTCGCACCGACAAGCTGGTCAACCAGTTCGACACCTATCGCACCGATGCCGGTGGCAAGGTCGACGGCAAGCTGACCCTGGGCGAGAACATCGCCGATCTCGGCGGCCTGGCCACGGCGTATGACGCGATGAAGAAGGCTACCGACGGTACGCCGGATCCGAAGACCGACGGTCTGACCCGCGACCAGCGCTTCTTCCTCAACTGGGGCACCGTGTGGCGTCGCAACTTCACGCCCGATGAGCTGAAGCTGCGCTTGGCCACCGACGAGCACGCTCCGGCAACGTTCCGTGCAATCGGCGCGCCGTCGAATCTGCCGGCTTTTGCCGCTGCGTTCTCGTGCAAGCCGGGCCAGCCGATGGTTCGCGAAGGCGACAAGCAGGTCGTGATCTGGTGATTGTGCTGTAGCTGCAAGCGGGCATTGCCCGCAGTTTTACTCCTGGCCCTCGTCGGCAAGGCAGAAGGCCCGGGAACTCCCGGGCCTTCTTTTTTGTGCCGTCTGGTGCGTCTGGTGCGTCTGGTACGTCGGGCGCTACGGTCTTCGGTAGGGCGCTGTCCGCAGGGGCGGGGATTGCTACGTCCCTTAATCGGACATCCTGTCCGATGCGGGACGCGGGACATCCATGTCCCGCTGCTCCGCAATCCCGCCCCTGCGGACAACGCTTCGGCTATTCGTTGTGTGGTCTTCGGCTTTCGCTTTGGCTCGCCGGAATCTGTTCGGCAATCCGCGCCAGCATGTACGCATGGAACGGGTTGTAGCTCAGCCGGCTCAGGCTGTCCTGCGAGACGACCAGCGCGTTGCGCTCGCCACGTACCGCCAGCGCTCCCAGTTGCACGATCCTGCGTTTCGACGGCACGTTGCCGTACAGCGGATCGTCCTGCGCGAATGGCAACCCGATGTGCGACAACGAATACACATCGTCCGGGTAGCGCAGTCCCGTCGGCTGCTCCTGGACCACGCCTGCGCCGACCTGGCGCGTACGCGCAACCGCCGTCGCGTCCTCATCCGATGCAGCACCGACAATCGTGAGCGCATAGCGGCGTCCCGGCTTCTGCAATGCATCACGCACCCAGTCGATCGCCGCGGTGCGCAGCACCGGCGCGATCACCCGGTTGCGGTTGACGTCGAACAGCACCAGCTCGCTGCCGTTGGCCGCCAGCCGGTCGAACAGCCGCGTCATCACCGCGTGCGCGCCGACGGTGTCGTCGACCACCGACTGGAACGCGAGGATCGGTGGGATCTGGTCGAGACGTTGCTGTTGCGCTACCTCTTCCATGACGACGCTGAGCTCGTCGGTGACCAGGTACGACTCGCGCGCGGCGCGTACCGGGAACGAGTTGTACTTGAAGGCGTTGAACTCCGGCAGCAGGTCCAGCCACGCGGATTTTGCGTAGCGCGGGAACAACGCCGGCCAGCCGGCAATGCCGGCGAAACGCGCGAAGCGGTTGACCTCGATCATCGGTGACATCAGCACGATGCGGTCGACGTCGCGTGGCTGGCCACGTTCGATCCGCGTCATGACGTGGTGCAAGGCCAGCGCAGCGCCATTGGAGTAGCCGATCAGGTGGATGGGCAGGCGCCCCGCCGCGCGCCGCCTGGCTTCTGCCATCGCCATCTCCACGGCGGCATGCCATTCCTTCCGGCCTTCCTTCGTCAGCCCTGCCGGCACCGTGCCGTGCCCGGGCATGCGCGGGACGATCGCGACGAAGCCGTGCTCGCGATACAGCTTCGCCAGGCTGAGCATGCTGTAGGGCGAATCGGTCAGGCCATGCACCAGCACGGCGACGCCTTTCGGGGCTCCCGTGGGCGCAAGCTCGAACGACCGGTTCCAGTCGTGACCGAATGCCTCCGGTGAGGTCAGGCTGGGCGCGTAATAACGATTGAGCAAGGTGCGGTCGCCCGGCTCCATGCTGCTGTCGAGCTTGCGACGCAGCTGATCGAACATGCGGTGCTCGGCCGCGACGTAGCCTTGCCAGTTGCCGGCGCCGATGGCCTGCGCGCTGGGTTCGTCCGGAACGATCGTATGCCAGGATTCCAGCGGCGGTCCCCGGGTCGACAGGCAGGCGCGGACGCCCACGACAATCAGCACCAGCAGGACCAGCAACGCCGCGCCCTTGCGCAACAGCTTGCCGATCACGACGAGCAGTTGCGACACGTACGGCAGTCCGCGCCGCGGCTCGCCATCGTCCTGGACCTCGTCATCATCCGCAGTTGCAGCCATGCGCCTTCCCTTGCTTCGCACGATGCCGGAGATGGTCGCACGATCCGGTCGGTCCGCAATCACGGCGAGCCCGTCACCAGCCCGCCGGCAATCCCCTGCTGAATCCGGCCTTCGGCATGCCCTGCGGCGGCCAGATGGGCATCACATGGCCGCTGCTAGACTCCGGCCACCCCGCCTCCCCCGGTATGGATTCCGCCATGAACCTACGCCCGCTTGCCTGTGCCTTGGCCCTGAGCCTGATCGCCGGACTCGCCTCCGCGCCCGCCGATGCCCAGAAGAAGCGCGCTGCGAAACCCAAGGCCGCCACGGCGGCAAACGCCTGCAGCGACTTCTACGCCAGCGCCAACGCCGACTGGCTCAAGAACAACACGCTGCTGCCCAACATTGGTTCGGTGTCCGCGCTCGAGCAGCTCGGCGCGCGTTCGCGCCAGCAGCAGCTCGACCTGCTCGACGCCGCGGCCAAGTCGCCCCAGGGCAACGTGCAGCGCCTTCTCGGCGACTTCTGGGCCAGCGGCCTGGACGAGGCGGCGGTCGAACGTGACGGCTCGCAACCGATAGCGCCGCTGCTGACCCGCATCGACGCGATCAAGAACGCCAAGGACATCCCGCCGGCCATCGCCGCGCTGCACCAGGTCGGCATCCCGGTGCTGTTCAACTTCGGCGCCGACGTCGACCTCAACGATTTCAACCGCCACATCGGTTATTTCGCGCAGGGGGGCCTCGGCCTGCCCGACCCGGCCTACTACACGCGCACCGATGCCGACACGCGCGCACTCATGGGCCGTTACAGCAGCTACGTGCAGAAGATCCTGGCACTCACCGGCACGCCGCAGGCGCAACTGGCGGCCGATGCGCAGGCGGTGATCGACCTTGAAACGCGGATTGCCTCGGCCTCCAGGCCACTGCTCGACCTGCGCGATCCGCGCGGCAACTACGGCCCGGTGGCCACCAACACCTTGGGCAAACAGTACAAGCGCCTGCAGCTGGATCAGTTCCTCAAGGTCCAGGGCGTCAGCGACGACACCGTGTCGATGGCCAACCCGGCGTTGTTCACGCAGCTCGATGGCCTGGTCGGCAGCCTCAAGCCGAACCAGTGGAAGGCCTACCTGCGCTGGCGGATCGGCGATGCGATGGCGCCGTACTTGGCCAAGCCATTCCGCGATGCCAGCTTCGAGTTCCGCGGCCAGGTCCTGCAGGGACTGGCCACTGCGCCGTCGCGCCCGCAAGCGGTGCTCGACGCGATCACGCTGGCGGCCGGGCCGATGGTCGGCCACGAATACGCCGCGCGCTACTTGCCCGCGACCACCGACAAGCGTGCCGAGGAGATCGCCGCGACGGTGCGCGATGCACTGGGCAAGGTGCTCGAGCGCGACACGCGATTCAGCGATGCCGCCAGGGCCGAAGCCAAAGCCAAGCTCGACAAGCTCAAGATCGAGGTCGGCACGCCCAATCGCGACCTCGACTACACGGTGCAGCCGATGGGCCGGGGCAGCTTCGGCAGCAACATGCTGATCGCATCGACCTGGCGCCACCGCGAGGAGATGAAGCGCATTGGTCGCGGCAACGCCGATCGTCGCTGGGACGTGCTGCCGCAGGAGCCGTCACTGGCCTACGACATCACCCAGAACCGCCTGATCGTGACGGCCGCGATGCTGCAACCGCCGGTGTTCGACACGGGCAAGTCGGCGGCATGGCTGTACGGTTCGTATGGCGCCCTGGTCGGCCATGAACTCAGTCACGGCTTTGACAACCGCGGTCGTTTCGTCGATGCCAAACAGGAACTGCGCGACTGGTGGACGCCGACGGAAGTTTCGGCATGGGATGGCCTGAGCAGGCGCGTGGCCACGCAGTACAGCGGCTTCGACTATCCGGGGTTGAGTGGCACGCGCGTCAATGGCACCCAGACTGCCGCCGAGGACATCGCCGACATTGCCGGCGTGGAACTGGCGCTGGCCGCATGGCGCGCGACGGATCCGGCCGCGGCAAAGCCGGCCAGCCAGGACTTCTACAAGGGGTGGGCCTCGTTGTGGCCGCAGCACATGACCAGCGAGACCGCGCAACAGCGTTCAGCGACCAGCGTGCACGCACCGGGCCGCTGGCGCACCAATGGCCCGCTGCTGAATCAGTCCGGCTTCGGCGAAGCATTCACCTGCAAGGCGGGCACCGGCATGCAGCTGGCGGCGGACCAGCAGATCAGGTTGTTCCCGTAAGTCGCCGCGGTAAACGCGCGTCGGCGACATGGCGGTGAGGCGCCGCACGGCAACGTGCGACGCTTTCCCGTGACTAGCGCACCACCCGCATCCGCGGCGGGCCCTTCTTCCTGCCGAACGGCGGCTGCCCACGCCAGTAGCGGATCAGCAACCACCCGAACAGCATCCCGCCCAGGTGCGCGAAGTGCGCCACGCCGGGCATCGCGTTGGTCACGCCGAGCAGCAATTCGATCGCGCCGTAGACCAGCACCAGCGTGCGTGCCTTCATCGGGATCGGCGGAATCAGCAACATGACGCGCTGGTTCGGGAACAGCAGGCCGTACGCAAGCAACAACCCGAAGATGCCGCCCGAGGCGCCCACCGTCGGATAGGCCTGGCCGCCCTGCGACATCGTCCACATGCCCACGCCGATCTGGCACAGCGCGGCGCCGACCACGCAGACCAGGTAGTAGGTCAGGTAACGGCGATCACCCCACACGTGCTCCAGCGGCGCGCCGAACATCGCCAGCGCCAGCATGTTGAACAACAGGTGGTAGAAGTTGCCGTGCATGAAGCCATAGGTGAGCAACTGCCACGGCATGAATCCCGCGCCGTCGAGGTCGCCGCCGCCGGGCGGCCACAGCATGAACTGGGCCAGGGCAAGGTCGCCCACGGCCCACTGCAACAGGAACACCAGGGCGTTGGCGATCAGCAGGGCCTTGGTGACGGGGGGAAGATTGGAAAACATCGCGACTCCTGGGGTGCGCTACATGGTAGCCGCTGGCCGGCGCGATCGGGCCGGACGAAACCTCGTTGTGCCGCCAGGCCTCAGCCGGGGCGTTTGGCGCGCGCGGTCGATTTTCCGGATGCGGCGCCTGACGTTGCCGTTTTGGCGCGTACGGCCCGCGGGCTGGGCCGCGCCGGTGCCGCCATGGGTGCGCCCCACATCTGCTCGTCGAGCGTCGCCGCGGCTCGCTGGCCGCGCACGCGCCCGCCCTCGACCCGCACGCCTTCGGCCCGCAACCGCTGGCCCTGCTCGCGAAAACCCCTGGAGCCTTCCGGGAAGGCGATACGGCCATCGGAGCGCAGCACCCGATGCCACGGAAGGCCCGGCTCGTCGCTTAGTCCCAGGATCCGCGCGACCAGACGCGCCCTGCCCGGCAGTCCGGCGCGACGCGCAACTTCGCCATAGCCGGCAACCTCGCCCGCCGGAATTGCACGGATCGCGGCCAGAATGCGAAATGCAGCGTCGTCCTTTGCGGCAGCTGGCTTGCTCATCGCGGTAGCATACCGGCCATCCCCCGGAAGGAGCCGCCCCGTGCGCAACTTCGAATCGATCCGTCGCCATATCAAGGCGGCCGACTTCCACACCACCGAACACGACGTCGACGTGATCTGCATCGAGCTGTCGCTCGAGCAGGGCACCCGCCACCAGGCGATCTTCCTGTCCGAACTGGACGATGAAGATGGCAGGCCGTACCTGCGGGTCAGCACCGCGGTGTCGCCGATCACCGGCCTGGACGCCAAGCGCGCATTGATCTTCAACTGGCAGAGCCGGGTCGGTTATCTCGCCATCGGCGACCTCGACGGCGTGCCGCACCTGCAGCTGTGCGAGAACCGTCCGTACGAAGGCCTCGATGCGTCCGAGGTGGACCGGCTGGTGCTGGAGATCGGCGGCCTGGGCGACCGCATGGAGCGGACGCTGTCGGCGGGTGGGGATCTGTTCTAGCGGGCCGGGCTTACGCCCAGCCCATCGAACGGAACAGCTCGAAGAACAGGTAGGCGATGCCGCCTGCGGCCGGGATTGTCAGGATCCACGCCCAGATCATCTTCTCCACCACGGTCCACTTGATCGCGTTGAAGCGCTTGGCCGTGCCCACGCCCATGATCGCCGACGAGATGTTGTGCGTGGTCGACACGGGGATGCCCAGCGACGAGGCCGCCAGGATCACCGCTGCGGCGCTGGTCTCGGCCGCGAAACCGTTGATCGGGTGCAGCTTGACCAGCTTGTGACCCAGCGTCTTGATGATGCGCCAGCCACCGGCTGCGGTACCGGCCGCCATGACGATCGCGCAGCTGAACTTGATCCAGGTGTCGATGTCGTTGTTTTCCAGCGCCTCGCGTGACGGGTGCAGGAACGCCAGCCACGACGGCAGGTTGTCGAGCGTGCCAGCCGACTGCGCGCCGACCAGCGCCAGGGCGATGATGCCCATCGTCTTCTGCGCGTCATTCATGCCGTGGGCGAAGCCCATGCCGGCGGCACTGACCAGCTGCGCCTTGCCGAAGAACGCATTGACCCAGCGCGGACGTGCGATGCGCGCGAGGAAGCCGCCACTGCGCGCCATGAACGAGATGATCGCGAACAGCAGGCCCATCACCAGGAAGCCGGACGCGAAGCCCAGCAGCGGCGAGCTGAACATCGGCACGATCACCTTCCACAGCACGCCGGCGCTCTTGTACCAGGGGTCGGCCGGCTGCGACCAGATGATCGAATGGAAGTTGTTGCTGGCCGCGGCCACGGCGGCGCCGCACAGGCCACCGATCAGCGCGTGCGAGGACGACGACGGCAGGCCCTTCCACCACGTGATCAGGTTCCACACGATGGCGCCCAGCAGCGCGCACAGGATCAGCTGCGAGCTGACCTGGACCACGCCGCTGTCGAGCAGGCCCGACGCGATCGTCTTGGCCACCGCAGTGCCCCACAACGCACCCAGCAGGTTGGTGATCGCCGCCATCGCCACCGCCTGCATCGGCGACAGCACCTTGGTGGCGACGACGGTCGCGATCGAATTGGCGGTGTCGTGGAAGCCGTTGATGTACTCGAAGGCAAGCGCCACGATCACCACGACCAGAACCAGGGTCAACATCGGCCCGGCCCTCAGGAGTTCTTGAGCACGATTTCGTAGCACACCACGCCGGCCTCTCGGCAGCGGTCGATGGCTTTCTCGAGGATCTCGAAGAACTCCTTGAGCAGGAACATCTGCAGGCTGTCCAGGCGACCGGAATAGATGTCGCGGTACAGCTCCAGCATCAGGCGGTCGGCCTCGTTCTCGATCGAGCGCAGCTGGTCATTGAGCGCCTTCATCGGCTCCAGCTTGAGGTGGCGCAGCTGGTGGACCATCTGCACGACGACGCCCGATGCCTGCATCAGCATCGCGCCGCGCGGCGCGAAGTCGATGTGCTCCAGGTGCCGGGTTGCCAGCGAATAGCGGTCGGCGAACTTCTCGACCTGCTTGGGGATCTTGTACAGCGCCGACCCCAGGGCTTCGATGTCTTCGCGCTCGATCGGGGTGATGAAGCTGTTGACCAGCTCCTGGCTGATCTTGTCGGACGCGTTGCGCTCGCGCTGGCGGGCCAGCTTGAAGGCGTCCAGCGCCGGCTGGCGGTCGGCCGACTTGAGCATGACGTGCAACGCCGTGGTGCTGTCGTGGGCGGCGACTGCGGCCTCTTCCAGCAGGGTATAGAACTGGTTGCCTTGGCCG
>DATDBI010000286.1:0-1428 GCA_036524915.1 Lysobacter sp. | reverse complement strand
GTTGAGGATCGCCACCAGCGGCCGGTAGTGCACGAACTTGCTGCGCTTGTCGAAGAACGCGGTGTCGTATTCGTCGGCCTCGACCACGAACTCGCGGCCACTGCCGATGCGCGCCGACACGCCGAAGTCCTCGGCGACGCCGCCGATCAGGAAGCCGGGCTCGCGTCCCGCGGACTGCAGCAGCCAGGTCAGGATAGTGGTGGTGGTCGTCTTGCCGTGGGTTCCGGCAACGGCCAGGGTGTCGCGGCCCGGCAGCAGGTTCTCGCTGAGCCACTGCGCGCCGGAGGTGTAACTGCGGCCGTCGTCGAGGACCTGCTCGACCGCGGCATTGCCGCGCGAAAGCGCGTTGCCGACCACGATCTGGTCGCAGTCGGCGCTGATGTGCTGCGGCTGGTAGCCCTGCTTGAGGTCGATGCCGAGCTGCTCGAGCTGGGTCGACATCGGCGGATAAACCGCCTGGTCGCTGCCTTCCACTTCATGACCGAGTTCGCGTGCGAGCGCGGCGACGCCGCCCATGAAGGTGCCGGCGATTCCCAGAATATGAATCTTCAAGATCAAGCCATCCCAAACGATCGCAACAAGGTCAACGAAGAAGAAGCCGCACGGCCATCACTCCCTTTCCCGCGTGCGGGAGAGGGCAAGGGGAGAGGGAAAGGCGGCCGACCACGCTGCCGAAGCCAGCTGCGACACGCGGAGCTCCCCCCTCTCCCTGGCCGCCTTCGCGGCCGGTCCCTCTCCCACGAGGGGAGAGGGATACTTCCATTCCCTCTCCCGCAGGGAGGGGGAGAAAATCAGCCCACTTCCTTGGCCGGCACCAGCGCCTCGATGATGCGGTTGAACACGTCATCGAGCGAGCCCACGCCGTCGACCACAGTCAGCTGGCCGTGCTGGCGGTAGAACTCGATGACCGGCGCGGTCTGGTCGTCATAGACCTTCAGGCGGGTGCGTACCGATTCCGGGCTGTCGTCGGCGCGGCCTTCGGCCTTGGCGCGGCCGGCGATGCGCTCAACCAGCAGGTCGGTCGCCACGTCCAGCTGCACCGCGTAGTCCATCGGCTGGCGGATGCGCGTGAGCAGCTTGTCCAGCGCGTCGGCCTGGGCCAGGTTGCGCGGGTAGCCGTCGAGGATGAAACCGTCGCGGGTGTCGGGGCGCGAGAAGCGGTCCTCGAGCATGCCCAGCAGGATCTCGTCGCTGACCAGATTGCCCGACGCCATGACTTCCTTGGCCTCCAGGCCCAGCTTGGAGCCGGCGGCGACTTCGGCGCGGAGCAGGTCGCCGGTGGAAATGTGCGGCACCTGCAGATGCTCCTTGAGGCGCGCGGCCTGCGTGCCCTTGCCGGAACCGGGCGCGCCCAGAAGTACCAATCGCATCAACATCACTCCTAGAACGGGAAAATTTCTTCGTGGCCCGTCGCGGCTGCGCGGCCTG
>DATDBI010000285.1:0-1681 GCA_036524915.1 Lysobacter sp. | reverse complement strand
GTGGCGTCCATGATTTCCGGGCCGATACCGTCGCCACGGATGACCGTGATGGTCTGCGTCATAGGGGATTTCTTCCAGGCTGATGGGCGCCCTGCGGAGGGTACGGCGCCGGATGGTTAGCCCCGGAATTATGCCGGAAGCCGCCCACTCCTGCAGGAGCGGCCGCCTGGGACGTTGGTATGAACCCGTCTTCAGGGGGTTCAGACGCCTCGGGGCGGCTCCCTGGGCCGGCGTGGCGGAGAAATCCGCCACACCAGGCACAACCCGGCCCGCGGCTCAGCCGTGGTCGTGACCTTCCGGCGCCGCGGCCTCGCCCTGCTCCAGCCGGTCGAGGAAATCGACGGCGCGGCGCATGTGCGGGATCACGATCGAACCGCCGACCACCAGGCCCACCGAGAACGCCTCGAACATCTCGTCGCGGTTGACCCCGGCTTCCTTGCACTGGGCAACGTGATAGCTGATGCAGTCGTCGCAGCGCAGCACCATCGACGCCACCAGGCCAAGCAACTCCTTGGTCTTCACATCCAGCGCGCCGGCCTGGTAGGTCTGGGTGTCGAGCGCGAAGAAGCGCCGCACCACCTGGTTCGGCTCGGCCAGGATGCGTTCGTTCATGCGCTTGCGGAACGCGGTGAATTCGGCGACGCGGTCGCCTTCGCCCTTGTCGGCTGGCCCGCTCATGCGCCACCTGCCAGCAACGGCTCCAGGCCACCGGCCCGGTGCAGCGCGATCATGTCGTCGTAGCCGCCGACATGGGTGTCGCCGATGAAGATCTGCGGCACGCTGGTGCGACGGGCACGGCTGAGCATCAGCTCGCGTTGCGCCGGGTCGAGGTCGATGCGGACCTCGGTCCAGGCCTGACCCTTGCTCTTGAGGAAATTCTTCGCCGCGACGCAATACGGGCAGATCGCGGTGGTATAGATGGTGATCCCGGGCGCGGCGGAACTACCGGACTCCGGGGCAACAGACGCGGTGGTGCTCAAAACGCTCTCTCCTGCATGAACTCGCCGAGGCGGCTGTGGTCGAATATGGGCCTGGCCCGGGTTCATTTCCAGCCCAAGCACGGAACACAGCCGTCGCATGGGTGGCCCGGAGCCGGTTTGGCGGCCTGGGATTAACTGCCGATTCATCCGGCCGACAACGCCGCCCCGCATCCTGCGGACGTCGACACCGCCGTGAAGCTTCCGAGGGACAACCTGCTTGCGCCGCATCGCCCTGCTCACCGCCGCTCTCACCCTTGCCGTTGCCAGCGTCTGTGCGCCGGCGCAGGAGGCCAACCTGCCCGACATCGGATCGTCGGCGGGCGAACTGCTGACTCCGAGGCAGCAGGAGGAGTACGGCGCGATGCTGCTGGCGCAACTGCGCCACTACGACTTCCTGCTCGAAGACCCGCTGATCGACAGCTGGCTCGACACGCTGGGCACGCGCCTGGCCGCCAACAGCGACCGGCCGCGCCAGCCATTCACCTTCTTCATGCTGCGCGAGCGCCAGATCAACGCCTTTGCCACCCTGGGCGGTTACGTCGGGGTCAACTCGGGCCTGGTCCTGGCGGCCGAGCGCGAGGACGAGGTCGCCGGCGTGATGTCGCACGAAATCGCCCACGTCACCCAGCAGCACGTGCTGCGCGGCGCCGAACGCGCCCAGCGCGACCAGCTGCCGATCCTGCTGGCGATGCTCGGCGCGA
>DATDBI010000284.1:0-5396 GCA_036524915.1 Lysobacter sp. | reverse complement strand
GGTGATCGCCCAGCCGGTTCCCTTGGTCCAGTCGGTGTCGGTTGCGAAGGTGCCGTTCGTGATCTTGTTGGCACCCTCCACCGCGACGACGTGGCTGTGCTTGAACAGACTGACTAGGCCGCCGCGCACCGCCTCGACCTCCAGCTGGAAAGCACCCCGTTGTAAAAGGCCCAGCCGGTCTTCGCCCCAATTAGAGCAATGCTTGCGCGGTCCAGGTACTCATCGAAGTGCTCAACGGAGTTGCGCGTTTGCACTTTGGCAATCTCCGCGATGGACGGTGAGCCAATAGCTTCCATTAGGTGGGTCGCGCGTCGAACGCGAAATTCAAATTGCTCTCGCGTCTCGTGGCGCCCCTTCTCCGATGGAACAGTCAGCAGCTTCTTGATGTTTGCCGATTCGGCTAAGAGCGAGGCGATCGTGCCGTGAAGTTCGGGGCTGATCTTGACGTAGAACCCCTCTTTCTGAGGAGGGCACTCATCGAATACCTGGTGGCATTTCCTAGCGACCGACTGGGCAAGAGACCAGAGCTCAAGCACGTAGACGTGGAAATACGGGCTCTCAAGAAACGCATTCGACATTCGTCGCCGCCGCCGCGCAAGAAGCTTGATTCCAGCAACTATAGGGTGGAAATAGGGTGGAAATAGGGTGTAGAGCCATGCTCGATACACCCAACCCATTGATTAGTGGTCGGGACGGCCGGATTTGAACCGACGACCCTCTGCCCCCCAGGCAGATGCGCTACCAGGCTGCGCTACGCCCCGACGTGTATTGCGATGTCCGCCTTGCGGCGGGCGGCAAGTATAGCCGCTTGTTGCCGTGTCCGGCCATCGTCTGGCCGGAATGCCGCGTCAGCGGCGCAGCAGCGTCAGGACCTCTTCGAGCTCCATCCGCACCTGCTTGATGATCTGCGAGCTCAGCGCGGACTCGTCCTTGGCCGATTCGCCTTCCAGGCGCAGGCGGGCGCCGCCGATGGTGTAGCCCTGCTCGTACAGCAGGCCGCGGATCTGCCGGACCATCAGCACTTCATGGCGCTGGTAGTAGCGGCGGTTGCCGCGACGCTTGACCGGATTGAGCATCGGGAACTCGGTCTCCCAGTAGCGCAGCACGTGCGGCTTGACGTCGCACAGCTCACTGACTTCACCGATGGTGAAGTAGCGCTTCGCCGGGATCGGCGGAAGTTCACGGTTGCTGCCCGGATCAAGCATGCTTCACTCCTGCCTGTTCAACGCCGCTGTACGCTTCCACTCGTTCCTTGAGCTTCTGTCCTGGTCGGAACGTCACCACGGTGCGGGCGGAAATCGGAATCTCCTGCCCGGTCTTCGGGTTGCGCCCCGGCCGCTGGTTCTTGCGGCGCAGGTCGAAATTGCCGAAACCCGACAGCTTCACCTGGCGGCCCTGCTCCAGCGCCTCCCGGAGGGCGTCGAAGAAGGAATCGACGAATTCCTTGGCCTCGCGCTTGTTCAGCCCGACTTCGTCGAACAGGCGCTCGGCCATCTCAGCTTTGGTCAGTGCCATCTTTTTTCCTTCAACCTCAGCTGCGGATCACTGCACCATGTTCGCGCTGCAGGGCCTCGGTCACCGAAGCCACCGTTGCGTCCACGTCACGGTCAGTGAGCGTGCGCGATTCATCCTGCAGAATCAAGCCCATAGCAAGACTTTTGAAACCCGGTTCCACACCCTTGCCCTGGTATTTGTCGAACAGGACGAGGTCGCGAAGGACGGTTCCGGCAGCCCGACGGACGGCGGCCGACAGGTCGCCCCAGGTCACCGGTTCAGCCACCACGAAGGCCAGGTCGCGACGCACCGAGGGGTACTTGGACAGCGCGCCGGCCTTGGCCACCGCGCGACTGAACAGCGGCTCCAGATCGAGCTCGAAGGCCACTACATCGACATCCAGGTCCAGCGACCGCTGCAGGCGCGGGTGCAACTGGCCGATCCAACCCAGGTAGGCACCGTCGCGGTACACGTCGGCAGAACGGCCCGGGTGCGCCCAGGACGGCTGCGACGGGCGGTACTCGAGGTTGGCGCCGGCGAGTGCGGCCAGGCTGTCCAGGTCGCCCCGGAGGTCGTGGAAACCCACCGGACGGGCGGTCGTCGCCCACTGCTCGGCGGTCGCGTCGCCGCACACGGCGGCGGCGATGCGCGGCGTCTCGCGCGGCGCGTCCGCCCCGTTTGCGGCGCTGAAGACATTGCCCAGTTCGAACAGGCGCACGCGCGGCTGCTGGCGCACGGTGTTGCGCGCCAGCGCAGCGACCAGGCCCGGCAGCAGCGCCGTGCGCATCACGCCCAGTTCGGCGCTGAGCGGATTGGCCAGCGGGACGCCACCCTCGGCCTTGCCCCACTTCGCCAGCAGGTCGGCATCGACGAAGGCGTAGTTCACTGCTTCCAGGTAGTCGCGCGAGGCCATCTGGCGACGGGCGCTGGCGTCCTCGACCCGGGTTTCGCTCGGCGCCACCAGGCGCGCGGCGCCGGTCGGCAGCGTCGTCGGGATCGTGTCGTAGCCGTGGATGCGCGCGATCTCCTCGATCAGGTCTTCCTCGATCGCCAGGTCGAAGCGGCGGCTCGGCGGGACCACGCGCCAGCCATCGGCAACAGTGTCGACCGACAGCCCCAGCGCGCGCAGGATGCGCTCGACTTCGGCGTCGGCCACCTGCAGGCCCAGCACGCGCGCCAGGCGCGTACGGCGCAGCGCGATCGGCTGCGCCGGCTGCAGGTGCTCGGGCAGTACGGCTTCGATGATCGCGCCGGTGGTGCCGCCCGCGATATCGAGAATGAGCCTGGTTGCGTACTCGACGGCGGTGCGCGGAAGCTCCGGATCGACGCCACGCTCGAAGCGGTGGCCGGCATCGGTGTGCATGCCGAGCTTGCGGCTGCGCCCGATGATCGCCGAGGGCACCCAGTGCGCGGCCTCAAGGAACACGTGGCGGGTGTCGTCGGTGACGCGCGTATCGAAGCCGCCCATGATGCCGCCCAGCGCGACTGCGCGGGCACCGTGACCGCCGCGACTGTCGGCGACGACGAGGAAATCTTCGTCCAGCGTGACCGTGCGGCCGTCGAGCAGCTTGATCTCTTCTTCCGCCCGCGCCGGGCGCACGACGACCGCGCCCTCCAGCGACGCCTTGTCGAAGGCATGCATCGGCTGGCCCAGTTCGAGCATCACGTACTGGGTGACGTCGACGAGGAAACTGATCGGACGCACGCCGCTGCGGCGCAGGCGTTCGGCCATCCAGGCCGGCGTCGGCACTTTCGCGTCGACGTTGTCGATGACGCGGCCGACGAAGCGCGGCACGCGGGCGCCGGCCTGCAGCTCGACCGCGAGCGTGGCATCGCTCTGCGCAGCGACAGGCGTGGCGTCGAATGCGCGTACTTCGCTGTCGAGCGCAGCCGCGACGTCGTAGGCGATGCCGCGGACGCTGAAGCAGTCGGCGCGGTTGGGCGTGAGCTTGATCTCGATGCTGGCGTCAGGCAGGCCCAGGTACGCCGACAACGGCTGGCCGACGGTCGCGTCCTCGGGCAGCTCGAGCAGGCCGGAAGCATCGGCATCAACGCCCAGCTCCTTGGCCGAGCAAAGCATTCCCGACGACTCGACGCCGCGCAGCTTTGCGGCCTTGATCGCCATGCCGCCCGGCAGGTTCGCGCCGACCATCGCCAGCGGTGCCTTCAGGCCCGGGCGCGCATTGGGCGCGCCGCAGACGATCTGAACGGTGCCGTTGCCGGTGTCGACCTGGCAGACCTGCAGGCGGTCGGCTTCGGGATGCTTTTCGGCGCTGACAATGTGGGCCACGACGACGCCGTCGAGCGATTCGCCCAGCACGGTGACCTCTTCGACTTCCAGGCCGATCGCGGTCAGCGTCGCGGCGAGTTCGTCGCGCGTCGCGGTGGTCGGCACATGCTGTCGCAGCCAGTTTTCGGAGAATTTCATCTGATGCTCTGACCCGCTGATTCTGCTTCGTCATCCCGGCGAGCGCCGGGATCCAGTTTGCTGTCGCGCTTACGCGAACTGCTTAAGGAAGCGCACGTCGTTGTCGAAGAAGCTGCGCAGGTCGTCGACGCCGTAACGAAGCATCGCGAAACGCTCGACGCCCAGGCCGAAGGCGTATCCGGTGTACTTCTCCGGATCGATGCCGACGTTGCGCAGCACGTTCGGGTGGACCATGCCGCAGCCGAGCACTTCCAGCCAGCGCGTCGAACCGTCTGGCTGCTGCCAGGCGATGTCGACTTCGGCGGACGGTTCGGTGAACGGGAAATAGCTCGGACGGAAGCGCATCTCGAAGTCGCGCTCGAAGAACGCGCGCACGAACTCGGCCAGCGTGCCCTTGAGGTCGGCGAAGCTGGCGTGCTCGTCAACGAGCAGGCCTTCGCACTGGTGGAACATCGGCGTGTGGGTCTGGTCGCTGTCGCTGCGGTAGACCTTGCCCAGCGCGATCATGCGCAGCGGCGGACGGGTGTCCTGCATGTAACGCACCTGCACACCCGAGGTATGCGTGCGCAGCAGGCGACCGTCGCCGAAGTAGAAGGTGTCGTGCATGGCCCGCGCCGGGTGGTGCGGCGGGAAGTTCAGGGCCTCGAAGTTGTGCCAGTCGTCCTCGATCTCCGGACCGTCGCTGAGCTCGAAGCCCAGGCGCCCGAAGATCTCGGCGATGCGCTCCATCGTGCGGCTCACCGGATGGAGGCCGCCTCGACCGGCGTCGATGCCCGGCAGGGTGACGTCGATGCTCTCGGAGGCCAGGCGCGAATCGAGCGCGGCATCGTCGAGCACGCGCCTGCGCTCGCCCAGTGCGTCGGTCAGCGCGTCACGCGCGCGGTTGATGGCCTCGCCGGCGCTCTTGCGCTGGTCGGCGGGCAATGCGCCCAGATGCTTGAGCTGCGCGGTGACGCTGCCCTGCTTGCCCAGCAGCGCGACGCGCAACGCCTCGACGGCGTCGGGCGTGTCGGCGGCGGCGATATCGCCCAGCGCCTGTTGCGTCAGTGATTCGATTCCACTCATGTGCCAGCAACCCCTCGGACAAAACGAAACATGGGGAAGGACTTGCGCCCTTCCCCATGCGTGTACTTCGTTGTGCCGCAGCGACGCGACCCGCAGTGCGGACCGCGTGGCCAGGCGAGCAACTTACGCTGCGAGCGCGCTCTTCGCCTTCTCTGCCAGCGCCGCAAAACCCTGCGCGTCGTGCACGGCGATGTCCGCCAGCACCTTACGGTCGAGGGTGATGCCAGCCTTCAGCAGGCCGTTGATGAAACGGCTGTAGCTCATGCCGTTGATGCGGGCAGCCGCATTGATGCGGGTGATCCACAGCGAACGGAAATGACGCTTCTTCTGCTTACGACCGATGTAGGCGTACTGCAGAGCCTTCGTGACCGCCTGCTTGGCGACGCGGAAGACCTTGCGACGGGCGTGA
>DATDBI010000283.1:0-2787 GCA_036524915.1 Lysobacter sp. | reverse complement strand
AGGGCCATCGCTCAACGGATAAAAGGTACGCCGGGGATAACAGGCTGATGATTCCCAAGAGTCCATATCGACGGAATCGTTTGGCACCTCGATGTCGGCTCATCACATCCTGGGGCTGGAGCAGGTCCCAAGGGTTCGGCTGTTCGCCGATTAAAGTGGTACGTGAGCTGGGTTCAGAACGTCGTGAGACAGTTCGGTCCCTATCTGCCGTGGGTGTCGGAGACTTGAGAGGATTTGCCCCTAGTACGAGAGGACCGGGGTGAACGCACCTCTGGTGGAGCAGTTGTCGCGCCAGCGGCAGTGCTGCGTAGCTATGTGCGGACGGGATAATCGCTGAAGGCATCTAAGCGAGAAACCCACCTCAAAACGAGGTCTCCCTAAACAGAGCCGTGGTAGACCACCACGTTGATAGGCCGGGTGTGTAAGCATCGTAAGATGTTGAGCTTACCGGTCCTAATAGCTCGATTGGCTTGATCGCTCTTATCTTCAATGCGCATCAATCCTCGACACTAAAACTACAATTGCGCTGCATGTGCTTCCCGCGACCAGCGGAAGCGCATGTGAAATGCCGGCTTGCTTCATGAACTTTTGTGCGCGCGGCCCAGGTCTTCGTTCGCGAGGACCGGCCGCGCGTGCAACAAGTTCGTTTTCCGTTTTTCGCCGACCTGGTGGTACTAGCGGGGGGCCTGAACCCGATCCCATCTCGAACTCGGCCGTTAAACTCCCCAGCGCCGATGATACTAAGTCTCAAGGCTTGGAAAAGTAGGTCACTGCCAGGTCTGCCAAAAACGGAAAAATCCTCGACACGATGACTGATTAGGAAAAACCCTCCGCGGAAACGCGGAGGGTTTTTCTATTTTTGCTCGGAGGCGTCGTTTGACCCATCTTCTACAGTTCGCGCCGGGGAGCATGAGATAAGCCATTGATATTGCGGGTGTCGAGGGGTCGTCGGTGCGAAATGTAGTGCCACGTTTTCGGCGGTTGTTGTTGATTTTATCGAGCGAATCGTGACTCTGTGTGCGCACCAGCATGCGGAGGCGCCATGTACTTTCGCCGCAAGACGTCGGCCGGACGCGCCTATCTGCAGATTGTTGCAAGCCGCCGCGTCGGCGCGCAGGTGCGCCAGCAGGTGATCGCCACGCTGGGGCGCTACGACGACCTGCGCGAGAGCGGTCAATTGGAGCGGCTGTTGCGCTCGGGCGCACGATTCTCCACCAAGGCGATGGTGGTCGACGCCGTTGCGGAGGGCAGCGCAACGGTGTCGGAGGTGCGGCGGCTTGGGCCCGCGCTGGTGTTCGAGCGGTTATGGGAAGAGACCGGCTGCCGCGCCGTGATCGAGGAACTCGCCAGTGAACGCAAGCACGAGTTTGCGCTCGAACGCGCGGTGTTCCTGACCGTGCTGCATCGTCTGTTTGCTGGCGGCTCCGACCGGGCGGCGGACCGCTGGCGGGACGATTATCGGATCGATGGTGTCGCAGGGCTCGACCTGCATCATCTCTATCGGGCGATGGCCTGGCTGGGCGAGGAGTTGCCCCAGGCCGAACAAGACGGCCGCACACTGGCGCCACGCTGTCTCAAGGATGTGCTGGAAGAGCGGCTGTTTGCCAAGCGGCGCGACCTGTTCAGCAAGCTCGACCTGGTGTTCATGGACACCACCAGTCTCTACTTTGAAGGTGCCGGCGGCCAGACGCTGGGCCAGCATGGCTATTCCAAGGATCACCGGCCGGACCTGCATCAGATGATCCTCGCCGTCCTGCTCGACGGCGACGGGCGGCCGGTCTGCACCGAGATGTGGCCCGGCAACACCGCCGACACCGGCAGCCTCGTTCCGGTGATCGACCGCCTACGCAAGCGGTTCTCGATCGGTCGCGTTTGCATCGTTGCCGATCGCGGCATGATCAGTGCGGAGACGATTGCCGAACTCGAAGCGCGTGGCCTGTTCTACATTCTCGGCGTCCGCGAGCGCACCGACAAACTGGTGCGCGGCCTCGTGCTCGACGACCCCGCGCCGTTCGTGCCGTTGACTATCACCAAGCGCCGCAAGAGTGTCGACTACGACGCCAAGGCGGTGATGCTGGCAGGACGCCGCTACATCGTCTGCCGCAATCACGACGAGGCGAAGAAGGATGCCGCCGACCGCGCCGCGATCCTGGCCGCGCTCGAACGGCAGCTCAAGAAAGGCGACAAGGCGCTGGTCGGCAACACCGGCTATCGCCGCTTCCTGGCATCGGTCGGCGACGATCGTTTCGCCATCGATCATGCCAAGGCCGAACAGGATGCCAAGTTCGATGGCGTCTTCGTGCTGCGCACCAACACCGATCTCCCGCCGCTCGATGTCATGCTTTGCTACAAGCAGTTGACGATGGTGGAACAGACCTTCCGCACCGCCAAGAGCCTGTTCGCGACGCGGCCGATCTTCCACAAAGTCGATGAGACCATTCGCGGTCACGTATCCTGCAGCTTCCTCGCTCTCGTCCTGAAGAAGGAACTCGAGGAGCGCATCGCCGATCTCGGCCGCAAGGGCTCGTGGCCGGACATCCTTGCCGATCTCGACTCGCTCACCGAGACCAAGGTCGAGCAGAACGACAAGTGCTTCTTGCTGCGATCGCTGCCGCGCCCCGCCGCCAGCCTCGCGCTCGCCGCTGCCGGCGTCGCGCTGCCGCCGACAGTCCGCCACGTCGACGAGGCCTGATCAATCCCACAAAATGTAGTGCCAACGCGTTCCCGCGGCGCGGATAACCGTGACCAATCAATCGGTTGATGACTTGCACTGTAGAAGATGGGTTT
>DATDBI010000282.1:0-7179 GCA_036524915.1 Lysobacter sp. | reverse complement strand
GTCTCTATGGTGGCCCCGTCGGCCCCTCGCGACGCTAGGTCGAAAACTCCGCCAGGGCCGGAAGGCAGCAACGGTATTGACTGATGCGGGTGCCGAGGTCAGCCGGCGGGGCCATCGCCTTTCCGGGCCAGGCCTTCAGTCGTCGCGCCTTCAGTTGACGACCCCGAGCGCATCGGGTACGCGCCCTGTCTTCCAGTGGTCGACCACCTGCCAGCGCTGCGTATCGACAACGGCAATCTCGTCGCCGCCGCTGATCGCCACGTACACGCGCTTGCCGGCCGGATCGGCAATCACCCCGATCGGCAACGCGGCACGGCCAAGCATCGTCTCGCTGTACTGCGCATCCTTGCGCGCCAGGTCGACGGTGTGGACCACGCGCTTGTCCTGCACATCGATCACCGACAGCGTCGCCGCGCGCGCGTTGGTCACCAGCGCATGGCGGCCGTCGGCGGTGAACACGACGCGGATCGGGAAGCCCGGGCTGGGCACCGTCGAGGCAATTGCCAACGTCGCCGGGTCGTGCACGGTCACCGTGCCGGCCTCGCGGTTGCTGACCCAGACCTCGCCACTGCGCGGATGCACGGCCACGCCCTCGGCGCCTGCTCCTGCCGCGACTTCGTGTGTCTTGCGGGCCGCCTTCAGGTCTACGCGACTGACCGTGCCGGCATCGATCTTGGTGACGAAGGCGGTCGCGCCATCGGCAGACACGGCGACCATGTGCGCCCTGCCCTCGCCCATGTCGATGGCAGTTGCCAGCTGGGCCTTGTCGAGATCAACCAGCAGCAACTTCCGCGAACCCTCGGTGGTCACCACCGCACGCCCGTTGCCCGGCAGCAGGCGCATGCCATGCGGGCGAGTGTTGTCTCCCAGGTCGATCCGCCTTACCGGTCCGCTGCCGGCCAGGTCGAGCACGCTCAGACTGTTGCCCGGCAACTGTGCGCCGTAGTTGCTGACCAGCGCCGTCCGCCCATCGCCGCTGACGACGATCTCATGCGGCCCTTGCCCGGTCGCGAACTCGCCCAACCTGCGTCCGTCCTTCGTGGACAGGCGCCATACCGTATCGGCCGACTTGTTGCCGACCAGCAGCTCGGTCGAATCCGCGGCCGGCGCCATCAGCGCCAGTGAGAGCACAAGCACGCACGGTCGGATCATCTGCGATTTCTCCCCTTGTCATTCCGGACGCAGTGAAGGAACTGCTGCACAGCCAGGCACGTTCAGGGCGATGTCGGATGCAACCAGCCGGCGTCGCCGTCCACATAGCGCTCGTGCTTCCAGATCGGAACGCGCGCCTTGACCTCGTCGATCACGAACCGGCAGGCGGCAAACGCGGCATCGCGATGCGCGGCACTGACGCCCACCCACACCGCAAGCTCGCCGATCGCCAGGTCACCGATGCGATGCACGCAGCGCGCATCCAGGATGTCGAACTTCGCCCGCGCCTCGGCCAGCACCCGCTCGCCTTCGGCTTCGGCAAGCGCTGCGTAGGCTTCGTAACGCAGCCCGTTCACGCTGCGGCCGTCGTTGTGGTCACGCACCCAGCCTTCGAAGCTGGCGTAGCCGCCGACGCGGTCGTCGAGCAGGTTCGCGCGCAGGCTGGCGGTGTCGAAAGGTGTTTCGGAAAGGCTGAAGTGCTTCGTCATGTCGTTGCTGCTGTTCCGGTGCTCAGCCGCCGCTGACCGGGGGAATGAAGGCGATCTCGCTGCCGGCGCGCACCGGCTGGTCCCAGTGCGCGAATGCGCCATCGACTGCCACACGCAGGCGCTCCTGCGGCAGGACGAAGCCGTGGCGCGCGCGCAGCGCGTCGTACAGCGCGCGCAGGTCGCCATCGGCGTCGACGGACTCACTGGCGATGCCGGCGGCGTCACGCAGGCTGGCGAAGTAAAGAACGGTGGCGAGGGCCATCAGGCTGCTCCGAAGTCGTGGCGTCCGCCGCGCTTGCCCAGCACCTTCGCCGGGCCCAGCACGATCGCGTGCGACAGCGCCTTGCACATGTCGTAGACGGTCAGCGCGGCCACCGTCGCGCCGGTCAGCGCTTCCATTTCCACTCCGGTGCGATGGGTCGTGCGCACGGCGCATTCGATGACCAGCGTGGTCGGGTTGTGCCAGTCGATGCTGATCCGGCATCCGTCGATCGGCAATGGATGGCAGAACGGGATCAGCTCATGCGTGCGCTTGACCGCCATGGTGCCGGCGATGATCGCGGTATCGACGATGCCGCCCTTGGCGCTCTTGAGGCCGGAGGCGCGCAACTGCGCTGCCACCGCCGTCGGAAACCGTACCTTGCACTCGGCCCTGGCCTCGCGCGTGGTCACGGTCTTTGCAGAAACGTCGACCATGGCCGGGCGCCCGGCCGGATCGATGTGGGTCAGCTGCTTTCGCGCGGGTGGATTCTTCGCTTTCATTCAACCGCCAATCAGATACATCTCGACGTGCCGCCGCGATGTGCCGATGGCACCGCGCAGTTCGCTGTAGCGGTCACCACGGTGCGACCACAGGCCGGTCACGCGCTCGCGCAGTGCCGCCTCGCCCAGCGCCAGCGCCGGACGCAGGTCGTGACCGTCGGCCGCGAACAGGCAGGTGTACAGGCGTCCATCGGCCGACACGCGGGCGCGGTGGCAGTCGCCGCAGAACGGTTCGCTGACCGAGCTGACGAAGCCCACTTCTCCCTGCCCGTCGGCAAACGCGTAACGCGAGGCGACTTCGCCCCGATAGTTCGCCTCCAGCGAGCGCAGCGGCCAGCGGGCGGCGATGCGGTCGCGCAGTTCCGCCGACGGCACCACGCGATCGCGCACCCAGCCATTGCAGGTGCCCACGTCCATGTATTCGATGAAGCGCAGCACATGGCCGCTGCCACGAAAGTGCTCGAGCAATGGCAACACCTGGTCATCGTTGATGCCGCGCTCGACGACGCAATTGAGCTTGATCGAGGCAAAGCCCGCGGACTGCGCCGCCTCGATCCCGGCCAGGACGTCGGCGATGTTGCCGCGACCGCCGCTCATCCGGGCGAAGCGCTGCGGATCGAGTGCGTCGATGCTGACCGTGATGCGGCCCAGGCCGGCATCGCGCAGCGCGCGTGCCTGCGCGGCCAGCAGCGAACCGTTGGTGGTCAGGGCGATGTCGTCCAGGCCCGGGATCGCCGCCAACCGCTGGACCAGTTGCGGCAAGCGCTTGCGCAGCAGCGGCTCGCCGCCGGTCAGGCGCAGCTTGTTGACACCGACCGCGACGAATCCGCGCACCAGCGTTTCGATCTCGTCGAATGACAGGCGCGAGGCCGAATCAAAGCCGTAGTCGTCCGGCACGCGATCGGCCGGCATGCAATACGGGCACCGGAAATTGCACGCTTCGATCACCGACAGGCGAAGGTCGTGCAACGGCCGGCCGCGCAGGTCGAGCGGCAAAGGTGGCGCGACCTGCACGCTGGGAACGGCGCTCATGTCAGTTCGACCTGCATGGCGGTGGGCTCCTCCAGCGCCACCACCTGGCCGGGATGGGCCACGCGGTAGCCGCGCGCGGCGAGGATCTCGCCCTCCTCGCGGTTGCCGTAGTGGTACAGCAGGCAGCGCTCGAGCAGTGCCCGCGGGTATTCGCGTTCGAGATCCTCGATACCGCTGTGCGACGGATTGCCGTGCAGCGCGCAGTCGTGGGCGATCAGCTCGCCGGCATCGGCGTAGCGCGCCAGCATTTCCGGAATCGGCCGGGTGTCGCCGGTCCACACCACGCTGCCGTGCAGGCGCAGGCCGTAGGCCGTCTCGGGCCAGTGATGGCGCGTGGCGAAAACTTCCAGGCGCACGCCGTCGTGCCAGAACGAACCTCCCACCGGGATCACCTGGAAGGCATCCCAGAAGTTCACGCCGCCTTCGGCCAGTGCGTTGGGGTAGTCGCCCACGCGCTGGTGCAGCAGCGGCAGCACCGTTGCCGGCACGTACAGGCGGACCTTGCCGCGTCGTGCAGGATCGAAATACGTGGAAACAAACAGACGCTCGAACCCGGCGACGTGATCGAGGTGGGTATGGGTGATGTACAGCGCATCCGGCGCGTGCCCGTAATGGGCCTGGTAGGCCGTCAGCCCCTCGCCGCCACAGTCGACGGTCAACCACGGCACGCCATTGCGCTCGATGGTGGCCATCGCCGAGCCGAGCTCGACCGCCGACGCATTGCCGACTCCGTGCAGGCGCAGTTGCCAAGCCGTGCTCGGTAAAACCATGCTCAGTAACCTCGATCCCAGGCCCGATCGTATGCCTCGCGCAGACGGCCGAAATCGCGCTCGACCTCTTCGACGCTGCGACTGCCGCGCAACTTCAGCAGCGACCGCTTAAGGCGGGCCAGGTTGCGTTCGCGCCAGGCAGTAGCAGGGATGCGCATGCGGCCACGATCGAGGTCGATGATCCAGCCTCGCCCCGTGGTGGTGAACAAAAGGTTATGGGCGTTGAGGTCGGCATGGTCGAGGCCGGCGCGGTGGCCGCGCGCGATCAGGCGGCCGGCTTCCTCCCAGGGCGCGCCGTCTCCGGCGACGGCCGCGCGATCGGCCAGTGTGCGCACGTCATCGAGGCGTTCGAGCAGGATGGCGGCGCGGTAGAACATGCCGTCACGGCGGTAGCAGGCGGCAATCGGGCGCGGCACCGGCACGCCCTTTTCGGCCATGGTCCGGGTCAGGCGGAACTCTGCGAAGCTGCGCGTGCTGGCCGCACCGCTCCACCAATAGCGATCGCGGCTGATGCGCGCCGCCATTCCGCCGCGCAGGTAACGCCGCAGCAAGGCCGGGCCGAAAGGCGCATCGATAAACCAGGCGCCACCGCGGCCGCCACTTTCGACCGGGCGTGCCCGCTGTTCCCAGAAGGACGGCACGAACCACTCCGGGCTCGCTTGCCGCACCCGGTTGCGGTCGAACAGAATGGCGCCGAATCCGCTGTCGTCGCGGAACGGCGTCATCTCTTCGGTAGCATCGAACCCCGTCATTCCCGGGAGTCTAGCAATTCACGTGCCCTGCAATCAGCCTTCACGCGCCGCATGCACTTCGCCCAGGTGGCCTGTCCGCGGGACAGTGGAACACGAACCCGGTCGCGTTGCTCGCCGGGCTGACCCTGCCCTGTCCGGCCCTGCACAGAGGCAACGCGCATGACGCCTGCAGCTCCCACATCGATCTGCCTGCTGCGCCTGTCGGCGCTGGGCGATGTCACCCACGTCGTGCCACTGGTGCGCACCATGCAGGCGGCCTGGCCGCAGGTGCGCCTGACCTGGGTGATCGGCAAGGGCGAGCATCGACTGCTGGCCGGTCTCCCCGGCGTCGAGTTCGTCGAGTACGACAAAAAGACCGGCCTGGCCGGCATGCGCGCCCTGCACCGCGAGTTGCGCCAGCGACTGGGCGCGCAGCGCCGCTTCGACGTGCTGCTGCAGATGCAGGTCGCCGCGCGCGCCAACCTGCTGTCGGCCTTCATCCCGGCACACAGGCGCGTCGGTTATGACCGCTCGCGCTCGAAGGACCTGCACGGACTGTTCGTCAACGAACGCATCCCCGACCGCCCGGGCATCCATGTGCTCGATGCGATCGGCAGTTTCTGCGAGCCGCTGGGCCTGCACCAGGATCGGGTGCACTGGGACCTGCCCGTGCCCGCCGAGGCGCGGCAATGGGCGCGCGAGCAGTGGCCCGACGACGGCACTCCGACGATGCTGGTCTCGCCTTGTTCCAGCCACACCCTGCGCAACTGGCAGGCGCAACGCCACGCCGCACTGGCCGACCACGCCGTTGCACGCGGCTGGCGGGTGGTGCTCTGTGGCGGTCGCAGCGAACTGGAGCGGCACACCACCGACGCGATCGCGGCGGCCATGCGCCACCCCGCGCTCGACCTGGTCGGCAAGGACACGCTCAAGCAACTGCCTGCCCTGCTCGAACGCGGCCAGTTGCTGGTCACGCCGGACTCCGGGCCGATGCACATCGCAAACGCCATGGGCACGAAGGTGCTCGGGTTGCATGCAGCCAGCAATCCGGCCCGCAGCGGTCCGTACAGCGATCGCGGTTACTGCGTCGATCGCTACGACGATGCCGCGCGCAACTACCTGGGCAAGCCGGCGGCGGAACTGCGCTGGGGCACGAAGATCGAGCACGATGGCGTCATGGACCTGATCACCGTCGACGATGCGATCGCCGCCTTCGAGCGCTATTGCGCCGATCACCTGCCGCCGCGAGCGGCGCATGCAACCGCGGAGATGACGTGATGGCCGCCTGGTTCACCGTGGTCGCGCCGCTGCTGCCGGAACTGATCCGCGCCGCCCGGCCGATGTTCACCCGTGGCAAGGAACCCACCCAGATCCCGCAGCAGATCCGCGAACTGCAGGACGCGGTGGACCTCAATCACCAGGCGATCAAGACCCTCGCCGCGGAAATGGAAATGACGCTCACGGCGCTGAAGCAGGCGTCGCTGGAGCTGGAGCGGACCATCGCCGAACTGCGCCAGCGGCAGGCGGTGCAGGAGCAGCGCCTGATGCGCACGCAGATGCTGGCCGTGGTGGCGGCGACCGCGTCAGTGCTGGCGTTCGCGGTAGCCGCGTACGCGCTGGCCAGCTGAGCCGTCGCCGTCGGTCAGGGCGCCGCGCCGGTGCGGTAGTCCTGGTACGACTTCTCTTCGACGTAGGACGAGCCCAGGGCGAGATTGATGTCCTTCTTGATGCGCGCGCGCTCGTCGTTCTCGAAGTAGACGCTGCGGGCCAGGCGCACGAACTCGTCGTCGAAGGCCTGCGCCTTCTCCTTGATGCGGATGTCGTCCTCGATCACCCACAGGCGCTCGTTGACGGCCTTCAGCTCGGCGCGCAGGCGGGCGATGTCCTTGCCGGCAGCCGGATGCGCCATCCAGGTCTGCTCCAGCGCGGACAGTTCGTTACGGACATTGGCCAGCTTGGCGGGATCGCTCATGCGCTCGGACTTGATCTGCAGGATCGCGATCTTGTCGAGCAGCTCGCCAAAGGACACCGGGACCAGGATTTCGGACATGACGACGCCGTTCGTTCAGGGGAGCGATAGTGTAGCCGGGTCGTCGGGACGCTTGCCGCAGACGCGCAAGCCCCGTAGAATTCCCGGCTCGCTGCACCACCCGGAGAGGTGGCAGAGTGGTTGAATGTACCTGACTCGAAATCAGGCGTACGTTTATAGCGTACCGGGGGTTCGAATCCCCCCCTCTCCGCCAG
>DATDBI010000281.1:0-7067 GCA_036524915.1 Lysobacter sp. | reverse complement strand
ATGCGCATCGGATCGGTACGCGTAGCTTGAGCGACGCCGTGCGGATAGCCGGACACTAGCTTGTTCCCCAGAGTTGCGTGGACCGAACCTGCCGTGCGCCGGCAGTTGGTAGGCGCATAGTGGCAAGATACGACCTCACCTTGCAGGCCCACTTTGAGCAATTGTGACTGATGTCGCGAAACACTTCTGACCTGAACCGGGAATTCGACCCGGCCCTGGCCGCCCTGGACGCCCGCCGCTCGGTCCCGCCGAAGCAGCTGGGCGAGCCCGGCCCCGATCCAGACACCCTGATGCGCCTGTTGCGATCGGCCGTACGCGTGCCCGACCACGGCAAACGCGTGCCCTTCCGCTTCATCAGCTTCAGCGGCGACGCCCGCCACGCCTTTGGTGAGCGGCTGGCCCAACGCAGCCGCCAGCGCGACCCGGAGGCAAGCGATGCGGTCATCGAGAAGGACCGGACACGCTTCTCCCATGCCCCCCTGGTGGTCGCCGTGATCGGACGATTGGGGCCTGACGAGAAGATTCCCGAGTCCGAGCGCTTCTCCACCGCCTCGTGCGTGTGTTTCGCCCTGCTCCAGGCCGCCCAGGCCCTGGGCTTTGGCGCCATCTGGCTGACCGGCTGGCTGGCTTACGACCCGCAGGTCGCGCAATGGCTGGGACTGGGCGAGCACGAGCGCGTCGTCGGCTTTGTCCATATCGGCACGCCGAAGCTCGACGCACCCGAGCGCGAGCGCCCCGATCCGGCCGAACTGCTCAGTGCGTGGTCGCCGACGTGAGCGACATCAGCTTCGACAGCGCCAGCCGGGCGCCGGCCACGAACGCGGGCGCAAGCCCTGCTGCGACGCTCTACCTGGTGGACGCCAGCATGTACGTCTTCCGCGCCTGGCACTCGATGCCCAACGAGTTCCACGACGCCGACGGCTGGCCGACCAATGCGGTGCACGGCTTTGCCCGCTTCCTGCTGGAACTGATCGACCGCACGCGCCCGCAGCACATCGCCATCGCCTTCGACGAAGCGCTGGACTCGTGCTTCCGCAACGCGCTCTACCCGGCCTACAAGGCCAACCGGGAATCGGCGCCGGAAGAACTCAAGCGTCAGTTCGTGCATTGCAAGGCCCTTTGCGTCGCTCTCGGCCTGGCCGTGCTCTCGCATGGCCAGTACGAGGCCGACGACCTGATCGGCAGCGCCGTGCATGCCGCGCGCGGCAACGGCTTCCGCTCGGTTATCGTTTCCGCCGACAAGGACCTGTCGCAGCTGCTGGGCGATCACGACGAACAATGGGACTTCGCCCGCGCCCAGCGCTGGGGCGCGGCCGGCGTGCCAGAGCGCCACGGCGTGCAGGCGCGGCAGATCGCCGACTACCTGGCACTGACCGGTGACGCCGTCGACAACATCCCCGGCGTGCCCGGCATCGGCGCCAAGACCGCGGCCGCGCTGCTGGCCCACTTCGACACCCTCGATGCGCTGCTGGCGCGCGTGGAGGAAGTGCCGTACCTGCGTCTGCGCGGCGCCGCCAGTGCGGCGGCGAAACTGCGCCAGCACCGCGAGCAGGCCTTGCTGTGCCGGCAACTGACTACGATCGCGCTGGATGCGCCGCTGGGCGACATCAGCCTGCAGTTCGCGCGCGGCAACGGCGATGGCGCCGGCCTGGGCGCGCTGTGCGAGGCGCTGCGCTTCGGCCCGATGACGCGCAGGCGGCTGTACCAGTCGGCCGGTCTCGACTTCGCCGCGTCACAGACCCCGGCGTAGCATTCAGGCAAACACGACAGGCATGCAATGAACGACCACGCACAAGAACCGCTGGAAACGCTGTACGAAGGCCCATGGCTGCGCATGCGCCGTCGCGGCCGCTGGGAGTATGTCGAGCGCACCAACGGCGACGGAATGGCGGTGATCGTCGTGGCGGTAACGCCGGACGACAACGTGCTGTTCGTCGAGCAATACCGGGTGCCGCTGGGCGCACGCACGATCGAGATGCCGGCCGGACTGGTCGGCGACGACCACGCCAGCGACACGCTGGAAACGGCGGCGCGGCGCGAACTGATCGAGGAGACCGGCTGGTCGGCGCAGCGCGTCGACGTGCTGCTGGTTGGCCCGACCTCGGCTGGCATGAGCAACGAACGCATCGCCTTCGTGCGCGCACGCGGACTGAGCAAGGTCGGCAGCGGCGGCGGTGTCGACAACGAGGACATCACCGTGCACGAGGTTGCGCGCTCGCAGGCGCCGGCGTGGCTGATGCAGAAGCAACGCGAAGGCTTCGAGCTGGATCTCAAGCTGTGGGCGGGGCTGTGGATGATCGAACACAACCCGGACGGGTCGGCGGCGATCTAGCCCCCCTCTCCCTGGCCGCCCAAGGCGGCCAGGGAGAGGGAACAGCGCGAAGCGCTAGTCCGTCATCTCCTCCAGTTCCATGCCCTTGGTCTCGCGCACCGACGTCAGCACGAACACCAGCGAGCCCAGCGCGAACAGCGCATACAGCCCGTAGGCGAACGACAGCCCGATCTCCGCCAGCGACGGGAACGAGCTGGTGATGATGAAGTTGGCGATCCATTGCGCCGATGCCGCCACCGCCAGCGCGATCGCGCGGATGCGATTGGGGAACATCTCGCCCAGCAGCACCCATACCATCGGGCCCCAACTCAGGCCGAAGAACACGACGTAGGCATTGGCGGCGACCAGCGCGACCATGCCCCACGGTTCGGCCAGGCTCAGCTCGGCGCCACTGCCGGTCGCCTGCGAGAAGCACCATGCCATCAGCGCCAGCGTCACCGCCATGCCGGCCGAACCGATCGTCAGCAGTGGCTTGCGTCCGATCTTGTCGACCAGGGCAATGGCGACCAGCGTCACCAGCACGTTCACCACCGAGGTGACCACGGTGATGGTGAACGAGTCGGCCTCGCTGAAACCCACCGAATGCCACAGCGTCGATGAGTAGTAAAAGATCACGTTGATGCCGACGAACTGCTGGAACACCGACAGCGCGATGCCGATCCAGACCACCGGCAGCAGGCCGGCGCGCGGACCGCGCAGGTCCTTGAGCGTGGGACGGTATTCCGAGCGCAGGCTGTGCTGGATGTCGGCGACCTTCTGGTCGAGCGCGACGTCACTGTTGAGTCCCAGCACCTGCCGAAGCACATCGCGCGCTTCACGCGGGCGACCGCGTGCGATCAGATGGCGCGGCGATTCGGGCACGCCGAGCACGAGCGCGCCATAGATCAACGCCGGCACGACGGCGACAAGGAACATCCAGCGCCACGCTTCCAGCCCGAACCACAGCTTGCCGGCAGCGCCGCCGCCGATTCCGGCCAGCCATGCATCACTGAGCAGGGCCATGAAGATGCCCAGCACGATCGCCAGCTGCTGCAGCGAGCCCAGTCGCCCGCGCACCGCCGCCGGCGACACTTCGGCGATGTAGGTCGGTGCGATCACCGAGGCCACGCCGACGCCGATGCCACCGACCACGCGCCAGAACATCAGGTCCCACACGCCGATCACCAGGCCCGAACCCAATGCACTGACCGCGAGCAGCGCCGCCGCCACCTGCATCGTCCGCACCCGGCCGAAACGATCGGCCAGCAGGCCCGCGTACCAGGCGCCCAGCGCCGAACCCAGCAGCGCGCACGACACGGCAAACCCGGTCTGCGCCGCGCCGAGGCCGAAGCCGCCGCGAATGGCATCGACGGCACCGTTGATGACCGCGGTGTCGAATCCGAACAGGAAGCCGCCCAGCGCCGCGGCAGCGGATATCAGCACTACGCGTGCGGTGACGTGTTGTTGCTCGGACTCGGCAATCGCGCTCATTCCTCTCCCCCGGGACCGCCTGGTGGCGGCTGTCGGGCGATTCTGCGCGAGGTGGGGGTGGGCTGTCCTTGAATACGTATGCAGCCCCCTCTCCCTGGCGCTTGGCGCCTGTCCCTCTCCCACAAGGGGAGAGGGAAGCTGTCATTACGCTTGCCGTAGAGGGAACTTCACCTCTCTCCTTGTGGGAGAGGTCGACGCGCGCAGCGCGGCGGGAGAGGGGCAGTGCGTCAGGCGAAGCGGTCCGTCGCCTGCACCAGCGCATCCACGTTCTCGGCCTCGAAGGCCGAGTGACCGGACGCGGGCGTGATCACCAGCTCGGCCTTCGGCCAGGTCTTCTTCAGGTCCCAGGCATTGGCGACCGGGCAGACCACGTCGTAGCGGCCATGCACGATCACGCCGGGGATGTCGGCGATGCGGTGCGCGTCGCGCAACAGCTGGTCATCGACCTCGAAGAAACCGCTGTTGACGAAGTAGTGGTTCTCGATCCGCGCGAACGCGAGCGCGAACTGCGGGTCTTCGTGGCTGGCGGCGAAATCCGGATCGATGTGCAGGAAGCTGGTCGCGCCTTCCCACACGCTCCAGGCCTTGGCCGCGGCCAGGCGCGTGGCTTCATCGGAAGAGGTCAGGCGGCGGTGGAACGCGCTGATCAGGTCGTGGCGCTCGACCACCGGGATCGCCTTCAGGTAGTGCTCCCACGCATCCGGGAACAGGCGCGAGGCGCCGTCCTGGTAGAACCACTCCAGCTCCCAGCGGCGCAGCATGAAGATGCCGCGCAGGACCAGCTCGGTCACGCGCTGCGGATGCGCCTGGGCATAGGCCAGCGCCAGCGTCGAACCCCACGAGCCGCCGAACACCTGCCACTTGTCGATGCGCAGCTTGTCGCGCAGCTTTTCGATGTCGGCGACCAGGTCCCAGGTGGTGTTGTCGACGAGGTCGGCGTGCGGCGTCGAGCGGCCGCTGCCGCGCTGGTCGAACAGCACGATGCGGTACTTGGCCGGATCGTGGAAGCGCCGCATCTTCGGGCTGCAGCCCGCGCCGGGACCGCCGTGCAACAGCACCACCGGCTTGCCGTCGGGGTTGCCGCACTGCTCGAAATAGAGCGTATGGCGCCCGTCGACCTGCAGGGTGCCGCTGTCGAAGGGTTCGATCTCGGGATAGAGCGTGCGCATCGCGGGGCCTCGCATCAGCAGGGAGCCATTCGGAGGTCGGCAATTCTAACGGCTGGACGCCTATGCCAATGTGGGCGCGGGCTCGCTCGCTATCTGGCGGAACGGCGCGGTGACGCTGGTCGCGAGCGAGCTCGCTCCTACAGGGGCCACTGGCCGAGGGTGACGCGGTCGCGGCCCTCCCAGTCCTGCGCGGTTCCAACCTCGGCAAATCCGCGCGCCAGCATCAGCTCGCGCACCGCACTGCCCTGCTCCCAGCCGTGCTCGAACAGCAGCCAGCCGCCCGCTGCCAGATGCTCGGGCGCGCCGGCGACGATGACGCGGATCGCGTCGAGGCCATCGCGGCCGGAGGCCAGCGCGCTGCGCGGCTCGAAGCGCAGGTCGCCCTGTTGCAGGTGGGCATCGTCATCGGCGATGTAGGGCGGATTGCTCGCGATCAGCTCGAAGCGCTCGCCCGCCAGCGGCGCCAGCCAGTCGCCATGGCGGAACTCGACGCGCGACAGGCCGAGCAGTCCGCCATTCGCGCGCGCCACGGCCAGCGCCGGTTCGCTGACATCGACCGCCACCACGCTGGCCTGCGGCCGCTCGTGCGCCAACGCCAGCGCGATCGCACCGGTCCCGGTGCCAAGATCGGCGATGCGCAGCGCGCGGCCGGTCGGCAGGCGTTCCAGTGCAAGTTCGACCAGGCGCTCGGTTTCAGGCCGGGGAATCAGCGTGGCCGGGGTCACCTGCAGGTCGAATCGCCAGAAGCCGCGCTGGCCCAGCAAGTAGGCCACCGGCTCGCCGGCCAGCCGCCGCTCCAACAGGCGCTCGAATCCGGCCACGCGATCCGGATCCGGAACCTCCTCGCCGTGGCTGTACAACCAGGTCGACGACACGCCCAGGGCGTGCCCCAGCAGCCGCTCGGCCTCGGCGCGGGCCTCATCGCCGGACAAGCGCGTCGAGGCATCGGCCAGCAGCCGGGCCACGCTGGCGGCGCCTGAATGGGAGGGTTTGCTCATGGCGGCATTGTCGCGTGCGCGGCCGGGCGGCGCGACCCGGCAGCCTTGACGCTGGCGGAAACATCCGCACCTCAGGATGGATACGCGCCGCCTATCTCCTCCGCCAACCATAGGCAGCGCCTATTAAATCAATTCCATCAATCAACTTGATGGATTACTGCGCGATCCCTAATCTCTGTCCATCGCTTCCACCCACCCCGCATAAGGAATCCCCTGATGTCGCTGATCAACACCCAAGTCCTTCCGTTCAAGGCCACTGCCTACAAGAACGGCGAGTTCGTCGAAGTGACCGATGCCACCCTGAAGGGCAAGTGGTCGGTGGTGTTCTTCTACCCGGCCGACTTCACCTTCGTCTGCCCGACCGAGCTGGGCGACCTGGCCGACAACTACGCCGAGTTCCAGAAGATGGGCGTGGAGATCTACGGCGTGTCGACAGATACCCACTTCACCCACAAGGCCTGGCACGACACCTCCGACACGATCAAGAAGATCCAGTACCCGCTGATCGGCGACCCGACCGGCGTGATCACGCGCAACTTCGGCGTGATGATCGAAGACGCGGGCCTGGCTGATCGCGGCACCTTCGTGATCGATCCGGACGGCAAGATCCAGATCGTCGAGATCAACGCCGGCGGCATCGGCCGCGATGCGTCCGAGCTGCTGCGCAAGGTCAAGGCTGCCCAGTACGTCGCCGCCCATCCGGGTGAGGTCTGCCCGGCCAAGTGGCACGAAGGCGAGAAGACCCTGAAGCCGTCGCTGGACCTGGTCGGCAAGATCTAAAGCCGTTCCGATGCCCCTCTCCCGCACGGGAGAGGGGTTGGGGCAAGGGCCAGGCCCGCCCCAACCGTCCGCCCCGCGGACCCGGCCGGCCAGATGCCCGCCAGTTTTCCTCTTTGGATGTCGCGACGTTCGGGCAGTTCTCCCTCCCTCCCTGCCCGGGCGCTCGCGGCGTTCATTCCGAACAAACGATGGAGCCGTCCCCCATGTTGGATGCCGATCTCAAGACCCAGTTGCAGGCGTACCTGGAAAAGGTCACACAACCAATAGAGCTGGTCGCCTCGCTCGATGACGGCGAAAAGTCGCGCGAGCTCGAGGCCC
>DATDBI010000280.1:0-2445 GCA_036524915.1 Lysobacter sp. | reverse complement strand
CGGGCGGATGTCGCCGATCTTCTTGCGCACCTGGTACCACAGCGGGCCGATGTCCTTGGAGCGCAGCGAGTCCTTGGCGATGAACATCACCTGCGATTCGCCGGCGCGCGAGTACGAGCGGATGAACTCGTACTGGCCGGTTTCCATCAGCTTCTTTTCGATCCGCTCGGTGACCTGGCGCGAGACTTCCTCGGCGGTCGCGCCCGGCCACAGCGTGCGGATCACCATCACCTTGAAGGTGAAGGACGGATCCTCGCTGCGGCCCAGCCGCAGGTACGAGAAGGTGCCGGCGATTGCCGCCACCAGCATCGCGTAGACAATGAGGCTGCGATGGCGCAGGGCCCACTCTGAGAGGTTGAAGCGCATGGGTCAGTTCGCCGTCACGGGACGATTGTCGCGATCGACCGGCTGCACCTTCTGCCCGACACGCAGCAGATGACCCCCGGCGGCGACCACCCAGGCGTGGGCATCGAGGCCGTCGATCACCGGCACTCGGTCCTCGCCGAACGGGCCGGTGCGCACCGGCTGCAGCTTCAGCGTCGACGTCTTCGGGTCGACCACGAACACGGCGCTGCCGTTGCCGCCTCGCTGCACCGCTGCGAGCGGCACGCTGAGTCCGCCACCGGCATTCCCCGGCGTGCCGTTGTCAGGCAGGAACACGCGCGCGCTCTGGCCCAGTTCGAGTGCCCCTTCCGGCGCATCCACGCTGATCCGCGCCGCGTACGTGCGCGACGCGGGGTCGGCTGCCGGCGAGATCTCGCGGATGCGGCCCGGCCAGCGCTTGCCCGGTTGCGACCACGACTCCACCAGCACCGGCTGGCCCGGCTTGATCGTTGAGACGATGCCCTCGGGCAGGGCGAAGGCCACTTCGCGGATACCGTCCGCGGCCAGGGAGAACACGGCTTGCCCGGCGGCGACCACCTGCCCCGCCTCTGCGCTGCGGCTGGCGATCACGCCGTCGGCGGTCGCGCGCAGCTGCGAGTAGGCGGCCTGGTTGCGGGCAACCTCGAGGTTGGCGCGAGCGGCGTTGACCTGCCCCTGGGCGGCCAGCGTCGCGGCGTTCTGTGCATCCAGGGTCGAGCGGCTGACCAGCTGCTCATTGGCCAGGCGGGCGAAGCGGACCTGGTCGGACCTGGCGCGACCGTACTCGGCCTCGGCCGCGGCCAGTTGCGCCTGCGCCGCGCGGGCCTGCGCCTGCAGGTCGCCCGGATCGAGCGTAGCCAGCAGATCGCCCTTGCGGACATGCGCGCCGACATCGACCTTGCGCTCGATCAGCTTGCCGCCGACCCGGAACGCCAGCGGGCTTTCCTCGCGGGCGCGGACGTCGCCTGCGAACGCGGTTGCGGTCTGGCTGGACGCGCCGGGGTGGATCACCAGCACCGGCCGCGGTGCTTCCTCGGGCTTGGCATCGCTGCTGCAGCCGGCCAGAACGAGGGAGGAGAGGCCAAGCATCGCGCCGACGGCGAAGCGGGCAGCGGTGGGGGGACTGCTGCGCATTGCGGGTGACCTCAAGGTTAATTAATGTACCTGGCGGTACTGTATAAATATCAAACTCAATAGTCTAGTATTCCCGCATGAATGCCCTGCGCCAAACCAGCCCCCCGAAGTCCGCCGGACCGGGTCGCCCCAAGGATCTGGGAAAGCGTGCCGCGATTCTGGAAGCGGCCAAAAGAATGTTTACTCAGCAAGGTTTCGACGGGTCCAGCATGGACCAGATCGCCGCCGAGGCCGGAGTCTCCAAGCTCACCGTCTACAGCCATTTCGGCGACAAGGACGCGTTGTTCGTTGCCGCCGTCGAATCGCACTGCGACCAGTCGCTGCCGTCGTCGCTGTTCGAGCCGTCGCCGGCCACGCCCCTGCGCGAGCGGCTGATGACGATCGCCCACGCGTTCTATTCGATGATCAGCGCCCCGGAGGCCGTCGCCGGCCACCGCATGCTGTGCACGCCGCAGATGGCGAACTCGGGCCTGCCGAAACTGTTCTGGGAGGCCGGCCCGATGCGCGTCCAGGGCGACTTCGCCACGCTGCTGGAGCGCCGGATCGGCGCCGGCGAACTCGACATCACCGACGTACCGCGCGCGGCCGGGCAGTTTTTCGCCCTGCTCAAGGGCGAGCCGCATGCCTGCCTCGTGTTCGGCGGACCGGGCCCGCGGCCGGAGGAAATCGATGCCCACCTGGCGGCGTCGGTCGATCTGTTCCTGCGTGCCTACGCCGTGCGTGAAGCCACGCCGGCCCGGCCGGTGCGGTCGGTGAGGCCTGCTGCACAATGAGGGCCAATGCCGGCAACTTGCATGCGCGATCTGGCCGGATCTGGCCGTTCGCCGCGGAGGGTGACTGGTCTTGATTACTTCCGGCACTCAGTCCGGATGCCGACGCTCGGCGATCCTGTGCGCCGCGCCAGCACCGGACCGGTGAGGCATTACCGGTACAATTCGCGGTCTTCCG
>DATDBI010000279.1:0-15596 GCA_036524915.1 Lysobacter sp. | reverse complement strand
TACGAGTCGTGGCAGGTGCTGGCGTGGGCCGGCGCGCTGGTCCTCACGGTGTTCGTCCTCCTAATCAGCCTGGTGGCCCGCGCCATCGTGCTTCGAAACAAGATCAGCCATGACTGACCTCACGCCCTCCCGAATCGCCCGGACTCCGGCCATGAACGACTCACGCCTTACGGTCGCCACGCCTGAGCGCGCCAGCGCCGCAGCTGCGCCGGTGAAGCTCGCCGCACGCGGCCTGAACTTCTATTACGACAAGTTCCATGCGCTCAAGGACATCCACCTGGAGATCCCCGAAAAGCGCGTGACCGCGCTGATCGGCCCCTCCGGCTGCGGCAAGTCGACGCTGCTGCGCATCTTCAACCGCATCTACGCGCTGTACCCGAAGCTCGAGGCCAAGGGCGAAGTGCTACTGGACGGCGAGAACATCCTCGACCCGCGCTATCCGATGAACCGCCTGCGCAGCAAGGTCGGCATGGTGTTCCAGAAGCCGGTGCCGTTCCCGATGACCATCTTCGAGAATGTCGCCTACGGCATCCGCCACCACGAGAAGCTGTCCAGGGCCGACATGAACGACCGCGTCGAGCATGCGCTGCGCCAGGGCGCGCTGTGGGACGAGGTCAAGGACAAGCTCGGCCAGAGTGCGCTGGGCCTGTCGGGCGGCCAGCAGCAGCGCCTGTGCATCGCCCGCGCCGTGGCACTGCGCCCGGACGTGCTGCTGCTCGACGAGCCGACCTCCGCACTGGACCCGATCTCCACCAGCCGCATCGAGCAGCTGGTCGAGGAGCTCAAGAAGGACTACACGATCGCGATCGTGACGCACAACATGCAGCAGGCCGCGCGCGTCTCCGACTTCACCGCCTTCATGTACCTGGGCGACCTGATCGAGCACGCCAGCACCGAGACGATCTTCTCCAACCCCGGCAAGCAGCAGACCGAGGACTACATCACCGGCCGCTTCGGCTGACGCACTGACAGCCGTCTCCCGATTGCGGGGGAAGGCTGGAGCGAGGGCAATAGAGTGCCTTCGACCGCTTCGAACAGGACATCCTCATGAGCACCCAAATGCACGACCACATCGTCAAGAGCTACGACGAAGAGCAGCGCCGGCTGCTCAACGAAACCCTTCGCATGGGCGAGATGGCCGCTTCGCAACTCGAGGCCGCGCTCGATGTCGTGCAGCGTCGCGACGACAAGGCCGCCGAGCGCATCATCGCCAACGACGAAGCGATCGACGCGATGGAACAGGAGATCAGCCACGACGTGATGAAGCTGGCGTTGCGCGGACCGATGGCGCGCGATCTGCGCGAGATCCTCTCGGCAATCCGGATCGCCGCGGACATCGAGCGCGTCGGCGACTACGCCGCCAACGTCGCCAAGCGCTCCACGGCACTCAACCTGTCGCCACCGCTGCCGCACGTGAGCGGCTTGCATGCGATCGGCACCCTGGCGGTGCAGCAGTTGCGCGACGTGCTGGCCGCGTACCGCGACAACAACATCGACCTGGCCCAGCGTGTCCGTGCCCGCGATGCCGAGATCGACATCGCCTACACCGCCCTGTTCCGGGAGCTGCTGACCTACATGATGGAAGACGCGCGCAGCATCACCGCCTGCACGCACCTGCTGTTCATGGCGAAGAACATCGAACGGATCGGCGACCACGCGACCAACATCGCCGAGAACGTCTGGTTCCTGGTCAAGGGCGAGGAACTCCTCCCGCCGCGCGAGAAGCGCGACGACAGCAGCACCACCGGCGCGGTCTGAAATACCGCAGGCGCCTGCCGCTCCCTGGCTGGCCGGGGGCCCCGGCGCCGAAGTGGACACACAGCCCCCGCAACGGGGGCTGGAACTGAACGAAATCTAAATATCGGCGCGGACGGGCCGTTCGCGCCGAATCTTTTCGCGCCCTCCCCCAACTCATGGCTTATGCACCGGCGACCGCCGTGCGCCAAGCTCGGGCAGGAGAACATCGCGGCATGAAGCAACTTATGGCCAACGGCGACCTTGAAGCTGCGCGCATGGGCGATTCGATCGCGCTCGAGCGCGTGCTCTGCAAGTCGCGCCAGGATCTGCGCCGCTACGCCGAATTCCACTGCGTCATCAACGACGTTGAGGATGCGGTACAGGAAAGCCTGATTACGGTGTCCCGCAAGCTTTGTGATCTGCGCACGCTCGAATGCTTCACCTCCTGGATATTCCGCATCGTCAAACGCGAGTGCAACCGACTCAAGCGCGGCAGGCGCTGGCTGACAGGCGACGCGATCACCGACGACATACTGCCGGTGGTGACACCCGAACCTTCTGAATGGCGCCACGATGTCGCCGCCGCACTGGAATCGTTACCCGCCCACTACCGTGAAGTCGTGCTGCTGCGCGATCTGGAGGGACTGACCATCGCCGAAATCGCCGACCACCTGGCGCTAACGAAAGAAGCGGTCAAATCGAGGCTGCATCGGGCACGGGGCCTCGCCCGCGAATTCCTGACGCAGTGAATCCTCCCGCCCTTCCGATGCCTCTTATTGGCAGTTGCACCCGGAAGCACCATCCAAGCGTGTGATCCACACGTGTTATCGCAAGGCGTCATCCAATGGCGGACTTCCCGCCACCACCCACAGGAGAGACACATGTCCAAGCACACCAACAAGCCCATCGCCCTCACCCTCGGTGCCATCGTCGGCGGCCTCGCGCTGTCGGGTTCGGCCTTCGCGATGAGCGACCTTTCCTCCGGCTACATGCTCGGCGCCGGCCTGGCCGCGGCATCCGACACCAAGGCGGCCGAAGGCAGCTGCGGCGTCGACAAGATGGACACCGACAAGGACGGCAAGGTCTCCAAGGCCGAGTTCGGCGCTGCACACAAGGGCGACACCAGCAAGTTCGCCGCTCACGACACCAACAAGGACGGCTTCATCAGCGCCGACGAGGCCAAGGCCGCCGGTGAAGGCAAGTGCGGCGCCGACAAGAAGAAAGCCGGTGAAGGCAAGTGCGGCGAAGGCAAGTGCGGCGGCTCGGCCTGAGCCATGTCCGCGGACGGCATCGGCCAGCTTGATCCTGGTGCCGCCGGCCTCGGCTTGCGGCGGGCCCTCCTGGGCCCGCTTCAAGCGGCCGCGCCGGGCGACTTCGACTTTCTCGAATGCGCGCCGGAAAACTGGATTGGCGTCGGCGGCACCTTCGGCGAGCAGCTGGCAACGCTCAGTTCACGTCACCCGCTGGTCTGCCACGGCCTGTCGCTGTCGCTCGGCGGCGTGGCGCCGCTCGACGAAACGTTCCTGCATCGCGTGCGTCGATTCCTCGACCTGCACCGCGTGCCGCTGTACAGCGAGCACCTGAGCTACTGCAGCGACGACGGCCACCTCTACGACCTGTTGCCGATTCCCTTCACCGAGGAAGCGGTGCACCACGTGGCCGCGCGCATCCGCCAGACCCAGGACATCGTCGGCCGCCGCATCGCGGTCGAAAACGTCTCCTACTACGCCCCTGCCCCGCCCGATCGCGACCAGGGGTCGCTCAGCGAGATCGACTTCATCAATGCCGTCCTCGGCGAGGCCGACTGCGACCTGCTGCTCGACGTCAACAACATCTACGTCAATGCGATCAACCATCGCTATGACGCCAGCCGGTTCCTTGCCTCCCTGCCCAGCGAGCGGGTCGCCTACATCCACGTCGCCGGCCATTACGACGAAGCCGACGACCTCAAGGTCGACACCCACGGCGCGCCGGTAAAGGCCGCGGTCTGGGCGCTGCTGGGCGAGGCGTACCGGCACCACGGCCTGCGCCCGACATTGCTCGAACGCGACTTCAATTTCCCGCCCTACGCCGAACTGGTCGACGAGATCGGAACCATCCGCAGGGTGATGGACGAGGCGTCGCCCCAGCACGCCAGGCGCGCCCATGGCTGAGGCACCCGAACGCCTGCGCGCGCAGCAGTTCGCGCTGACCCGGCACCTGCGTGACCCGCAGGCCAATCCCGCCCCGGAGGGTTTCGAGGATCGGCGGCTGGCCATCTATCGCGAGCTCCTGTTCAACAACATCGAGGGCCTGCTTTCGGGCAACTTCCCGGTCATCCGCAAGCTGCTCGGCGACGAGCGCTGGAAGGCGCTGATCCGGGATTTCTACCGCGACTACCGCTGCCACACCCCGTTGTTTCCCGAGATCGCGCGCGAGTTCCTGCGCTACCTGGAAGCGCGCGCCGAAGACGGCCCGGCCTGGCGCGATCCAGCCTTCCTGCAAGAGCTCGCGCATTACGAATGGGTCGAACTGGCCCTGCAGATTGCCGAGACCGACGACCGTGTCGACGCCGAATCGGCCGGCGACCTGCTCGACAACGCACCGGTGCTGTCGCCGCTGGCATGGCCACTGGCGTACGCGTGGCCGGTGCACCGGATCGGCCCCGACTTCCAGCCCGAGCAACCGCCGGCGACGCCAACCCTGCTGTTGTTGCGACGCGAGGGCGATGGCCAGGTGCGCTTTTCCGAACTCAGCCCGCTGGCGTTCCGATTGCTGCAGCGCTTGGGCGAGTCGCCCGAGCTGAGCGGCCGCGAGCAGCTGCAAGCATTGGCGTGCGAAGCCGGCAGCAGCGATGTCGCCGGTTTCGTCGAACAGGGATCGGCCCTGCTTGAACAGATGCGTGGAAGCGGTGTGGTAATCGGCTTGCGGCGCGCGAATCCTTCTGCGTGATCGCGGCCTCTTGTAGGGACAGGCGCCATGCGGCGTCGCCCCGCAAGGAACATCACAATGTCCAGTTCAAGCCGCGGCCTGGCCGCTTTCCGCGATCACCTCGAAGGCATCGGCTCGTGGATATCGCCATTGGGGCTTCGGCTGGTGCTGGCCTGGGAGTTCCTTGAGGCCGGCCGCGAGAAACTGCGCGGCGAGAACTGGTTCGGGCACATCATGGAGGCGTTTCCGTTCCCGTTCGACCGCATCCCGGCCGACCTCAGCTGGACGATGGCCACCTGGTTCGAACTGATCGGTGGCATCGCGCTGCTCATGGGCCTGTGCACGCGCTTCTTCGCCGCCTCGCTGTTCGTCCTCACGGTCGTCGCCATCGCCGCGGTGCACTGGCCGACGGACTGGATGGGCCTGGCCCAGCTGGCGCAGGGCTACGCGATCAGCGACCAGGGCGCTGGCAACTACAAACTGCCGCTCATCTTCCTGGTGATGCTGGTGCCCCTGATCTTCAACGGCGCCGGGCGCCTGAGCCTCGACGCGCTGATTGCCCGCCTGCTCGCCATGCCGGCAGCCCAACCTCGCAGCGACAGTCGGGCCTGGGGGCTGGTCCTGCTGGCGAGCGGCCCGGTCGTGGCGATGCTGCTGCCGCTGCCCGGCCTGCTGATCTCGGCGGCCGGCATACTCCCCCTCACGGCGCGACGCGGGCAGCGCTGATATGCGCGTCTGCTAGGCTTTTGTCATGACCGATGCCGGCACCACCCCCAAGATCGCCACACCCCCCGAGTCCTCCGCCTCTCCGACGCTCGCCAACCGCTTCCGTGGCTTCCTGCCGGTCGTCGTGGACGTCGAAACGGGCGGCTTCGACTGGAACCGGCACGCGCTGCTCGAGATCGCGGTCGCCCCGATCGATCTCGACGAAAATGGCCTGCTCGTGGTTGGCGAGATAACCAGCAGCCATGTCGTGCCCGCGGCCGGGATGGAGATCGACCCCAAGTCGCTCGAGATCACCGGCATCGACATCGACCATCCGTTCCGCAACGCCCTGCCCGAACGCGCCGCGCTCGAGACGGTGTTCGCACCGGTGCGCGCCGCCGCGAAGAAGCACGGCTGCCAGCGCGCGATCCTGGTGGGCCACAACGCCCACTTCGACCTGAACTTCCTCAACGCCGCGGTCGCCCGCAGCGGCCACAAGCGCAACCCGTTCCATCCCTTCAGCGTGTTCGACACGGTGACCTTGGCCGGCGTTGCCTATGGCCAGACCGTGCTCGCGCGTGCCGTGCAGGCCGCGGGTTTCGACTGGAACGGCGAAGAGGCGCACTCGGCGGTGTACGACACCGAGCGCACCGCGCAGTTGTTCTGCAAGATCGTCAATGCGTGGCCGACGCCGCTGCTGAGTGTTAACCCGGCGACGAAGTAGTCGCGTCAGGTCATCCGCCTCACCGATAGGCATTGCCGTCGCCAACGGCGGCGCTGCGCGCGCACCGCGCATTTCTCGCATGGTTCGCACCCAGGCTCTGCGGCTACGCTGGGCTCTGTCTGCTCCTGGCAGCAACTGACTGCTCAGACAAATCCCCTATCGCCGCACGCCATCCATCGAGGACCCCAACATGAATCCGATCAATGCCAACCACGACGACACCATGGTCGAATTGAGCCACCAGGAAATCGAGCAGGTATCGGGCGGTTTCGCTTTTACCGCGCTGATCGCGATTGGCATATACGGCACCATCGCGATGATCTCCAATCAAGTGCAGTACAGCACGCGCACCGGCGCGTACTCGCATTTGCCGCGCTGATTCACGCGATCCGCGCAACTTTCCCATGGTCTGGCACCTTCATCATTGTCTAGCCTGTGTCCGCTTCGATGCAGGCGCGGCAATGCCAACCGTGTGAACGGAAGCAGCAACATCTCTCTCATGACAAGCAAGGAACGATTTGCATGAACAATTCCAACCACGACACGATGGTCGAACTGACCGGTGCGGAAGTCGACGCCGTTTCCGGCGGCGTGCTCCTCCTTGGCACTGCGCTCTATCTCGGCGCTGTCTTCGCCTGGGCCGTTGCCGCGGACGCGGATTTCCGTCGTCGCTACATGCTGCCGCCGCGGACCTGATCGCCCGTTACAGACTTACCCGAACGGTCGCTGAGACCTCACGCGGCGGGATACTCCCGCCGCGAGCAACGTACGCTCAATGGCGGAACAACACGTGCAATGCATCCTGCAGTCCGAAGCCGCCGAATGCGGACTGGCCTGCCTGGCGATGGTGTCTTCCTGCCACGGCGGCGCGATTGAACTGCGCGAGCTGCGCCGGCGCTTTCCGCTTTCGCTCAAGGGAGCCAGTCTCCGCTCACTGATAGCCATCGCTGGCGAGCTGGGCATGCAATGCCGGCCACTGCGGATCGAACTGACGGATCTGCCACGGCTGTCCACCCCGTGCATCTTGCATTGGGAACTCAATCACTTCGTCGTACTCATCCGGGCAGCAGCCGGCAAGGTGACGATCTTCGATCCGGCAATCGGCGAACGCCAGATGCGGATGGACGAAGTTTCCGAACGATTCACGGGTGTCGCACTGGAGCTCGCGCCGACGACAACGTTCCAGCGGGCACCTGCGCCACCGGCCGTCTCCATTCGCGAGTTGACCGGTCCGATCGCTGGCCTGCGGCGATCGCTGGCGCTGATCGTGCTGCTGTCACTGGCACTGCAGGTGTTCGTGCTGATTGCGCCGTTCTTCATGCAATGGGTGGTCGACCAGGTACTGGTGTCGGCCGATCGCGAGCTGTTGACCGTGCTGGGCGTTGGCTTCGGCCTGGCCCTGCTGTTGCAGGTCGCCATCTCGCTGGTGCGCGGCTGGGCCGTTGTACACCTCTCGGCGCGACTGGGCATGCAATGGATGGGCAACGTCTTCAACCATCTGCTCAGGCTGCCGATGGACTTCTTCGAAAAGCGGCACCTTGGCGATATCACCTCGCGCATGGACGCCGTGCAGTCGATCCAGAAGACGCTGACGACTGGCTTCGTCGAGGCGATCATCGATGGCTTCATGGCGATTGCAACACTGGCGATGATGCTGATCTACAGCTGGAAGCTGGCGCTGGTGACGTTGCTCGCGGTGGCACTGTACCTGGGCCTGCGCTGGCTCGCGTTCCGACCGGTTCGCGACGGCACCGAGCAGCAACTGCTCAAGGCCGCCCGGCAGCAGAGCCACCTGCTCGAATCGATACGCGCGATGCAGTCGCTGAAGGTGGCCGGTTGCGAACCAGCGCGTAGCGCGACCTGGGCCAACCTGATGCACGACACGGTCAACCGGGAAGTGCGCCTGGCCCGCATCCAGCTGGGCTTCGCATCTGCCAGCCAGGTGATCTTCGGCGTGGAGCGCATCGCGGTGGTATGGATCGGCGCAACGCTGGCGATCCAGAACATCTTCTCGGTTGGCATGCTCGTGGCCTACTTGGCCTACAAGGACCAGTTCGCCAGCCGGATCGGCGGTCTGATCGACAAGGCGATCGAGTTCCGCATGCTGCGCCTGCATGGCGAGCGCCTGGCCGACATCGTACTGTCAGAACCGGAATCCGCACCGGAGCCCGGCCCCGCCGCCGAGGGAGGCCAGCTGGCTTGCATGCGGCTGCATGTGGCCGGACTGCATTTCCGGTACGCCGAAGGCGAACCGTGGGTGCTGGAGGATTGCAGCTTCCACATCGAGGATGGTGAGTCGGTGGCCATCGTCGGTGCCTCCGGTTGCGGCAAGTCGACGCTGATCAAGCTGCTGCTGGGATTACTGGCGCCAACGCAGGGGTCGATCTCCATCGCCGGCAACGACCTGCACAGAATCGGCCATCGGCGTTACCGGCAACAGGTGGCAGCCGTCATGCAGGACGACCAGCTGTTCGCCGGCAGCGTCGCCGACAATATCGCCCTCGGCGATGACCAGCAGGACATGGCGCGCATCGAGACGGCCGCCCGGCTTGCCGCCGTCCACGACGAGATCAGCGCCATGCCGATGGGCTACCACAGCCTGATCGGCGACATGGGCACGGCCCTCTCCGGTGGGCAGAAACAACGCGTCATCCTGGCGCGGGCGCTGTACCGCAAACCGCGCATCCTGTTCCTGGACGAAGCGACCAGCCACCTGGATGTCGAGCGCGAGCGCCAGGTGAACGAGGCAGTGGGCGCATTGAAGCTTACCCGCATCATCATCGCCCACCGCCCCGAGACCATAGCCAGCGCCGACCGCGTGCTGGTCATGCACGCCGGCCGCATCGTGCAGGATCTGGGCCCACCCGGGTCCCACGCGGACAGCGCGGCTTGAACATGACGGCACGGCCTCTATTTCGACCCGAAGCGCTCCAGGCCCGGCGCACCAGTCACCTGGGCGCCATCTCCCTCGCGCAGCCGGTGCGGCTGTGGGTACTGGGCGCAGGCGCGGTGCTTGCAGCGGCCGCCATCCTCGCCGTGCTGGTGTTCGGCCAGTACAGCCGGCGATCGCGCGTCACCGGGCAACTGGTACCGGACCTCGGCCTGTCCACAGTCGTGGCGCCAACAGCCGGGGTGGTCGGACGACTGTTCCTCGAAGAAGGCGACGATGTCGGCAATGGCGCGGCGCTGGTTCGCATCGACACACCGCGTGCGATGTCGGACGGCCGCGATTCGGTCGCGGCGATTCGCGACGGCCTGCGCGCGCGCGACGGCAGCGTTGCGGCGATGGGTAAGTCGCAGGTTGCCCAGATCGACGCGCAAGTAAGCGGCATGCATGGCCAGCTCGTGTCCGCGCGCCGGGAACTTGCGCAGGTCCGGCAGTCCATTGCGGCCCGCAGCAGGCAGGTGAAGCTGGGACGCGACACGGTCGATCGATATCGCCGCATCTCTGCCGAACAGTTCGTCAGCCAGGTGCAGCTGGACCAGCAGGAGCAGGCGCTGCTGGAACTGGTCAACGAGCGCATGGCATTGGAACGGCAAGCCACCTCGATCGAGCGCGCAATCGCGCAGATGGAGCAGAGCCTGCGCGAGCTTCCCGCCCAACGCGCGACTCAGCTCGCCCTCACCTCTCGCGATCGCGCTCTTATCGAACAGGAGCGCGTGCAACTGGAGACCAGTGGCGAGCTGCTGATCAAGGCGCCGGTCGCCGGCACCGTCGCCAGCCGCCTGATCGAGCCCGGCCAGGCCGTGCAGGCAGGGCAGCCACTGCTGAGCCTGCTGCCGCGCGGTTCGACCCTGCAGGCGCAGTTGCTCGTGCCCAGCCGGGCCATCGGCTTCGTCGAGCCTGGCAGCACAGTCCTGCTCCGCTACCAGGCGTTCCCGCACCAGAAGTTTGGTCACCATGCAGGACGCGTCATCCGCATCTCGCGCAGCGCCGTCAATCCGGGTGAATCGACCGCGCTGGCGGGCGGCGGCCAAGCGACCGAACCCTATTACCGGGTCCTGGTGGCACTGCGCGCGCAGACCGTCACCGCCTACGGCAGCCCGGAGCCGTTACGCCCGGGCATGCTGGTGGAGGCCGACATTCTCAGCGAGCGTCGCCGGCTGTTGGAGTGGTTGCTCGAACCGCTGTACTCGGTCCGTGGGGCAGTTGCAGGCAGCTAGGGCCCCAACGGCAAATCAGGGCGAGGCCAACTTGAGCCCCACCAGACCGGCAATGATCAACCCGACGCTGACCATCCGCAGCGCATTCACCGGTTCGTTGAACAGCACGATGCCCAGAATGACGGTACCCACCGCGCCGACACCGACCCATATCGCGTAAGCCGTGCCGACCGGCAGCGACTTCATCGCGATGCCGAGCAGCCCCAGGCTGATGGCCATCGCGGCAATCGTGCCGACGGTGGGCCAAAGCTTGCTGAAGCCTTCGGTGTACTTGAGGCCGATCGCCCAGCCCACTTCGAACAGGCCGGCGAGTACAAGGATGATCCAGGGCATGACAACGTCTCCAATCGAACGTGGGGTCGTCCCCTTGCGATGTTGGAGAGGCGGGGTCGTCCCCGCTTCCGTGTATTGGCGTTACTTCGACGCGCCGCGCTGGCGTACTACTTCGAACAGCGTCACGCCTGCCGCGACCGACACATTGAGGCTTTCGACGCCGAGCGTGCCGGCACCCGGCATCGGGATCTTGACCAGCTGGTCACAGTTCTCGCGCGTGAGGCGGCGCAGTCCGTCGGCTTCGCCGCCGAGTACCAGGCCGGTGTTGCCGCCCAGGTCGAGCGAGTACAGCGACGTATCCGCTTCGCCGGCCAGGCCGTACAGCCACACACCCAGCTTGCGCAGGTCGCGCATCGTGCGGGCGAGATTGGTCACCGGGATCACCGCAACACTGTCGGCGGCGCCGGCGGAGGTCTTGCGCACAGTCGCGTTGACCTGCACCGACTTGTCCTTGGGAATGATCACCGCGGTGACACCGGCCGCCGCGGCACTGCGCAGGCAGGCGCCGAGGTTGTGCGGGTCCTGCACGCCGTCGAGGATCAGCAGCAGCGCGCGGCCCTCGGCCGCTTCGACCAGAGCCTCGAGCTCGTTCTCGTTCCAGGTCTTGGCCGCGGCGTAGCGCGCGACCACTCCCTGGTGGCGAAGGTTGCCGACGACGCCGTCGAGCGCCTGCGTGGCGACGCGCCGCACATCGATGTCCAGGCGCCTTGCGTTGGCTTCGATCTCGACGATGCGCGGGTTCTTGGCGCCGGCCTCGATCAGTACTTCACGGACGTGCTCGGCGTCGTGTTCGAGCGCGGCCGCGACCGCGTTGATGCCGGCAATCCACTGCTTCTGACTCATTGCTTTCTCTCGTGGCCCAGCGGGCAGATGCCCCGCCGGGCGTGACTATCAATAGGGCTTCTTCGAACGCTTGGCCGGCTGTCCGCGCGGCGGCAGCGGTTTGGCACCGCGCTCCTCGACCAGGCGGAAGTCGATCTTGCGGTCTTCCACGCTGGCCTTCATCACCACGATGCGGACGCGGTCGCCGAGGCGGAACTCGCGGCCGGTCCGCTCGCCCGCCAGGGTCTTGCGGATCGGATCGAAATGATAATAGTCGTGCGGCAGCTGCGTCACGTGGATCAGGCCGTTGACCTTGGAATCGTCGAGCTCGACGAACAGGCCGAAGCTGGTCACGCCGCTGATCACGCCCTCGAACTCGCCGCCGACGTGCTGCTCCATCCACGCGGCGCGGTAACGCTCGTCGACCTCGCGCTCGGCCTCGTCGGCACGGCGCTCGCGCTCGGAGCACTGCAGCGTCAGCGCGGCCATCTCGCTGGGCGAGTAGCGGTACTTCTCCGGGCGCTCGCCGGTCAGCGCGTACTTGATCGCACGGTGTACCAGCAGGTCGGGATAGCGGCGGATCGGCGAGGTGAAGTGCGCATAAGCCTCCAGCGCCAGGCCGAAATGGCCGACGTTGTCGGGCGAATACACGGCCAGCGACTGGCTGCGCAGCAGCACCGATTCGAGCAGCGTCGCATCGGCGCGCTCGCGTACTTTCTTCAGCAGGATGGTGAAGTCACGCGGCTCGACCTTGCTCCACGGCGGCATGCGCAGCTTGAATTCCTTCAGGAACTCCTGCAGGTCGGCGTACTTCTGCTCCGGCGGGCGATCGTGGACGCGGTACGGCGCCGGCACGTGGTGTTCCAGCAGGTACTTCGCCGCTTCCACGTTGGCCGCGATCATGCACTCCTCGATCAGCTTGTGCGCGTCGTTACGCTGCAGCATGCCGGCCTGGACGACCTCGCCCTTCGGCCCGAGCACGAAGCGGACTTCGCTGGACTCGAACTCGATCGCACCACGGCGCTCGCGGGCCTTCTTCAGGACCTGGAACAGCTGGTGCAGGCGCTGGATGTTGGGCAGCAACGAGCCGATCTGGCCGAGCGCCTCTTCGTGCGCATCATCGGCAATGCCTTCACCGACCGCATTCCAGACCTGGGTGTAGGTCAGGCGCGCGTGCGAATTCATCACCGCTTCGTAGAATTTCGATCCGGTGACCTCGCCGTTGCGATCAATCTGCATGTCGCAGACGAAGCACAGGCGGTCGACCTTCGGATTAAGCGAGCAGATGCCGTTGGACAATGTCTCCGGCAGCATCGGCACGACGAATCCGGGAAAGTAGACCGACGTGGCGCGCTTGGTGGCCTCTTCGTCCAGCGGCGTGCCGGGACGGACGTAGTGGGACACGTCGGCGATCGCCACCACGAGGCGGAATCCGTGTTGATTGGGTTCGCAGTAGACCGCATCGTCGAAGTCCTTGGCGTCCTCGCCGTCGATGGTCACCAGCGGCAGCGCGCGCAGATCGACGCGCTTGGCGGCGGTGGCGGCATCGACCGTCAGCGGCACCGCGGCGGCTTCGTCGAGCACCTCCTGCGGGAACTCGTGCGGGATCTCATGGCCGTGGATTGCCGCCTGCACCGCCAGCGAGGCGGTGAGGCGATCGCCGAGGACCGCGAGCACGCGACCAATCGGCGGACGTTGCGGGTCGGGTGCCTGCAGCAGTTCGCAGACCACCAGCTGGCCGTTCTGCGCAGCCAGGCGTTCGTCCGGCGGGATCTGCACGTTGCGCTGGATGCGACGGTCATCGGGGACGACATAACTGATGCCCGCCTCCAGCACGAAGCGGCCGATCAGGCGATTGAGGCGGCGTTCGAGTACGCGCGTGATCGCGCCCTCGCGGCGCCCGCGGCGATCGACGCCAGTGACGCTGGCGAGCACGCGGTCGCCGTGCATGGCCTTGCGCATTTCCATCGGCGGCAGGAAGAGGTCGTCGCCGCCGCCTTCCAGACGCAGGAAGCCGAAGCCGTCGGGGTTGGCGATGACCACGCCCGGCAGCAGCGCCAGTTGCTGCGCCGGCAGGAACTCGCCCATGCGATTGCGCAGCAGCTGGCCATCGCGAACCATCGCGCCCAGACGCTTGCCGAGGGCGTCGAAACGCTCCGGCGCGGCCAGGCCCAGGCGCTCGGCCAGTTCCTCTGCCGGCATCGGGCCATCGGCGTTGGCAAGCAGATTCAGGATGACTTCGCGGCTGGCGATGGGCTCGGCGTAACGGGCCGCCTCGCGTTCGGCGTACGGGTCGTGGAACCCACCCGGCTGGCCACCGCCAGCGGCACGCGCCGGCAGGTTCGCAGGCGGCTCAGGCAGCCAACCCGGGCGCTTGGGGGTTTTTTTCGCGCCGCCTGCCCGACCCGGCCTGGCCGGTGCGCCGGAGGTGTTGCGCGAGGGGGATTTGGGACCGGACTTGCCGCGACTGGGTGGTTTCTTGCTCATTCAGCCATGGTCGCACATCGGGATGAACACGGCGTCGCGTCGGGGCAAATGCTGCAGGGTTTCCGGAAGTCTTCCGATAGTCGCCGAGCCGCGCCCGGGTCTAACTCGGAACGGGCCAATGCATCGCAAACCCGGTCCCGGGACGATGCCGCAGTTGCGACTGTCGAGGCCCTCTCCCGCCCATCAGGAAGCAAGTCATGCACGAATCCGCACAAACCCGGCGCCGCCCACCGCTGACAAGAACCGATTCATTCCACCGGGCTTCGCGCTGGCTTCTGCTTGCGTTGTGGTTGTTGAGTGGCGTTGCGTCAGCCCAACCCATACAGGGGGTCACCGCCGTGGCGGTCGAGTCGCGGCGACCTGTCTACCTGTATCGATCCGACAGCCGCCCGCCCGCGGAGATATTCAGGGATGGATTCCGTTCCAGGGGAGTCTCCAGCATCGACCTCGATGCCTACATCAATACCGGGAGCAACCCGGTCAACGAGTTCCGCTTCATCTCATTCACCGACGACCGGGAGCTGAACTTCTTCCAGAACGCGATGCTTGCCTACTATGCCTCCGGTGGTGGCGACCGCGGACCTTTCGTCGGCTACCGGTACCGAATCGAGGCCAGCAACTTCGAGTATTCGACCATTGCTTCACTGGAGCACGCCGCCGCTGCCCACCCCCAGGCCGAGGCGCAACTGACCAATACACTCCTGAGGTATCCGCACCAGCGCGAATGGGTGGGACTGGACCGGGTCGAAAACCACCGCGTTGTCGACGTGGAAGTGCTCGAACACGTTCGCGGCTCTTCTCCGGCGAGGTTCCACGTGCGCGAGACGATACCCAATCCCGCATACCGTGCCGGCACCCGGGCCGGCGCCAACCCCGGTCCTTTCATTTTCCAGCCGGGTCGGGTGACCGAGCCGCGCTATCTGGGAAACGCACCGGACGGGAGGCGATTTTCGGCCTCGTTTGCGATGTGCTTCCGCTCCAGCCGGGCCAAACGCGCCGACGAGCCGGCCTGTGAACGCGACTTTGCCCAGAGTGACGCCACGCACAACGACTTTTTCAACACGCAAACCGGCAAGGACGACAGCGGCCTGACCCCCTGGCGAACCGTCGGGACCACCCGCGGACGTTCGGTCATCGAGTCCACCAGCATCTGCGCCGTGAACATTCAAAGCGGATCGGACGTCATCGAAATCAAGTGCCCGGCCGGCAAGTTCCCCCTCTACTCCCCCAACAAGTTTGACGTGCTGATCTCGGCCGGCGGCAAGGTCAATACCTACGTCAACACGAGAATCTCGTCGAACCAGATCCGGGAAGGGACGTACGAGAACGGCTACATCCACTACCGCATCCGCGCGGAGGACATTCCTACGCTCAGCAGGGGGGTCCATTTCAACCGCTGGACGCGGCAGACTCCCCTGGGGACCATCTTCTCCGGCGGGCGTAAGGACTGGTGGACCGGCGTCAGAGTCCGGCTGCACTATCCGGTGCAACCGTAACGCACCATCCTATCGGCCCGAAAACGCAAAAACCCCGCCGAAGCGGGGTTTTGTGAGGGTGGTAAACCCTGAATGAATGGTGCCCAGGAGAGGACGTGCGGACGCTTTGCGGTATCCAGCGGACTGGCCCGGAATTGCCCTGATAGGCTTTGCTGGCGAGCTCTCGGCGCTATGGCCATTCCCGGCATTCGCCGGTCTAGGCCGGCTTTCCTTTGATG
>DATDBI010000278.1:0-5015 GCA_036524915.1 Lysobacter sp. | reverse complement strand
GAGCTTGTGCATCGTGTGCTTCGGCATCGGTGTCTGCGACAGGCGGATAACGCGGCGATGATACACTGAAGCCCGCATCCACCAAGCGCGGACGCAGGCGGCGACGGCCCGGTGGCGTTCATCGGGCGTTCCGGCGCCTGGTCCGGGCCAGCTCGCCCGCCGCGCCCGTCCGGCAGGGCTTGAACGAGGAAACCCGATGGAATCGCAAGACCTGCGCAATGCCGGACTGAAGGTCACCCATCCGCGCATGCGGATCCTGGAGCTGCTGGAGCAGTCCAAGCCCCGGCACATGACCGCCGAAGACATCTACCGGCACCTGCTCGAGCACGGCGAGGACATCGGCCTGGCTACGGTCTACCGCGTGCTGACCCAGTTCGAGGCCGCAGGCCTGGTGCTCAAGCACAACTTCGAGGCCGGCCAATCGGTGTACGAGCTCGACCGCGGCCACCACCACGACCACATGGTCGACGTCGACACCGGCAAGATCACCGAGTTCGAAAGCGCGGAGATCGAGGAGCTGCAGCGCAAGATCGCCGCCAAGCACGGGTACGAGATCGAAGAGCACTCGCTGGTGTTGTACGTGCGCAAGAAGCGCTGAGCAATTGCGGGCCAAGGCAGGCCCTTAAGCAAGTCCCGCCGCCAGAGCGCGGCCGGCCACAAGGACGAGGCAACCCCGGGATGATTTCCATGCTCAACCAATTGCTGTGGGCATTGCTGCTGACTGCCATCACCGTGGTGATGCACAGCGGATACAGCGCCATCACGATCAAGCAGATCGCCAAGGCGGAGCGGCCGCGCGAAGGCCGTTACCTGCATTTCTTCCTGATTCGGGTCGTGATCGAGCTGATGCTGCTGCACAGCGCCGAGACGATCGTCTGGGCGTGGTTCTACGAGTGGAAGAACGCGGAGTGGGACTGGAACACTTCGCTGTATTTCTCGGTGGTCAGCTACGCCACGCTCGGGTACGGCGACGTCCTGTTGCCGCCGGAATGGCGCCTGGTCGGGGCGCTGCAGAGCCTGGTCGGCGTGCTGCTCGCCGGCTGGTCGGTCGCGCTGCTGGTGGCAGTGCTGCAGACGACGCTGCGCAAGAAGGCGGCGGAAAGCGGGATTCCCACTCCGTAGGCGTGGTCCTTCAGAAGTGGAGTTGCCCGCGCCGGGCGTGCTCGGCTGCGAACAGGCTTTCGCCTGCCGGCGCCCTCAGACGTCGGCCAGCAGTCGCTTGGCCGCGGCGCGTGCTTCGCGGGTGAGTTCCACACCGCCCAGCATCCGCGCCAGTTCTTCCTCGCGCTGTTTGGCATTGAGCAACTGCACCGCGCTCTGGGTCACGCCCTCGCTGGCAGCCTTGCTGACCCGGTAGTGCGCATGGCCCTGTGCGGCAACCTGCGGCAAGTGCGTCACGCACAGCACCTGCCGGCTGGCGCCCAGTGCGCGCAGCTTCTGGCCGACGATCTCGGCGACGGCGCCGCCGATGCCGGTATCGACCTCGTCAAAGACCATCGTCGGCACGGCGTCCAATCCCAGTGCTGCGACCTCGATCGCCAGCGAGATGCGCGACAGTTCGCCACCCGAAGCGACCTTGCGCAGCGCCCGCGCCGGCTGGCCCGGGTTGGCGGCGACCAGGAACTCGACGCGCTCGCCGCCTTGCGGATCCGGGCGGTCGGTCTCGACCGGTTCGATCTGGACGTCGAAGCGGCCGCCGCCCATGCCCAGTTCGGAAATCAATGCCGTGGTGCTGGCCGACAGGTTCGCCGCAGCCTCGCGCCGCAGGCGACCCAGGACATCCGCGGCCTTGCGCCAGTCGCGGCGGGCGGCTTCGATCTCGGTGTCGAGCTGGGCAAGCCGGACCCCGGCGCCTTGCAGTGATTCAAGTTCCGCGGCGATCGCATCGCGCTGGGCCGCCAGCTGCTCGGGCGGCACGCGGTGCTTGCGCGCCAACTCGTGGATGCGGCTCAGGCGCTGTTCGATCAGCTCCAGTGCGGACGGGTCGAGATCGAGGTCGCTGCGGACGCGGTCGAGCAGGGCCAGAGCCTCGTCGACCTGGATCGCAGCGGCATCCAGCATGCCGTCCACGTCGCCCAGGCGGGGCTCGTGTTCGAGCACGCGCTGCAGGTCGGCGCGCACCTGCTGCAGGCTGCGCGACAGCGACGGACCCTCATCGCCGCCGAGGCGGGCAAAGGCGCCTTCGCAGGCGGCGATCAGGTCAGCGGCGTGGGCGTGGCGGCGATGGTCGTCCTGCAGGCGGGCAATGGCATCGGCCTCGAGGTCCTCGCGGTCGAGCTCGCCATGCTGGTGTTCGAGCCAGCCAATGCGGTCAGAGACATCGCCCTGTGCCGACAGTGCGTCGCGCTCGGCCAGCATCGCGCTCCAGCGTGCCGCGGCGGTTCCGACCGCGCCGAGCTCGGCCTGGGTACGACCGAACGCGTCGAGCAGCGCCAGCTGGCTCGGACGCGACAGCAGCGCCTGGTGCTCATGCTGGCCATGGATCTCGACCAGTACGTTGGACAATTCGCTGAGCTGGCCCAGCGTGACCGGGCGACCGTTGACCCAGGCGCGCGAGCCGCCGTCGGCGCGGACCACGCGCCGGATCTGGCAGGCATCGTCTTCGTCGAGTTCGTTGTCGCGCAGCCACGCGGCGGCCAGCGGGACGTCGTCGAGGCTGAAGCCGGCCACCAGTTCGGCGCGGTCGGCGCCGTGGCGGACCACGCCGCTGTCGGCGCGCAGGCCCGAGATCAGGCCCAGCGCATCGACCAGCAACGACTTGCCGGCGCCGGTCTCGCCGGAGATGACGGTCAGGCCGGGACCGAAAGCCAGTTCGGCTTCGCTGACGACGGCGAACTGCTTGAGAGAGAGATGGACGAGCATGGAGCGCGATTGTGCCTCGTGTGGGTTGCGGCGTGATAGCGGGGGTGCGTCTCAAAACTTCAGATCGAGGACGCCGGCCCGGGGGCACCGCCCGAAAACCCTTGCGCCCGCCGGGGCCGGGGCCTATCAATATCCCCGCCATGAACCGCAAATCTGCCGATCCCAGCTTCGACCCGCGTGCGCGGCAGCTGTTGCGCACCCTGATCGGCCGCTACATCCACAGCGGCGAACCGATCGGTTCGCAGACGCTGGCCCGCCACGCCGGCCTGGATCTCAGCGCGGCGACGATCCGCAACATCCTGTCCGACCTCGAGGATGCCGGCCTGCTCAGTGCGCCGCACAGCTCAGCGGGGCGGATCCCGACCGCGCAGGGCTACCGGCTGTTCGTCGATTCCCTGCTGCAGGTCCGGCCTTTGCCCGACAGCGACCTGGCCCGCCTGCGCGGCGAGCTTCCGGCAGGGTCGGGCACCCAGGCCCTGCTTGGCAGCGCCTCGGAGCTGCTCTCGGCAATGACCCATTTCGTCGGCGTGGTCAGCGTACCCCGGCGCGAGCAGTTCGCATTCCGCCGGATCGACTTCGTGCCGCTCGACGGCGCGCGCGTGCTGGCGATCCTGGTGTTCGCCGACAACGAGGTGCAGAACCGCATCGTGCAGACGCGCCGGCCCTTCGACAGCAGCGAGCTGGAGCGCGTGGCCAATTACCTGAATGCCCACTTCGCCGGCCGGACGGTCGCCGACATCCGCGGCACCCTGCTGCGCGAACTGCGCAGCGCCCAGACCGAGATGCAGTCGCTGCTGGCGCAGTCGGTCGAGCTGGCCGAGCAGGCCCTTGCCCCGGGCGGGGACGACATGGTCCTGGCCGGGCAAACCCGCTTGATGGGGGTGCAGGACCTGGCCGACCTCGACCGCCTGCGCGACCTCTTCGACGCTTTTTCCCGCAAGCGCGAGATCCTGCAGCTGCTCGAACGCACCGTGCAGGCGCCTGGCGTGCGCATCTTCATCGGCGAGGAGACCGGCCTGGCGCCGATGGAGGGGATGTCGCTGGTGACCGCTCCTTACATGACTGGCGGCGGGGGTGGCAGCCAGGTGCTGGGCGTGCTCGGGGTGATCGGGCCGAGCCGGATGGCCTATGAGCGGGTGATTCCGGTCGTGCAGGCCGCCGCGGACGCACTGGGCGCGGCCATCCAGTCCGACTCGTAGCCCGGCCTGGGCGTGAAGAGGCCCGGGTGCGCTGCGCCTGCCCGGGCTACGGCCCCTGGCCGCCGCCGCCCGCTCTGTTCGTCTTGAAACCTCGCCGGGTGGCCCCATTGCTGCCCTGTCGCGCACTTTGCGCGGTTTCCGCATGTTTGGCGCCCTTGGCGCAGGGATGGAGCACCGCATGACCCAGATCGACCCTAACGACACCCCCGGCAACGACACCTTCGACCCGGCCAATGGCGCCGACGGCACCAATCCGCTGGCTGCGGAGCTGCAGGCCGCCCGCGCCGAACTGGCGCAACTGCGCGAGGACTCGCTGCGCGAACGCGCCGAGCTCGACAACCAGCGCAAGCGCATGGCCCGCGACATCGACATGGCGCGCAAGTTCGCCAACGAGCGCGTGCTCGGCGACCTGCTGCCGGTGATCGACAGCCTCGAAGCAGGCTTGACCGTCCAGGCCGACACCGCCCAGCACCTGCGCGAAGGCATGGAGCTGACCCTGCGCCAGCTGCTCAAGGTCGTCAGCGATAACGGCCTGGTCGCGATCGATCCGGTCGGCAAGGCCTTCAACCCCGAGCAGCACCAGGCCATGAGCATGGTCGAGGGCGCCGGGCACTCGCCAGGCGACGTGGTCCAGGTCTACCAGAAGGGCTGGCTGCTCAACGACCGCCTGCTGCGCCCTGCGCTGGTGGTGGTGGCCAAGCACGACTGAACCGACGGGGCAGGGCGGGCGCAATGCGCCGCAGCCGGGTGAAGGCAATCGCTTGAAGAGCCCGCCGCCGACCCCCAGATAACGCACATCGGCGCCCAACGTCATTGGGAGCCACACAAAATTCAAGAATTAGAGAGGGAGCAACAACATGGGCAAGATCATCGGTATCGATCTGGGCACGACCAATTCGTGCGTCGCGATCATGGAAGGCGGCAAGGCCAAGGTCATCGAGAATGCCGAAGGCG
>DATDBI010000277.1:0-4511 GCA_036524915.1 Lysobacter sp. | reverse complement strand
TGATCGGCATCCAGCCGATCCCCGGAAACCATCGTCAACGTTCCGTGACGGGTATCCGATAGGGGCAAACCTACAGCCCACTAGGGGCATACCTGTAGTGACGTCAGGGGATCCCTGACATTGTGTCGTGCTTCCGACGCGAAAGGTCCGGACGGCGGCGAACGTTGACGCGTTTCGTCAGTTCTTCTGCGACGTCAGCGACGGTCGTGGTGGCGCATCGCGATTCGCAGCAGTTCCACGGCATTGCGCACGCCGAGGGTTTCCATCATCCGCGCGCGGTGGGTTTCCACGGTCTTCACGCTGATGCCCAGATCGGCGGCGATCTGCTTGGTCGTGCGGCCGGTGCCCAGCGCCATCAGGATCTCGCGCTGGCGGCGCGGCAGGCTGTCGATGTCGTCGACGCCCTTGCTGTCGCCGTTGGCGTGGCCGTGGTTGCCCTTGCGGGCCTGGTAACCCTGCAACTGGGGTGCCGATACCTGCGGACTGAGGAACGTGCGGCCCGAGGCCGCGGCACGTATCGCGATCTCGAGCTCGGCCGGTGCCGCCTCTTTGACCACGAAGCCGCTCGCGCCGCGCAGCAACGCCTCGCGCACATGCAGGGCATCGTCGTGCATCGACATGATCACCACCGCGGTGTCCGGGCAGGTGCGGCGCAACTCGGCCAGCGCGTCGAAGCCACTGCGGCCGGGGAGGGAGAGATCCAGCAGGACGATGTCGGGCTGGGTCTGCTGGGTGCGCACCATCACTTCGTCGGCATTGCTCGCTTCGGCAACGACTTCAATGTCAGCAAACGACTCCAGCAGCCTTCGCACACCTGCGCGGACGAGGGTGTGGTCATCGCAAATCAATACTCGCACCAACGCCAGATCCCCATTGCACCACCCGGCCACGATAGCCGCTGTGCGCACATGAGGGCAGCGCTGGGAGGCAGTACTGTGACCGCCGTTTGATATTGACTTGGAGTGTCAGCGGGCTCGGCGGCTTTCCGCCACGGCCCGGCGGTGGACCCGGAACAGGTGCCGCTCCAGGGCCGCATCCAGCGCCGGCGAGAGTGGCCCAAAGCGCAGCCAAAGGCGCGCACGGCCGGTCGGGTCGAGGTCGCAGGCGGCCACCGTGGCCGCCAGCACCAGCGGGGAGGGCAGCCAGTCGGCCGGCTGAATGCGCAATCGGCCGACCGTACCCACCGGGATGGGGGCGTCGACGATCAGGCAGGCGCCCTTGGACGACCAGCGCAGCTCGCGCAGCGGGTCGGCCTGCTGGCTCGTGGCGAGACTGGCGACCAGTGCGGTCAGCAGGTCGAGCTTGGCCTCGATCCGGAGCACGGCGTGGTCGGCCGGCTGCTCGGGCTCGTCGTTGCCGGTGCCGTCCTCGACCACCGAAAGTGCACGCAGGAGCATTTCGCCACGCGTCCACAACGACTGCAGCTGCGCCTGGTCGAGCACGCCGGGCAGGAAGGCCGCCGGCCGGTGCTCGTCGCAGGCCAGCGTTTCTCCGAAGATGGATTCGAGCGCTCCGGGGTGGTTCATGCCAGTTCCCGCAGCCAGGCCTGTGCGCCGCGGCGGTCAGCGCCCAGTCGCGCCAGCGCGGCCTCGGCGTCGTCGCGGGCCAGCTTCAACTCGATCGCCAGCCGGTTCTGGGCACGAAGCAACTCGAGCCAGGCACCGTCCGCCGCCAGGGGCGCCGCGGCCGCGCGCACCGCCTCGACCACCTGGTCGTGGTGCTGCGCCAGCAGTTCGTCGGCACGCGACCAGTCGTCGCCTGCGATCGCGGCCCTGACCTGTGCGACCGGCAGCACCGGCACAGGCACCGTCGACATCAGACCGCCTCCGGCGAAATGGCGCGCCAGGCCGATTCGATGTCGCCGAGCAGGGCATCGACTTCGCGCAGCGGCGCGGCGTCGTTGTCGAGATTGGCCGCGAGCAGGCGGCGCTGCGCGTAGTCGTACAGGGCCTGGAGGCCATCGGCGATCTCGCCGCCGGCTTCCAGGTTGAGGGCGCCGTTGAGGCCACCAATAATCGTGCTGGCATCGGTGATTGCCTGCGACTTGCGCGGCAAGTCGCCGCGGTCGAGGCAGGCGATGGCCAGCCGCGCGCGCTCGCGGGCCCCCGACAGCATCAGGGCGATCAGCTGATGCGGGCCGGCATCGAGCACGGCGCTGGAAACGCCGGTCTGACGGTACTGATTGGCGTAGGTGCGGGCACTGTGCATGGCGCGGCTCGTGTCGGTGATCAAAGCAGGGCGAGTTGCTGGGACAGGAAGCTGCTGGTCGACTGCATCTTGGACATGAGGCCGTCAAGGGCGACGAACTGCGCGCGGTAGCGCGCCTCGACCTGGCTCATGCGCCGATCCAGTGCGGTGCGCTGGTCCTCGATCGAGCTGGTGCGGCCGGCCAGGTTGCTGCTGCGACTGTCCAGCAGGCCGTCCTTCTCGAGCAGGCCGGACAGGGATTTCTGCAGGCCGGCGGCGAGGCTGTTGTCGGCGCCGAACAGCCGCGAGGCGGGGGTCGGATCCTTGGCGATCGCGGCATCGAAGACGGCATCGTCCATCTTCAGCGTGCCGTCGGCGGCGATCGTGATGCCCAGCGCCTTCAGGTCGGTGACCGAGCCGCTGATCTGGTTGCGCAGATCCTGGCCGGTACCGCGCACCATCGCATCGCCATTGAACGCCGCCGCGATCTTGGTGGCGGGGTCGTACTTCGATGTGGTCGTGATGGCGCTGAGTGACGCGTTGTAGGCCGAAACGAACCCTTTCGCGGCATTGCGCAGCGCGGCCGGGTCGCTGGCCACGCTGAGTTCCTTGACCGTGCCGACGGACGCCTTGGTCAAGGTCAGGGTCACGCCCTGCAGCATGTCGGTGATGGTGTTGCTGGCGCTGGACCGCACCAGGCCGTCGATCTTGATGCGCGCATCGGCCGCAGCGCTGAGCTGCGTCATCGTGGTGGCATTGGGCGGATCGTTGCGCAGTCCGGCGAGGCCGCCGTCGCCTCCGCTGGTGGTGATGCGCAGTGCATTGGCGGCGCCGCTCTGGATGGCGCTCAGCACAAGATGGGCCCCGTCGTCGGCATTGACGATGGTGGCGGTGACACCCTTGCCGTCGGCGGCGCGGTTGATGGCATCACGGATGCCGGCCAAGGTGTTGTTGTCGTCGCCGATGTCGACGTTGATCGTGGTCTCACCGCTGACGATCGTCAGCTGGCCGGTGCCGACTGCTGTGTCGCTCTTGGCATAGGCCGTCGACGACAGCTTGTGGGCCGTGGCAAGCGCGAGCACTTCGACCTGGTAGTTGCCTGTCGCCGCGCCGGCTGCGGCACTGGCACTGAAGCCGGCCTCGGCCTGGACGCTGACCTTGCGCGCGAGCGCGGAGTCGTCGGAAGTGAGTTTGGTGAGGGCGGTGCGCAGCCCGTCGAAGGCATTTCGCAGCGTTGCCAGCGCGGAGATCTGCGCCTTGGTCTGGCGCTCGCTGCGGTCGATCAGGGCCGCGGTTGGCGCGCGCTCGTTGGCGACCAGCTGGGCGACCAGGGTCGGGACGTCGAGGCCACTGCCAATACCGGCGCTGCTTATCCCAGCCATTGCGCACTCCGCGGGTCAAGTTGAAGAGGAAAGGTGAAGCAAACCGCTTGATCAAACGCTTGAAACGACACATGGCGCGGCCGAAGCCGCGCCATGCGGGTGGATCATCAGCGCAGGAGGCTGAGCACGCCCTGCGGCGCCTGGTTGGCCTGGGCCAGCATCGCCGTACCGGCCTGCTGCAGGATCTGGTTACGGGTCAGCTTCGCGGTTTCAGCAGCGAAGTCGGCGTCCTGGATTCGGCTGCGTGCGGCCGACAGGTTCTCCGAGGTCGAACCGAGGTTGGCGACGACCGAGCTGAAGCGGTTCTGCACGGCACCCATGTTGGCGCGGGCGGTGTTGATCGCGTTCAGCGCACCGTCCATGGCCAGCATGGCGGCGTCGGCGCCGTCGACGGTGGAGATGTCGAGGCTGGCGAAACCGGTCTGCGCGGTGCCAGCGACGGTGGTCGCGGTACCGGCGGTGGTGCCGGCGGTGACGCCGCTGACGTTGGTCGCGTTGGACAGCGTCAGGTTCTTGTCGGTCGAGGTGATCTTGCCGTCAGCCGCCATCGTGACGTTGGCCAGGCTGGTGTTGGCCGGGTTCGCCTTGGCGGTGTCGAAGGCGCTCTTGAGCGCGGTCGCGGCGGCGGCGGCATCGGCGGCGCCGGCGGCGGTCGAGATGGTCACGCCGTTGACGTCCAGCGACACGCCGGTGGCGAACGCGGTGGCCGTGGCCGATGCGGTCGTCTGGGTGTAGGTGGTCGTCGAGGCCGACGTCCAGGTGCCGAGGGCAGCGGAGGAAGCATCCGTGATGCCGGAGACCGTGATCGTCTCGCCCTGGTTGGCGCCGACCTGGAAGGCCTGGTCGGTGAAGGTGCCGTCGAGCAGCTTGGTGCCGTTGAAGGAGGTCTGCTCGGAGACGCGGTCGATTTCGGCCTTCAGCTGCTGGGCTTCGGCGTTCAGC
>DATDBI010000276.1:0-6539 GCA_036524915.1 Lysobacter sp. | reverse complement strand
GCCATCGTCATGATGTGTCGATCCTGACGGCGAGGATGGTTCGCGGGGCCGTGCCCGGCGCGAAGCGCTCGACCAGGATCATGCGGCCACCGCAGCAGGGGCAAGGAGGCTTCCGCTCATCGACCGGATCGGATTGTTCGGCCGAGATCTCTGCTTCAGGATTTGCCGTCGTCGTGGCCGGCGTCGCCGCCGCGATGATATGCCTGATGCGGGCGATGGTGTCGGCGCGTCGACTGGAGGCCAGCAGGCCGTAGTGGCGGATGCGGTGGAAGCCGTCGGGCAGGACGTGAAGCAGGAAGCGGCGGATGAACTCATGCGCCGTCAGCGTCATGGTCTTGCGCCAGACCTTGCCGGCCGAGCGGACGCGATAGTCCTTCCAGCGGAACGTGACCCCGTGCCGATCCATGGCGACGAGGCGTCTGTTGGCGATGGCGACGCGGTGGGTGTAGCGGGCGAGATAGGCCAGCACGGCCTCAGGTCCGCCGAAGGGGCGCTTGGCGTAGACGACCCAGTCGGCCCGTCGCAGCGGCGCCAGCAGGGTGGCGAAGGCATCGGCTTCAGCGAGATGGGCGAGATCGCCATGGAAGGCGAGCCGCCCGGCCCCGTGCAGAGCTGCGAGCCCTTCTAGGAAGAGACGTCGGAACAGCCGCGAGAGCACGCGCACGGGCAGGAAGAAGCCGGGCTTGCACGAGATCCAGCGCGCGCCATCCGGCGACAGGCCGCCGCCGGGCGCGATGACGTGGAGATGGGGATGATGGGTCATCGCCGACCCCCATGTGTGCAGCACGCTGGTGAAGCCGACCCGGGCGCCGAGATGCCGGGGATCGATGGCGATGGTGGCGAGCGTCTCTGCCGCGGCCTTGAACAGAAGGCCGTAGAGCTCGGCCTTGTTCTGGTAGGCGATCACCGCGATCGGCGCCGGCAGGGTGAAGACGAGATGGTAGTAAGGCACGGGCAGCAGGTCGGCCTGCCGGTCCGCGAGCCAGTCCTTCGCCGCCGCACCCTGGCAGCGTGGGCAGTGCCGGTTGCGGCAGGAGTTATAGGCGATCGTGGCGTGATCGCAGTCGCCGCAGGCCATGACATGGCCGCCGAGCGCAGCCGTGCGGCAGGCCCGGATCGCACCCATCACCTTGAGCTGGCCGCGGCTAAGCCGATGACGCGCGAGATAGGCCTCGCCATGCCGGTTCAGGATATCCGCGACCTCCAGAGAAGGCCGCGCCATGATCGGCGCGGCGCCGCTATGGCGGTGGTGGCGGCGCCAGCAGCGCGAGCGGGCTCGTCACCTCGCGCAGGGTCTTGAGCGCGACGCGGGTATAGACGGCGGTTGTGTCGAGCTTCCTGTGGCCGAGCAGGACCTGGATCACCCGGATATCGGTCTTCCGCTCCAGCAGATGCGTGGCGAAGCTGTGCCGCAGCGTGTGCATCGACACGCGCTTGTCGAGCTTGGCGGCCTCGGCTGCGGCATGGCAGGCCCGGTTGAGCTGGCGCGACGTGATCGGTTGGCCGGGCTGCTGGCCGGGGAAGAGCCAGCCGCGCGGCCGCTTCACCCGCCACCACTGCCGCAGCAGATCGAGCAGGTCGGGCGCGAGCATGACGTAGCGGTCCTTGCGACCCTTGCCCTGCTCGACCCGGATCAGCATGCGGGCGCTGTCGATATCGGCGACCTTGAGGTTGGCGATCTCCGAGACCCGCAGGCCGCAGCCATAGGCGATGCTCAGCGCGGCGCGGTCCTTCAGGCTCCGCGCATGCGCCAGCAGCAGCGCCACCTCCTGGGTGTCCAGTACCACCGGCAGGCGATCGGGCGTCGGGATCCGCGCCATGCGGTCGCCGAAGCCGGTCCGGCCCAACGTGACGTGGAAGAAGAACCGCAGCGCCGTGCAGGCCTGGTTCATCCGCGCGTAGCTCGCGCCGAGCGAAGCCATGTGAAGCTGGTAGCGCCGCAGATCTTCCGGTTCGGCCCGGTCTGGCGGCAAGCCGAGGAAGGCCGTGAACTCACGGACTTGCCGGACATAGTCGCGCTGCGTGTGCTCGCCAAACCGGCGGATGGTCATGTCCTCGATCATCCGCTGGCGCAGCGGACTGACGGTGACGGCATCGGTCATGGAAGCCTCCAAGGATCAGGGGAAACGACCCCGAAATCCTCGAATGCAGCGCCTCACATGCGAAATCTCAGCGCTGACGCGCCGCAGCGCCCTGCCGCGAGAGCGGCTTAGTCCTGTGGCGCCCTGAAGCCTCCACCTACCGGGGAGCCGCTGGTTTCCTGCTCGGCTAAGTGGCGGTCCAGACCACTCGGCGGTCTTCAATTTCCGGCCGCACCAACGGTCATTCCACCGCAGACAAATAGTGTTTGCCCGGAGATGAAGCCGCTGCGCGCGTCGAGTAGGAAGGCGACAGCGTGGGCAATATCTTCAGGTTCGCCCATCCGCCCAACCGGGACGGCGTCGAGGATCGCCTGCGTCGTCTGGCTTCCGGCCGGATTGGCACGCTCGAACAACTCAGTGCGGATCGGCCCGGGCCCGATGCTGTTGGCGGTGATGCCATGGTTGCCCAGTTCGAGCGCCCAGACCTTGGCCATCCCGATCAGCCCTGCCTTGGTCGCCGCATAGACGCTGCGCCTCTCCTTGCCGAGCGCCGCCCTCGACGCGATGTTGACGACCCGGCCAAAGCTTTCCTGTTTCATACCCGGCAGAAGCGCCTGCAGACATTGGAGGCTGCAGCGCAGGTTCAGCGAGACGGCGAGGTCGAGGTCCGCGAAGCTCTGCTCCTCGACCGGTCCCGGCCGCACGATGCCGACGTTGTTGACCAGCCGGGTGATTGTCCCGCCTCGCAAGGCTTCTGAAAGCGCGGCGGCCGTGGCCTCGGGATCGGACAGGTCAGCCCTAATTCCGTCGCCGTCGCGGTCGATACCGATGACCTCGTATCCTTCGGCCTGGCAGCGCTCGGCCGTGGCGCGGCCGATGCCGGCGGCCGAGCCAGTGATGAGGACCCGTTCCTTGCTGGCCATCAGGTTAACCTCATTCTCTTGTTCAGACGGTCGCGATCGGCGTGACCGGCGAGCCCACAGCGCCCGGCAGACGGAGCGGCGGCGCGGTCAAAAAGAAACGCGACCGACCCCGCTCCCGCAACCACGTGGCCAATGGAGTCAGGTGCCAGAGCTCGCCGAGCGGGATTCCGTTCTTGAACAGGCAGTGCTCATGCAGCGGCAGGCTCGAGCAGCACTTGTCTGCGCCGGCGGAAGCAGGCACCGCCTCGACGGCGAAATTGTCTGCAGCGATGGCGGCGACGCCGCTCTGGCTGATCCAGTCCAGCAGGCGGCGATCGCGCCCGTTCAGGACGCAGCAGGTTCCGAGCAGAACGGCCGGGTCCGGCGCCGCCATTTCGAGAACGCGCTGGGCGAAGCCGGTGTGGAAGCACAGCACATCCCCCGACTCGACCGTGACATCGTCGACCTTGAGAACCCCCATGAGGTCGTCATAGCCGACGAGCCGGCGCTCATCCCCGAAATGCGCGCGCAAATCCACCATGACGGCGCGCCCCTGGATGCCGTGGGCGGCCATGGTCTCGATCCCTAGCGCCCGCGCGCTCGAGGTGCTGGCCTGCCCGGCGGGGCCGGCATCAACGACCTCCGTGGGGCCAATAATCTCGGCTCCCGCGCGGAACCCGTTATAGTAGACGCGCTCGGCGATGCCGTCGCCGTCGGCGTCGAACTGGGCGCCGACATGGGCGAGGCTGTCCCATTGCGTCGAGTATTGCAGGTAGAGGATCGCGAGATCGTCGTTGAAGACGTCGGTGCAGTCGCTCTCGTCGCCGACAAGCACGCAGTTGAAATTGGGGCGGTTGTCCCGGATCGTCGGGCGCAGCGCTGGGGGAAAGCGCCGCGGACTCAGGATGTTGCCGCCCGGCCGGTCGAGCGGCAGGCTCAGGCAGAACGAGATTCCCTCGGTCGCCTCGGCGAGGCCCTGCAACCGCTTCTCGCGAATGATCAGGTTAAGCCGACCGAGCTGATCGTCGGGCCCGAAATCGCCCCAGTTCGAGCCATGCGGCCGCCGCTTCCAGCGCTGGTTTGTCATGTCCCTCCCCCCGTCGAGCGCTCGCGGCCCGTTTGCGGAAGCGTCACCGTCGCAGCGGCGAGGTCGCCGCGCAACGCCGTCGCATAGGTTTTGAAGTCGACCTCCAGCGCATAGCGAGCAGTGTCGAGATAGGTCCGTCGCTGCTGCTCGCGATGGGCAGCCATCTCGGCGCGCTGGTGGTGCGGCGATGGCAATGTCAAGGCGCCGGCAAGGACGGCTGCGATCCAGCGCGCCTGGATTTCGACCAGGGGGATCGTCGGTCCGATCGGTTGGACAAGCCCGGCGAAGAACAGGCCCGCATGCTCAACGCTAGCGATCCGCCGGTAAAGCGGTGGCGGCTCCCCGCCGGCTCCGACGATTTCCTTTCCGAGGAACGGGAAGCTCGTCCGATAACCGGTAGCATAAATCATGGCATCGAATTGCCGGCGCGACCCGTCCGTGAAGACGATCTCCTCGCCGGCCAACTCCGCGACGTTCGGCTTCATCGCGATACGGCCATGCCCGATCGCCGGCAGCAAATCCTGGCTCAGCGTGGCATGCTCGCGCCACATCGGATGCTCCGGACGGCGGACGCCGAAGCGGCGCTGGTCGCCGATCGCGAGACGGACGAGCCGCGCCATCAGTATCCGCGTGAGCCGCGTCGGCAGCCGCAGCCGGCGCGATAGGAAGGCCGACCAGCGGTCGATCGGGATACCCATCGGGTATTTCGGCATGATCCAGGCGCTGCGGCGCGTCGAGATTGTGACGTTGCGGGCACGCCGACAGAGGTCGACGGCGATGTCGACCGCGGAATTGCCAAGTCCGACGACGAGCACATGCTTTCCCTCAAAGGGCGCGGCCGTGCGGTAGTGATGGGAATGGCTGACCTGCCCAGCGAAAGTGCCGGGAAAGTGCGGCCAGCGCGGGTCCCAGAGATGCCCGTTCGCGACGACTACGGCGCGATAGCGCCGCGTCTCCTCGCTCGACAGCCGAACGTTCCAGCCTTCGCCATCGCGCTCCACCTGTTCGACGCTGGTTCTAAACGTGACGCCGTCGCGAAGGCCGAAATGGTCGGCATAAGCCTCGAGATGGCGCAGGAAGGCATCGTGGGAGAGGAAATCCGGTTGGTCGCCCGCGATCGGGAAATCCGAATGGCCGAGGTTCTCGCGGCTGGTGTCGATATGAAGACTGGCATAGGCGGAGGACAGGCCGTTGTCGTTCTCGTAGCGCCACATCCCGCCGATGTCGGAGCCCTTTTCAAAGCAGTCATAGCTGAGCCCGCGTTCGCGCAGCGCCTTGGCCACGACCATGCCGGACGAGCCGGCGCCGATGATGCAGATGTCAGCCGCGGCCATCGTTCATGCCCTTTGCATCCGCGAGATGATCGGCGATGACATCGACGACCGAAGCATCGGCCTGGAGTCCGAGCGCGCTCGCGTTTGAAGAAACCAGCCGCCGCGGCCAGCCGTCGACGATCGCCTGGAGCGCCGGATCGGGCGCGATCCGGATGCGGCCGGCGTCTTTGCCCCGCGCTTCGCCGACGGCTGCCACGATCTCGGCGATGCTGGCGCTGAGCGAGGGGAGATTGAGCGCGCGGTCGACCGGTAACGCCGCTGTCGGAACGTCATGCAGCGCGATCAGCGACCGGCAAACTGCGCCTGCCGATGCGATCGGAATAACTGTGTCGCCCGCCAGCGGGCAAAGCACATCCCGCCCCGAGAGTGGCTCACGGATGATCGCGGCGATACGATCCGAGACGGCCGGTGTCGCAGCTCCTGGTCTCACGAGGACGATCGGCAGGCGCAGGCAGCGCGCATCGACCTCTCTCCTGCGGCTCACGTCGGCCAGCATCAGTTCGGCGATGGCCTTGTGCGTGCCGTAGGTCGTAGCAGGCCGCGGCCGGACGTCGTCATCGACGAACTCCGGCAGCCGGCCTCCGAACACGGCGATCGAGCTGGCGAGGACGAAGCGCGGTCGCCGCCCGGCTTGCCGCGGCAGCAACCGGCCGATGGCCGCCACATTGGCCGCGAAGGCGGCCTCGGGGTCGGCTTCCGCATCGAGGGTCAGGATCGCGGCGAGGTGGAAGATGCTGTCGAAGCTGTCTGCAGTCAGCGCCCTTGAGACCATTTAGGTGTTTTCGGGAAGGGAGGATTTCTGGATCATCGCAGCCATTCAGGAGCGCAGATGAGACAGAACCGAAGGACCGCGCCAGCGAACTCCGGGCCGGAGAAAGCACCGGCAGAGCAGGTCGTGAAGGATATCCGCCGAGCGACGCGTCGGCAGTTCTCGGCCGAAGAGAAGATCCGCATCGTGCTGGAAGGGGTGCGCGGCGAAGAGAGTATCGCCGAACTGTGCCGGCGCGAGGGGATCGCCTCATCGATGTATTACGGCTGGTCGAAGGAGTTCCTCGACGCCGGCAAGCGCCGGCTCGCCGGCGACACGGCGCGTGCGGCGACCTCCGACGAGGTGAAGGAACTGCGTCGGGAGGCG
>DATDBI010000275.1:0-8604 GCA_036524915.1 Lysobacter sp. | reverse complement strand
CCAGCAAGATGAGAATCAGTCTCAGCTTGGCGTGATCGGCTACAATGCCGGCCGGTCACCTCCCCCAAGCACCGGCATGTCTTCCGCGTTTGGCACCGAAACGGTGCTGGATGTCCGTCACTGGACGGACGACTACTTCAGTTTCACCACCACCCGCGACGACGGTTTCCGCTTCGAGAACGGCCAGTTCGTGATGATCGGACTGGACGTGCCGCAGGCGGACGGTTCGCTGCGCCCGCTGCTGCGCGCCTACTCCATCGCCAGTGCGAACTGGGAAGAGCAGCTGGAGTTCTTCAGCATCAAGGTGCCGAACGGGCCACTGACCTCGCGCCTGAAGTCGATCCAGCCCGGCGACAAGGTCCTGATCGGCCGCAAGCCGACCGGCACCCTCCTGATCCACGACCTCCATGCCGGCCGGAACCTCTACCTGCTTGGCACCGGCACCGGCCTGGCGCCCTGGCTGGCGGTGATCAAGGACCCGGAAACCTACGAGCGCTTCGACCGGGTGATCCTCACCCACGGTGTCCGCAACGCGCACGACCTTGCCTACCGCGACTACTTCGTCAATGAACTGCCGCGGCACGAGTTCCTCGGCGAGCAGATCGCCGCCAAGCTCAAGTACTACCCGGCAGTGACCCGTGAAGACTTCACCTTCGATGGCAATGACCACCGGGGCCGCCTGACCGAGCTGTTCGACAGCGGCCGGATGATGCAGGACCTGGGCATCGAGGCGCTTGATCCGCAGCACGACCGCGCGATGATCTGCGGCAGCCCGCAGATGCTGGCCGATTTCCGCAGCATCCTGGATGGTCGCGGTTTCGCCGCGGCGCCGCGCATCGGCGTGCCGGGTCAGTACGTGTTCGAACGGGCGTTCGTCGAAAAGTAAGCGCGCGCCGGGGCAGACGTGCCCGCGCTCAGGCGGGCACGGTGGTACGGGCGCGGCGCAGCCAGCGCTCGGCTTCGACCTCACTGGTGAACACGGCGGCATCGACGCCGGCATCGCGCGCGTACAGCGCGCAGTACTCGACGTCCTGCAGGCCGCGCGGTTTGACGTGGGCGATGCGGTAGCGCCACAGGCGCGCGTATTCCAGGGCAAGCACCAGCTCGAGCCATTCCAGCTCCTGCATGGCCTCCCCTGACAGCTCGTCGACCAGCAGCACGCCGTTGCCCTGCGCCCCTTCCAGTCGTGGCATGATCTCGCGCCAGTACGCGAGCGTGTTGTCGAGGTTTTCCTCGCCGCTCACATGGACGCGCAGACCAAAGTCGTGGTCCTCGATATCGACCTGCAATTCCGTCTGCAAGACCTGCCTGAGCATGGCATCACCCCAATGCGGCTTCGATGTCCTTCGCTATCGACTCGGGCTTCTCGGTCGGAGCGTATCGCTTGATGACCCGGCCGTCCCGTCCGACCAGGAACTTGGTGAAGTTCCACTTGATGGCATCGATGCCGAGGATGCCACCCTTTTCGTCCTTCAGCCACTTCCACAAGGGATGGGCGCCGTCGCCGTTGACCTCGATCTTGGCGAACATCGGGAAGGTGACGTCGTAGTTCAGGGAGCAGAAGTTGCGGATTTCGGCCTCGTCCCCGGGCTCCTGGTGGCCGAACTGGTCGCAGGGGAAGCCGAGCACGGCCAGGCCGCGTCCGCCAAAGTCGCGCGAAAGCTTCTCCAGGCCCGTGTACTGGGGGGTGAAGCCGCACTGGGAGGCGGTGTTGACGATCAGCAGGACCTTGCCGCGGAAATCGGCCAGCGGCCGGGGCTGGCCCTCGATGTCGGTGGCGCTGAAGTCGAAGGCGGTCGTCATGGGGGAGACTCCGGGGTCGTGGCCCTGAGCATAGCGCCGGGGGCGGGCATCTGGAATCTGAAAACGTTGGCATGGCAGCAAAAACGACAACGCCGGGACTGGCCCGGCGTTGTCGGTGTCACGCGTTTGCAGCAACCGTCAGGCCAATCGCTTAGAACCCGGCCTTGAACTCGACGCCGACCGTGCGCGGCTCGTTGATGAAGCCGGTCAGGTTGTTGAAGTCGATGCCGCCGACCACCTGCACCTCGTCGGTGATGTTGCGGCCGAACACGGCGATGTCGTACTTGCCGTAGTCCCACATGTAACCCAGGCGCAGGCCGCCCTCGGTCAGCGACTTGCCGGTGAACTCGACCGAGTCGTACAGGAAGAAGTTCACTTCGCTGCGGTAGACCCAGTCGGTGTAGGCGTAGAACTCACCGCCGTTGTCCATCGGGATGCCCCAGCGGACGGTCAGGCTGTGGTTCCACTTCGGTGCCTGCGGCAGGACGTTGCCGTCGATCAGGGCAGCGCCGGCGATCAGCGGATCGGTCACGGTGCAGGCCGCGCACGGCGCGACGGTGAGATCGGGGTCCTTGATCTCGGTGTCGTTGTAGCTGCTGCCCAGGGTCAGCAGCAGGTCGTCGGCCAGGTAAGCCTGGAAGTCCAGCTCGAAGCCCTGGCCGGTCGACTTGTCGGCGTTGAGCAGGATGTTGGCGTTGCCGGTATCGCCACCAACCGCGGTGAGCTGCTGGTCCTTGACCTCGTAGTAGAAGACGCCGGCGTTGATGCGCGCGCGCTTGTTCCACAGGTCGGCCTTGACGCCCGCCTCGAACGAGGTCGAGGTCTCGGGACCGGCGATCGACATGCCGTTGAACGCGCCCGCGGCCTGGATGCTGCTGCCGCGGTAGCCGGTGGCGGCGCGACCGTACAGGTTCACGTCGTCATTGATTTCGTAGGTGGCCGACAGGTCCCAGCTGAACTTCTTGTCTTCGGTCGATTCGCGCAGGTCGCCATCGGGCTCCAACGCCGCCAGCTGCTGGATGGTGCACTTCTGGGCCAGCACGCACGGCGCGAAACCGGTCTGCCAGTACTCTTCGACGTTCAGGTCCTTGTCGTCCCAGGTGTAACGCACGCCGGCGCGCAGCTGGAATGCGTCGTTGACGTCCCAGGTGGTCGCCGCGAACACCGCCCACGAATCGTTGGTCTGGTTGACGCGCTCGTAGCCGTCCTGGATGCCGCCGGCGAGCGAGTCGTAGCTGAAGCTTTCGACGTCGTAGTCTTCGTTGAAGTAGAACAGGCCGGCCTGCCAGTTCCACGCGCTGTCGAAGTCGGACTCGATGCGGAATTCCTGCGTCAACTGCGAGTGCGACGGGATGCCGTCGGCCGTTTCGGATGCGAACGGAATCACGCCCGGGCCGGACACCGGCAGGAACACCGCGCCGAAGCCGCCGTCGATGTCGCCGCGGCTGTAGGTCTCGACCGACTCATAGCCGGTGATCGAGTGCAGGAGGTAGTCGCCGATGTCCCAGGTCAGGCGGGCGCTGGCGCCCTGGCTGTCGAGCTCGGAGTGGTTGAGGCCGTCGACCGACACCTTGTCCTCATCGAAACCGTCGACCAGGTCGTTGGTGCCGGGCTTGATGATGTTGGCGCGGAACAGTCGCGCGGTGCCGTTGAGGTGACGCGCATGCGCGTTGAGCAGCGCCTCGAAGGACTCGCCCTCGTACAGGAACTGCACGCGGCCGGCCGACTCGTCGTAGCCCTCGAAGCCGTCGTTCGGACCCGGGTAGGTGTTCTCGACCCAGTCGTCGCGGCGCTGGAAGATCGCCGAAGCGCGTGCCGACCAGTTCTCGGTCAGGCCACCGCCGACGGCACCTTCAAAGTTGACCATGTTGTCGCTGCCGATGCCGAGCTTGCCGTAGCCGCCGAAGTCCTGCGACGGGCGCACCGACTCGAACTTGACCACGCCGGCCGGGGTGTTGCGGCCGAACAGCGAACCCTGCGGGCCGCGCAGCACTTCGACGCGGTCGAGGTCGAACACCGGGAAGCCCTTGAGGATCGGGTTTTCCTGGACGACTTCGTCATAGACCAGCGAGACCGGCTGCGAGGCGTTGAGGCGGAAATCGGTGTTGCCGTAGCCGCGGATGTAGAAACGCGGGAACGCGCGGCCGAACGACGACTCGATGTTGAGGCTGGGCACGCGGCCGGACAGGAAACGGACGTCGTTGCCGCCCGAACCGAGCACGTCGAGCTGCTCGGCGTTGAGCGTGGAGACCGATACCGGCACGTCCTGCAGGTTCTCGACCTTGCGCTGGGCGGTGACCTCGATGGTCTCCAGCGTGGTGGACTTGCCGTTGGTGGGCTGGGTGGTCGCGGCCTGGGCGGAGTCGGTCGTGGTCTGCGCATCCTGCGCGAAAGCGACCTGCGCCGGCAGCATCAGGGCGATGGCGACGGTCAGGGCGTGACGGGGAAGCTTGCGTGCAAGCGGCATGGAAGGCATTGAGCGGTCTCGATGGGCAGCGTCAAGATGGGACGCCAAGGATTCGAAGGCCGACGCACCGACATGCCCCTCTCCGACATGCGCAATGCGGCGATACGTGGACTCAGGTCGTCCCCTGACGACCTCGACGCGGACCCGTCCCGCGCCACGGCGGCTGACATGACGGCCGAATGTTACCAGACTGTTAAAGGGCCGTACTTGTGCGTACGCCTGCCCCTCTCCCTGGCCGCTGGCGCGGCCTGTCCCTCTCCCACAAGGGGAGAGGGAGCGCTTCAGGAGAGCTCAAGGCTTCGGGAGGGGTTGCCCTCTCCCCTTGTGGGAGAGGGACAGGCGCCGCAGGCGCCAGGGAGAGGGATCAGCGCGCCGCGCTGACCTTCACCGCCGGCACGAACGGCTTGATCCCCAGCGCCTCATGGATCTCGCTGGGGTAGTACGCCGTCGATCCCTTGAGGACCAGGGCCACATTGCGGATATCGGCGATGTTGCTGGTCGGATCGCCGTCGATCAGCACGATATCGGAGCGCTTTCCGGGGGTGACAGACCCCCGCTCGGCCAGCGTGCGGCTGTACTTGGCGCCGTTCCAGGTCGCGACCTGCAGGGCCTGGGACGGGGTCAGGCCGGCCTGCACGTACAACTCGAGCTCGCGCTGCAGCGTGAATCCGACCATCTCGTCGGTGCCTGCCACCATCGGCACGCCGGCCTTGTAGGCCCGGCCGACGAACTCGACCATCTTGGCGTAGGAGCGGTTGTAGCGATCGGCGGTCGCATCGTCGGGGATGTTCATCTCGGCGACGCGGCGGCCGCGCTGGATGTCCGGCGGCAGGTGATCGGCGACGTCGGCGACGATCGGCGACATCTCGCCGTTGCGCTGGTGCAGGAACTCGAACGTGGCCAGGGTCGGGTCGATCACCACCTGCTTGGACGCGAGCGTCTTGATGAAGTCCTGCACCGGCTTGCTGTCCAGGTCCAGGCCAGCGGTCTTTTCAGCGGGCAGGTAGAAGCGCGCCAGCGTGCGCGTGTCGGTCTTGTCGTCGACGAAGAAGTTCAGCATCAGCTGGTTGATGTGCTGGATCTCGTCGAAGCCGTCGTCGACCACGTCCTGCGCGCGCAGGAACGCCGGCACGTGGCCGCTGACACGCATGCCCTTGCCGTGCGCATAGGCGACGGTGTCCTTGAGCACGTCCTTCGGGAAGGAGTTGTAGATCTTGATCTGCGGATACCCGTGCTCGGAGTACCAGTCGACCGCCTTCTTCGCGTCGTCCAGGTTTTTGACCACGAAGCCGTTGCGCGCGGAGTACTTGCTCTCGCCTTCGATGAAGCCGGCGGGCACGACGTCCGGGGACATCAGCGTGCCTTCCTTGATCTCCACCAGCATCTGCTGGAGCGTGGCGTTGTCGTTGCCCATGTCGCGCACGGTGGTCACGCCGGCGGCGAGGTTGAGTCCGCCGTCCCAGCGGCCGACGTGGCCATGCATGTCGAACAACCCCGGCAGCAGCACCTTGCCGCCGGCGTCAATGATGTTGTCGGCCTTCACCTTGCCGCCCTGCCCGGCCGCCGTCACCGAGACGATCCTGCCGTCCTTGACCAGCACGTCGCTGGCCGCGCCCAGGGCTGCGTGTTCGCTGTCGAACACGCGCGCATTGCGGATCAGGGTGGCACCGGCAAGCGGATGACCCAGGCGCTTGGCGAGGTCGACCAGCGCCTCGGCCTCGGCCTGCTTCTGGCGGGCCTCCAGCGCATCGGCGCCGGCCTGGCATCCGTCTTCGATCAGCTGCAGGAAGCCCGGGTAGATGTAGGCGAACAGGCGGGGCTTGGCATCCGTGGTCGCCCAGGCGAACGTCGGGGTGAGGCCGACGCCGGTCACCGCCACCAGTTGCACCTGGCGCTGGGCGGCGCCGCACTGGACCTGTGCTTCGGCCACCTTGCGCGACGTCAGCGTGCCGCTCGGGATCAGCGGAAGCTTGCCGTCGGCGCGCTGCGACAGCGCATTGAGTGCCACCGAGAACCCGGCCGGCGAACCGCCCAGCGGCGAGTACAGCGCGGTGCCCGAGACGTTCTGCTGGCCCTGGTCCGAGTTCGACTTCCACTCGGCCCGGTCGCCCTTGCGGTCGAAGGTCTCGTCGATCGGGGCACCGAAGGTCGAGGTGCCCTTGACGTGATAGCGGGCGTAAGTGCCGTCTGCGGCGAGGGTGTACTCCTCCTTCAGTTCCGGGCCGCGGCCGTTGTCCTTGAAGAGGAAGTCGACGCTGGTGGTGCCGTCGTCGCGCACGGTCACCACCTGGTGGCCGGCCTGCTTGCCGCCATCGACCAGGGCAACATAGCGCAGGGTTTCGGCGGCCATGGCCGTCTGGCTCAGGCCCAGCAGGCCGAAGCCCAGGAGCAGGCTGCGGGTCAAGGCGGCGCGGGTGGTGACGGTCATTCGGAATTCCCCTGGGATTTGGATGGCGCTTGAGGCATTGGGCCGTCGGGCGGCCCTTGCCTGAAGTGTAGCCAGCCTGTGCCGGCCCGGGCCGTTTGTCAGCCCATGCCTTTCGTCAGGGGTCCAATTGCCCCCCATCGGGTAGGCTGCGGGCTCCCTTTGACGAGGTTTCAGTCCAATGAAGCACCCTCTCGCGCTGGCCCTGGCCGTGGCATTGAGCGCAACCGCCCCCACCTATGCCAAGACTCCCAAGGCAGATACGTCAGTGAGCGCGCAAGCCCAGCAGCCCAACAGCGTGAACCCGTTCTTCAGCGACTCTCCGCTGGCCCTGCACTACCCGCAGTTCGACAAGATCAAGGACGCCGACTTCGCGCCCGCCTTCGATGCCGGCATGGCCGAGCAGTTGAAGGAGATCGATGCGATCGCCAACAGCGCGGAGAAGCCCACCTTCGACAACACCATCATCGCGATGGAGAAGTCCGGTCGCACCCTCGGTCGCGCCACCACGGTGTTCTTCAACCTGGTCGGCACCGACACCAACCCGACCCGCGAGAAGCTGCAGGGCACGTACGCACCGAAGTTCTCGGCGCACCGTGACGCGATCAACCTCAACGCCAAGCTGTTCGCGCGCGTCAAGGCGCTGTACGACACCCGCACCACGCTCGGCCTCGACGCCCAGGGCGTGCGCCTGATCGAGCGCTACTACACCGATTTCGTCCGTTCCGGCGCCAACCTGTCGGAAGCCGACAAGACCCGCACCAAGGCAATCAATTCCGAACTGGCCGCGCTGGGCACGAAGTTCAGCCAGAACGTGCTGGCGGAAGTGAATGCCTCCGCGATCGTGGTTGACACCAAGGAAGAGCTCGACGGCCTGACCGACGAACAGATCGCCTCGGCCGCCGCCGCTGCCAAGGCGCGCAAGCTCGACGGCAAGTACGTGATTGCCCTGCTCAACACCACCGGCCAGCCGCCGGAGGCATCGCTGACCAACCGCGCGCTGCGCGAGCGCCTGCACAAGGCCTCGATCGCCCGCGGCAGCCGCGGCAACGAGTTCGACAACACCGCCATCGTCTCCCAGGTCACCAAGCTGCGTGCCGAGCGCGCCAAGATCATGGGTTACCCGAACTACGCGGCCTACGTGCTCGAAGACGAGACCGCCAAGTCGCCCGAGGCCGTCAACAGCATGCTCGGTCAGCTCGCTCCGGCTGCGGTCGCCAACGCCGAGCGCGAGGGCGCCGACCTGCAGGCGATGATCGACAAGGAACAGAAGGCCAAGGGCCAGCCGACCTTCAAGCTCGAGCCGTGGGACTGGTCCTTCTATACCGAGAAGGTCCGCCAGGAGAGGTACGCGTTCGACGAGTCGCAGCTCAAGCCGTACTTCGAGATGAAGAACGTGCTGGAGAACGGCGTGTTCTTCGCCGCCGGCCAGCTGTACGGCCTGAAGTTCAAGGAGCGCACCGACCTGCCCAAGTACCACGCCGACACCTGGGTGTACGACGTGTTCAATGAGGACGGTTCGCAGCTGGCGATCTTCATCTTCGATCCGTACGCGCGTGACTCCAAGCGTGGCGGTGCGTGGATGAACTCCTACGTCGACCAGTCCGCGCTGAGCGGCTTCAAGCCGGTGGTGGCCAACCACCTCAACATCCCCAAGCCGTCGGAAGGCAAGCCGACGCTGATGACGTGGGATGAAGTGACGACGGCGTTCCACGAGTTCGGCCACGCGCTGCATGGCATGTTCTCGAACGTCGAGTACCCCTACTTCTCCGGCACCAGCGTGCCGCGTGACTTCGTCGAGTATCCGTCGCAGGTCAACGAGATGTGGGCCGACTGGCCGTCGATCCTGGCCAACTACGCCAAGCACTACCAGACCGGCGCGGCGATGCCGAAGGAACTGCTCGACAAG
>DATDBI010000274.1:0-10647 GCA_036524915.1 Lysobacter sp. | reverse complement strand
GCTCATGGCGTAATCGAGGTAGCTGCGGCGCATCTCGTCTTCGAGATTTACCGGGATGATTTCCTTGGCGAGTTCGGCCATCAGGTTTCCGTTCGTTGGTTGTCCGCAGCGACGACTGCGGTCGGGCATCACGTCTGAATGACTGCCTGGGGTACGACGCGACGGGCCAGATTTCCGGCCCATCAGCGGCAGCTTCAAATGGACACGAAATCATAGCACGGAACGGGGTCTGCCCGCTGCCCGATTCCCACGCAGAAACAAGCAGTTGCGGGGGTTTTTCAAGTCGATTTATTGGCCAGTTGCAGGCGCGGACGGCCAAGGTCCGGCGGCGGGCCCCGACCCGGGTGCGCTGGTCTTGCCCGGGCTGCGCGAAGCGTCAGCCGAAGGCGGCTTTCATCGCCGCCGCGTCGGGGCGCTCGATCACCCCGCGCTCGGTAACGATCGCGTCGATCAGCTCGTGTGGCGTGACGTCGAAGACCGGGTTCCAGGCTCCGACCTGTTCGGCTGCGGTACGCACCCCGCCCACGGCAAACAGCTCGCCGGGATCGCGTTCCTCGATGTGGATGGCATCGCCAGACGCGGTCTCCATGTCGACCGTCGAGGACGGCGCCACGACCATGAACCGGAGGCCGTGGTGGCGCGCCGCGATGGCCAGCTGGTAGGTGCCGATCTTGTTGGCGGTGTCGCCATTGGCGCAGATGCGGTCGGCGCCGACCACGACCCACTGCACGTCGCCGGTCTTCATCAGGTGCGATGCCGCGGAGTCGGCGATCAGGGTCGGGACGATGCCGTCCTGCTGCAGCTCCCAGACGGTCAGGCGCGCGCCCTGCAACCAGGGACGGGTTTCACCGGCAAAGACCTTGTCGATCCTGCCCTCGGCCACGCCGGCGCGGATCACGCCCAGCGCAGTACCGAAACCGGCGGTTGCGAGCGAACCGGTGTTGCAGTGGGTCAGCACGCCGCTGCCAGGCGCGATCAGCGCTGCGCCCAGCGCGCCCATGCGCCGGTTCGCGGCCAGGTCCTCATCGGCGATGGCCTGCGCTTCGCGTTCGATCACGTCGCGCCAGTCGGCGCCGGCGGCGAGCAGGGTCCGGCGCATCCGCGCCAGTGCCCAGGCCAGGTTCACCGCGGTCGGTCGCGCCGCATTGAGCTGTTGCATTGCAGGTTCGAGCACGCCCGCGGCCTGCGCGCCATCGGCCGCTTCGACGTCACGCGCCGCCAGCACGACGCCCCATGCGGCCGCGATGCCGATCGCCGGCGCACCGCGCACGGTCAGGGCGTGGATGGCTTCGGCCACGGCAGCGCTGTCGCTGCAGGTGACGTACTCGACCACGAATGGCAGCTTGCGCTGGTCGAGCAGCTCCAGGGCCTGGCCGGTCCAGCGGATCGGGCGGATGCGGTCGTAGCGGTCGAAATCGATGGTGTTCATGCGGTGCAGTTTAGCGAACTGCACCCCTTCCCGGCCCCCCTTTCGCGACCGGCAAAGGGGAGCAGGAATCGGCGGAGCGCGTTACAGGACGCTGAAGTCGCCGCGGCAGCCGTTGCTCACCCACACGCCGTTGCGGTCCCAACCCCAGCTCTGGCCTTCGATACAGGGCGCCTTGGAGGCTTGGCGGACCAGGCGTGCGTCGCGGCGGATGGTCACGTTGCAACGGCGCTGGCGGCGATCGTCGGAGCCGCAGTAGAGGTTCTGCGCCTGCGCGCCGCCACCATTCCAGCCACCGCCCCCGTTACCTCCGTTCCATCCGCCATTGCCACCATGGCCGCCGCCGTAGCCGCTGGCGAACTCTGCGCGGCAGCCGCCGTCGACCCAGACGAAACCACGACCGGTGCCCCAGGTGCGGCCCTCGATGCACGGCGATTTGGAGTACTGGCGAACCAGGGTGGCGTTGCGGCCGTCGAGCTGGCACTGCTTGTAGCGGTTGTCGTTGGAATCGCAGCGCACGCTGGTGCCAGTTCCGTTGCCACCGTTGCCGCCGTTGCCGCCGCCCCAGCCGCCGCCCTGGCCACCACGGGTCAGGACGAACTCGGCGCGGCAGCCACCATCCACCCACACGCCGCTGCGGTCGTAGCCCCAGGTGCGACCCTCGACACAGGCGGTCTTGGAGTACTGGCGCAGCAGCCGCGCACCCGAACGCGTGTCGGCGGCGCATTGGCGGTAGCGGTTGTCGTTCGAGTCGCAGCGGACGGTCTGCGCGTTTTCGTAGCCGTTGTTGTATTGCGCCGCGGCCGGAGTGGCCACGGTTGCCGCTGCAAGCACAGCCAGAATCCCGAGGCCCTTGGGCAAGTACGGGGTCATGACAGCTCCGTCGTTTGAGGTTGATCTCACTCTAACGAAGGCAGCTTAACGATTGCTTCACCCGGCGGCCGTCGATGGCGGCCATTCAGCCGCCGCTGAGGTCTTCCTTGCGGCGAACCTCGAACTCGGCGCGGCATCCGTCCTCGACCCAGATCCCGTTCTGGTCGACACCCCAGCTGCGCCCCTCGACGCAGGCGGCGCGCGACAGTTGCCGGAACAGCCGAACCGCCCCGCCCTCGGTGGTGGCCGGGCAATGCCGGGGCAGCTTGTCGGTCGAATCGCAGCGGACGATCTTGCCCGGCGGCGCCTGCACCGCGACCACTGCCATCATCCGGAACTCGGCGCGGCATCCGCCCGACACCCAGACACCGCGGTTGTCGGCGCCCCAGTTGTCGCCCTTGATGCACGGATTCTTCGACAGCTGCCGGACCAGCTCGGCGCCTGCGCTCGTGTCGGCATCGCAATGCTGCCAACGGTTGCCGCGCGATTCACAGCGGATGGTGCGCGCGCCATAGCCGCTGCCGACGCTGCCGCCGTAACCCAGGACGAATTCGGCGCGGCATCCATCCCTGACCCAGATACCCGTGTCGTTGAGGCCCCAGCTCTGCCCTTCGGTGCAGTCCGACTTCGACAGCGAGCGCAGCATGCGCACGCCACCGCGGACATCCACGGGACACAGATGCGCCTGTCCGCCCTTGGACTCGCAGCGCACGACCCGGTCGCCATAGAAACGGCCGCCCGTGTCCTGTGCCCTGGTGTCAGCGGCGGCCAGCAGTACGAGTAGTGCGAAGAAGCAAGTCGAAGGCGACCAGCCGCGCATCGTGCACCCCTGAGTTCACGCGGCCACTCTAAACCGTCCGGATGAAAACAAACATCCAGTTCTTCCTTAATTTTTCGTGTGGCCTGGATCGTGTCGCTCAGGCGCGAGCGAAGTCGAAGGTCACCACATCGGCAATCCGGGCGCTGCCGAGCATGGCCATCAACAGGCGGTCCACGCCCATGGCGACGCCGGCGCAATGCGGGAAGCCCGCCTGCAGGGCCTGCAGGAGGCGCTCGTCACGCGGCGGCGACACATCGCCACGTTCGCGTCGCAGCGCAAGGTCGCGATCGAAGCGCTGCCCCTGCTCGGCTGCGTCGGCCAGCTCGTGGTAGCCGTTGGCCAGCTCCAGCGGCCCCAGATAGAGCTCGAAACGCTCGGCCACTGCCACGCCTTCGCGTTCGCCCAGCCGCGCCAGCGCGCATTGCGAGGCCGGATAGTCGTGCACGGCCAGCAGCTGGTCGGGCGCAAGGGAAGGCTGCAGCCGATGCGTCATCAGCAGGTCGAGCCAGTCGTCGCGGGTCAAACCGGCCGGATCGATCACCACATCGCCGAGGGCGGCCTGCAGTTGTGCGACCGGTGCGGTATGCGGATCGATACCCAACCGCTCGCGATAGAGCTCGTGATAGCCAACACGCTTCAATGCTGCGGTCCGACCCACCAGCGCCAACGCCGTCTGCACCAGCTGCGCGGTTTCATCGATCAGGCGCTGATGGTCCCAACCGAGGCGATACCACTCGAGCATGGTGAACTCGGGGTTGTGGCGTCCGCCGGCTTCGCCGTCGCGGAACACGCGTCCAAGTTCGTAGCAGTCGCCGAAGCCCGCCGCCAGCAATCGCTTGAGCGGATACTCCGGCGACGTGCGCAGCCAGCGCGTGCGCGGTGCGCCGTCGGTACGACCGCTGAACTGGAGGTGGAACGAGGCGATGTTCGGGTCGGTATTGCCCGCCACCGACATCACCGGCGTTTCAACCTCGATCACGTCGCGCTCGGCGAAGAACGCGCGGATGCATGCGTTGAGCCGCGCGCGCAGGCGCAGCGTCTCGAAACTGGCGGAAGGTTGCCAGTCGCCCATGTCCGCGCCATGGCCAGTCATTGCCCATGCCCGGCAAGGAATGCGAGCAGCCTGGCTTCGTCCCAGATCTGCACGCCCAGTTCCTGCGCCTTGTCGAGCTTGGAACCGGCAGCTTCGCCGGCCACGACGAAACTGGTCTTCTTCGACACGCTGCCGGACACCTTGGCGCCCAGTGCCTCGAGCTTCGCCTTGGCTTCGTCGCGGCTGAGCGCGGACAACGTTCCGGTAAGCACGGCCGTCTGCCCGTCGAGCGGACCGAGCACGACCTCGACCTGGGCCGGTGTCATCGCGTCCAGTCGCTCCAGTGCCTCGCCGCTCAGCACCAGCAGCCGCGCGTTGGCTTCGTCTTCCAGCCAGTCCGCCAATGCCTGCGCAGTGTCGGCCGGCAACCCCGCACTGACGTAGTTGTGCGCCGGCGCATCCAGCAGCGCCTGCACGCTCGGGAACGCACTGGCCAGCTGCTCGGCGCGCACGCGCGTGACCTTGGGAATCTCCAGGTCGACCAGTACCGTGGCCAGGTTCAGTCCATCGCGCAGCTTCGGTGTCGGCCGATGCTGGTCGGCAATGCTGACACCGCGTTCGAGCAGGTCGTCGATGACCTGCTGGTTGCCGGCCTGGTCAAGGAAATGGCCGATGGAACGTGCGACTTCGCCGCCGACATCCGGCACGCGCTTGAACAAAGGCCACGGCAGGTGGCGGATCAGTTGGAGGTCGCCGAACCAGTTCGCCAGCGCCTTGGCCGTGCTTTCGCCGACGTGCTGGATGCCAAGCGCGTACAGGAACCGCTCCAGCGTGGTGCTGCGGCTGCGATCGATCGCTTCGAGCAGGTTCTCGGCCCAGCGCGTGGCGACCTTGCCGGCCTTGACCGTTTCGGGCGTCGTGTCATCGCGCTCATCCGCGCGCCGCTTCATTTCGAGCAGATCATCGAGCGTGAGCTTGTACAGGTCGGCGACCGACTGCACGTAGCCAAGGTCGGACAGGCTCTCGATGAAGCGCTCACCGAGACCTTCGATGTCCATCGCCCGGCGCGAGGCAAAGTGGCCGATGGCCTCCTTGCGTTGCGCCGCGCAGGTGAGCTCACCCGAGCAACGCCAGACCGCCTCGCCTTCTTCGCGCACCAGCTCCGATCCGCACACCGGGCAGTGGCTTGGCATCGACCAGGGCCGGGTGCCTTCAGGGCGGCGCTCGACGACCACGCGCACCACTTCCGGGATGACATCACCGGCGCGGCGGATGATGACCGTGTCGCCGTTGCGGACATCCAGGCGTGCAACCTGGTCGGCGTTGTGCAGCGTCGCCCGGGTGACGGTGACGCCACCGACCTGCACCGGCTGCATCAGCGCCCACGGCGTGACCGCGCCGGTGCGGCCGACGTTGACCTCGACCGATTCGACCACCGTCATCTGTTCCTGCGCCGGGAACTTGTGCGCGATTGCCCAGCGTGGGGCGCGCGAGACGAAGCCCATCTCGGCCTGGCCTTCGTAATCGTCGAGTTTGTAGACGACACCGTCGATGTCGAACGGCAGCCGCCCGCGTCTTTCGCCGATTGCCTGGTAATAGTCGAGCAGTCCCTGCAGGCCTTCGACCACGTCGCTCTCGCCACTGACGGGAAAGCCCCACCCGCGCAGAAGCGCGAGGGTCTGCGAATGCGTTTCCGGCAACTCGCGCCCTTCAACCGCGCCGATGCCATAGGCATAAAACGCCAGCGGCCGCTGCGCGGTCATGCGCGGATCGAGCTGGCGCAGCGACCCCGCCGCACCGTTGCGCGGATTGGCCAGCACCTTGCCGCCCTCGGCGAGGGCACGTTCGTTGTAGGCCTTGAACGCCGCCAGCGGCATGTAGACCTCGCCACGCACTTCCAGCACGCGAGGCCAGTCCTTTCCACGCAGCTGCAACGGGATTGCCTTGATCGTGCGCAGATTGGCGGTGACGTCCTCGCCGCTGGCACCATCGCCGCGAGTGGCGCCCTGGACAAAGCGGCCATCTTCGTAGCGCAGGCTGATCGCCAGTCCGTCGAGCTTGGGCTCGACCGAGAACGCGAGCGCGTCGCGGCCCAGCCGCTCTTCGATCCTGCGCACGAACGTGGCCACTTCGTCGTCACTGAAGGCATTGCCCAGCGACAGCATCGGGATGGCATGGCGCACCGGCGCGAAGCTGCCCGACGGCACGGCGCCGACACGCTGGGTCGGCGAGTCGGGCGTGATCAGCTCAGGATGCGCGGCTTCGAGCTCATCGAGCTCGCGCAGCATGCGGTCGTAGTCGGCATCCGGAATCGCCGGATCGTCGAGGACGTGGTAACGGTAATTGGCGTCGTCGAGCTGGGCGCGCAGTTCGGCGATGCGGGTGGCGATGTTGGTCTTCGGCATGGATGGCTGGCTCGCAGGCGGCCCTTCGACTTCGGGACCGTCACTGGCAGATCATGGCCCTGCGCAGCGACGTCGAGACAAGCGTAGCGCAGCGAATCCGGACGGAGCGCGATTTACCAGCGCGCCGGCTTCGTCAGCGGCGGCGCTTCGCGCTGGCGATCGTAGGCGCGCAGTTCGTCGCGGATATGGGCAATGCGCTGGCGGCCCAGCGCATTGCGCTGCTCGTCCAGGACCACGCCGTCGAGCAGCTCGGCCATCCGCTGCGCGGTCGGCAGCATGGTTTCCCAGGCATCGAGGGCGTTGACCGGCGCAGGCAGGGTCAGGAAGAACGCGATGGCTGGAGTCTCCAGCGCCTGGATCTGCGCCATGTCGAAACTGCCGGGCTTCATGATATTGGCGACACTGAACACCGGGCCGCGCTCGGGGCGGTTTTCGACCAGGCGATGGAACACGCCCATGTGGCCGTAGACCAGGCCGGCCTTTTCAGCGGCGACGACAATGTCCGGGCCGTGCAGCTTCTGCCCGGCGCGTGCGGCCAGGTACAGGGTGATGATCTTGTCGAACTCTTCGCTCGGACGACGCCCGAGCTCGCTGCTGGCCGCGCCCTCGAGGGTGCGGTCGAACAGCTCCAGTTCCGCCTGGGCCGTCGAGGCCCCGCTTGCCGGACCCTCGCCCCCCAACTCGCTCTCCAGCTGCTCGCCCAGCGTCGGCTCGCGACGGCCGCTGTCGGGAGCGGCGTCGCGCGGCACGCGCTTGCCCTGCCCCGGCTTGCGCGGACGACCAAAGAACACGATCGCGGCAATCAGGACCAGGCCTGCGATCAGGATGCCGATACGGACCAGGGACACGTCTGACATCGAGAGGATTCCTTGCGGCAGCGAGAAGTTCGGGGGACAACGACCGTAACGCTTACGCCACTCCAGCCAGGCGGGACGCCTCGGCCAGGTCGACCGAAACCAGTCGACTGACGCCGGGCTCTCGCATGGTGACGCCGGAAAGCTGTTGCGCCGCTTCCATCGTCGCCTTGTTGTGGGTCACGAACAGGAACTGTACCTGTTCACTCATCTCGCTGACCATCGATGCGAGACGACCGACGTTGGCTTCGTCGAGCGGCGCGTCGACCTCGTCGAGCAGGCAGAACGGGGCCGGGTTGAGGCGGAAGATCGCAAACACCAGCGCCACCGCGGTCATCGCCTTCTCGCCGCCGGAGAGCAGCGAGATGTTCGACACGCGCTTGCCGGGCGGTCGCGCCATGATCGACACGCCGGTGTCGAGCAGGTCTTCGCCAGTCAGTTCCAGGTAGGCATGGCCGCCGCCGAACAGGCGCGGGTACAGCTCCTGCACACCGCTGTTGACGCGGTCGAAAGTGTCCTTGAAGCGGCCGCGGGTCTCGCGGTCGATCTTCTTGATGGCGTCCTCGAGCGTTTCCAGCGCGGTGGTGAGGTCGGCGTCCTGGGCATCCAGGTACTCCTTGCGCTGCGCGGCCTCGGCGTGCTCGGCGATGGCAGCAAGATTGACCGGCTCGAGCCGGCGCAGCTTGCCGTCGAGCTCGTTGACCGAGCGCTCCCAGACCTGCGGCTCCATGTCGTCGGTCAGCGTGTTGACGACGTCCTCGAGCACGAAGCCCGCCTCGATCACGGCCGCCGAAAGCTGCTCGGCCTTGAGCACCAGGGCCTGCTGTTCAAGCCGGCGCTGGCCGATGGCCTCGCGCTGCTGGATCGCCTGTTCGTCGCGCTGGTGACGGACCTGCTCGAAGCGGCGCAGGTCGTGGTCGATCCCGTCGACCGTGGTGCGCGCGGCGGTCAGCGACTGTTCGGTGATCACGCGCTGTTCGAGCGCGACCTGGCGCTGCTCTTCCAGCGTGTTGACGGGCTCGTCGCCGTCGGACAGCTGCGCCGACAGTTCGCCCAGCCGCGAGTCGAGCTGGCCGCGCTGGCCGCCCATGCGGTCCAGGGCCTGCGCCAGCGCGGTGATCTGGGTGCGCTGCGATTCCAGCGTCAGCGCCAGCGCATGCGCGGTGTCGCGCGACTCGCGGGCGACATTTCGCGCCTGGTCGCGGGCATCGCCGAGGGCGCGGCGTTCGGACTCCAGCGACTGGCGCGTGTCCTCCAGCTCGCTCATGCGCATCACCGCCTCTTCCTGGCGCATGCGCGAATCGCGTGACTGCTCGCGGGCGCCTTCCAGCGCTTCGCCCAGCTGCGCCAGTTCGGCGTCGATCTTCTCGATGCGGCCACGCGCCGAATCCAGGCGACCCTGCTGGCTCTGCAGCTGGCCGGCCAGTTCGGAGACGCTGCGGTGCGCCATGTACAACGTGCGCTGTGCGTCCTCGCGATGCTGCTCGGCGGCGAGCAGTCGATCGCGCAGCTGCACCAGCAGTGATTCAAGTTCGCGCTCGCGCGACTGCAGCGTTTCGATCTCGGCGCGCAGCGACTGGATCTCGCGCTCGCGCAGCAGCGCGCCCTGCTTGGCAGCGCCCGAGCGCAGGATCCGCACCCAGCCGGCGCCAAGACGCTCGCCGTTGCGGGTGATGATCGACTCGCCCTCGCCCAGCATCGGCAGCATCGAGCGGGCTTCGTTCAGGTCTTCGGCCGCGTGCAGCTTCGCCAGGATGCGGCGGATTGCGATCGGCCCGCGCACCTTCGAGGCCAGCGAGCTCGGTGCGAAGTCCACGGAATCATTGTGCGGATCGACCAGGACCAGGCGGCCTTCGCCGAGTTCGCCGAGCGCCTCGACCAGCACCTCCGGTGCCTCGACCAGCACGCCCTCGATCATCTGGCCCAGCGCGCCTTCGACGGCATTTTCCCAGCCGGCTTCAACCTGCAGCGCCTCGCCGACGCGCGTGGCCGAGTCCAGGCCACGTGCCTTCAGCCAGCTCAGTGCGGCGCCCTGTTCCTGGCCCAGCGCGGCATGCTGCAGCGTCTCCAGTGACGACAACCGTCCACGCGCGCCCTGCACCTGCTTGCGTGCCTCGGCCAGCTCGGTCTGGGTGCCGCGTTGCTGGTCCTGCAGCTCGCCGAGAGCGCCCTTGCGCGTCTCCAGCTCCTCGCTGAGGCTGTCGATCGAGAACTTCTGGGACTCGTGCTGCTCCTGCAGGGCGGCAAACGATTCCGACAGCGCGCCCAGGTCGAGCCCGGCGCGTTCGTTGTTCAGCGCTTCGCGACGGCGGTCGGCGTCGAGCACCTGGCGGTCGAGGTGTTCGATGCGGGTGCGTTCGACGTCGGCCGCACGCGTGGCTTCGGCCTGGGCACGGCTGTGCTCGTCCCAGCGCTGCTGCCATTCGATGAGGCGGGTCTCGGCATCACGCAGGGCTTCCTGGCGCATGCCGTCTTCGTCGCGCAACTGCTCCAGGCGCGGCTCGGATTCGGCCACGGCGGCGCGCAGCACGTCGAGGCGCGTCTGGTCGCTGCCGATGTGCTCGCCCAGCTCGGCCAGTGCGGCCAGTGCCTCGTCGCGCGCCTTCTGCAAGCGCGTCGACATCTCGCGCTGGTGCTGGATCTGCTGCTCGATGCGGGCAAGCGTGCCGCCGACCTCGTAGCTGGCGGCCTGGGCCTTGTTGAGTGCTTCGGCGGCTTCTTCGCGGCGGACGCGTCCGGTCTCGAGCTCGCGCTCGGCTTCGCGCTGTTCGGCGATCAGCTGCTGCAGGCGGGTTTCCTGCTGGCCCAGCTTCTCGCGCTGGCCCTGCAGCTTCTGGTCGAGGGCGCGATGCTCGAGCGCCTTCCACTCGGCGTCCTTGACCCGGCGCTCGGCCTGGATGGCCTGATACTGCTCGGCCTGGCGGGCCTGGCGCTTGAGGTGCTCGAGCTGCTTGCCCACTTCTTCGCGAAGATCGCTGAGGCGATCGAGGTTCTCGCGGGTGTGGCGGATGCGGGTCTCGGTTTCCTTGCGCCGTTCCTTGTACTTGGAGATGCCGGCGGCTTCTTCCAGGTAGACGCGCAACTCTTCGGGCTTGGCCTCGATGATGTTGCTGATCATGCCCTGCTCGATGATCGAGTAGCTGCGCGGGCCCAGGCCGGTGCCGAGAAACAGGTCGGTGATGTCGCGACGGCGGCACTTGGCGCCGTTGAGGTAGTACTGGCTGGTGGCGTCGCGG
>DATDBI010000273.1:0-13036 GCA_036524915.1 Lysobacter sp. | reverse complement strand
CATGATCGGCTACCGCAACCTCAACTCGACCGGCCACATCATCACCATCGAGGACCCGATCGAGTTCGTGCACAAGCACGAGGGCTGCATCATCACCCAGCGCGAAGTCGGCATCGACACCGACAGCTGGGACGCGGCGCTGAAGAACACCCTGCGCCAGGCGCCGGACGTGATCATGATCGGCGAGGTGCGTACCCGCGAGGGCATGGACCACGCCATCGCCTTCGCCGAAACCGGCCACCTGGTGCTGTGCACGCTGCACGCCAACAACGCCAACCAGGCGATGGACCGCATCATCAACTTCTTCCCGGAAGACCGCCGCCATCAGCTGCTGATGGACCTGTCGCTGAACCTCAAGGGCGTGGTCGCGCAGCAGCTGATCCCGACCCCGGACGGCAAGGGCCGTCGCGTGGCGATGGAGATCCTGCTCGGCACGCCGCTGGTGCAGGACTACATCCGCGATGGCGAGATCCACAAGATCAAGGAAGTGATGAAGGAGTCCGTGCAGCTGGGCATGAAGACCTTCGACCAGAGCCTGTTCGAGCTGTACCAGGCCGGCGAGATCAGCTACGAGGATGCCCTGCGTTACGCCGACTCGCAGAACGAGGTGCGCCTGCGCATCAAGTTGGCCCAGGGCGGCGACGCCAAGACGCTGGCAGCGGGCATGGATGGCGTCGAGGTTGCCGAAATCCGCTGACCTCGGGCCCTCCCGCCGCACACGAAAAAGCCGGGCATGCGCCCGGCTTTTTTGTTGCGTGAAGGATCAGTCCTTCCGTCGCCACGGCGGATCCAGCGGCGGCTTGAGCTTGATGATGCGGGCCTGCACCGGGCAGCTGTCGCGGTGCGCGCCCGGCAGATAGCCCAGGCTCATCAGGAACTCGCCGGTGATCTCGCCGCCGGTGAAGCGGAACGTCTTCTTGAACAACTTGACCCAGTCGGCCTTGTCGCGACGCTTGCCACCTGCGTGCGTGTTCGCATCCAGCCACTGCGCGAAGCTGCCGTGCGACTCACGCAGGCCCTGGATGACCTGGGCGTTGTGGATCGCCGCATCGACCTTGAGGCGATTGCGGATGATGCCGGCATCGTTGAGCAGCCGCGTGCGGTCGGCTTCGCCATAGGCGGCGACCTTGTCGACGTCGAAGCCGTCGTAGGCGCTGTGGAAGCCTTCACGCTTGCGCAGCATGGTTTCCCAGCTCAGCCCGGCCTGGTTGATCTCCAGCACCAGCCGCTCGAACAGCACGGCGTCCTCGCGCTGCGGGAAGCCGTACTCGCGATCGTGGTAAGGGCCGTGCAGCGGATGACCGGGGGCGTAGTCGCAGTAACCGGACATGCGCGCTACGGCTTGCCCGCGGCCGGCTTGTCGGCGGCATGCTGGTCCAGCCCCAGCACTGCCAGGCCCTGCTCGAAGCGGATGTCCACCGGGATCTTCGCGTCCTTGAGCCGGCCCAGGTCGGTGGCCAGCTCCGGCTTGATGATCCCCAGCGTCTCGGTCATGCGCTTGGCCTCGGCATAGTCACCGTCGCCCTGCACCTTGAGCAGCTTGGCGCTGAGCGAGTTCATGGCAGTACGCATCTTCTCGAAGTCGACGCGGTAGCGGCCGTCGGAATCGCGACTGAACGCACCCTGCTCGGCAAAGTAGTTGAAACGCACCATGTTGGCCTTGCCGTGCGCATCGCTGGCGCCGAACCGGACCGAGCGCAGGATGCCGGCGAGGAAGGTCACATAGCCATCCATCAGCTTGCTTTCCTCCAGTTCGCCCTGGCGGCTGAGCGCATCGATCATGTACAGCCCGAGGATGTCGGCTTTGCCTTCCTCGAAGCTGGACGAGTACTCCTTCAGCGCGTCGTCGACCGTGCCCTTGCCGTCGAGGGTCTTCTTGATGCCCAGGCCGTGGGCGACTTCATGGAACATCACGTCTTCGAAGAACGCATCGAAGGTGACGTGCTTGAGCTGGTCGGGGGCAATCAGCTGCTGCGCGATCGGGGTGAGGATGGCGTCGAACTTCGCCTTCATCACGTTTTCCAGCTGCAACCGGCGCGTGCCCTTGGCCAGCTGCACTTCCTCGTCGTTGGGCAGGTTGATGGCGATGGTCTTGGCGCCGACGTTGGCGTTGCCGCCGTAATAGACCACCTGGTAGGCGTTGAGGTCGGCCGCCGAGCCCGGCACTTCGGCCTTGTACTTCGCGTCCACCGGCAGGCCTTTCTGCAGCGCCGGCAGGAAGCTGGCGAAGCGGGCGAGCTTGCCGCTCCATTCGACGTCCTTCACCAGCACCAGCCCCTCGTAAGCGGCCTTGTAGCCGAAGAGCTGGTCTTCGTAGGTTTCGATCGGACCGATGACGATGTCGACCGGATTGGTCTTCATGTCCATCCAGACCATGTCGCTGGGCCGGAAGTCGTCATCGAGCAGCGCCTTGGCGCGCATGGTCAGGTAATTGGCGAACCCCTTGTCTGCGCTCAGCGCGGAAGCCTCGCGCAGCAGTGCCGCGGCGCGCTCGAGATCGGCCTTGTAGGCCTGGTGGTAGGGCACGCTGACCAGCTTGCCATTCTCGCGACGCAGCAGGGTGTAGTTGGAGGTCTTGTCGGGCAGTGCCGCTGCCTCGAACTCGGGTTTGGTCATGTCCGCCGGATAGAACGGCCCACCCGGCGGGCGCGGACCGACGCCCTCGATGATCGGCGTGTCCTCGTTGAGGCGGTCCCACGGGCCGAAGTTGATCTCGACCAGTTCGCGTGTGGCCGCATCGGGCGCGCGTGCGAGCAGGGCGGCGCGGTCGCCGTCCCAGGACTGCTTCCAGTAGAGGTCGTTCATCACCTCGCTGGCCTGCACGAGCTTGGCGATCATGCGCTTGCCAGCATCGTCGAAAGCAGACAGGTCGGCCTTGAGCGGCACCACCGCGTAGTCGCCCGCGTGGGCGGCCGCATAGCCGGTCGCGGCAGGGGCCGACTGGGCGGCGGGCTTGGCCGGCTCCTGCGGGGCTTGCGGCTGGCAGGCGGTAAGGGCCATGGAGCAGGCGAGGGCGGCGAGGCAGGCCGCGGCAAGGCGACCAAGGCGGACGGACTGCGGCGAGAAAGCGGTCTGGCGTGATGCTGTCATGGCGGCGGCACGGCGAGGACAGGGAAAGTCGACATCCTACGCCCGTGCAGGTGCGGCACGCATCGCGCAACGCGGGCTAGAATGTTGGCCATGTCAGTGACTCCCACGCCACTTGCCAACCAGCTGCTGATCGCATTGCCTGCCCTGGCGGACTCCAACTTCGCACGCAGCGTCGCCCTGATCTGCCAGCACGATTCCGATGGCGCCATGGGCCTGGTCGTCAATCGCCCGTCCGAGTACACGCTGGGCGAGGTCTTCGGCCAGATGGGCCTGGAAGGCGGCGACGACTCGCTGCGTTCGCAGATCGTCCTCGCCGGCGGCCCGGTCCACCCCGAGCGCGGATTCGTCCTCCACGATGGCGGCTCGCAGTGGGACTCCACCCTGGCGATCACCGAGCGCCTGTTCCTCACCACCTCGCGCGACATCCTCGAGGCGATGGCGCGCGGCGACGGACCGGACAATGCCATCGTCGCGCTCGGCTGTGCCGGTTGGGGTTCGGGCCAGCTCGAGCAGGAACTCACCGAGAACGACTGGCTGACCGCACCGGCCGACGCCGAGCTGCTCTTCAAGGTGCCGCTGGATGCGCGCTGGCAGGCCGCCGCCGGACGCATCGGCGTCGATTTCGCCTATCTGGCCGACTACGCCGGGCACGCCTGATGGCGGGCGCGGCGGACAAGGCGTCTCCGATCCGGCGCGACGGTACCGTGCTCGGCTTCGATGTCGGCGCCCGCAGGATCGGAGTCGCCGTCGCCAGCGCGTTCGGGCACGGCGCGCGGGCACTGGCGGTGATCGATGTGCACGGTCACGGCCCCGACTGGGCCGCGATCGACCGGCTGCGCAACGAATGGCGTCCCGATGGCCTGATCGTCGGTGATCCGATGAGCCTGGACGGTGGCGACCAGCCGATCCGCGTTCGCGCCCATGCCTTTGCCCGCGAACTGCAGGCCCGTTTCGGTTTGCCGGTGGTGCTGGTCGACGAGCGCATGAGCTCGATCGAGGCCGCGCAGCGGTTCGCATCCGACCGCGCCGAAGGCCGCAAGCGCAGGCGCGATGCCGAAGCGCTCGATGCCGTCGCCGCAGCGGTGATCATCGAACGCTGGCTGGCCTCGCCGGACGATGCGCTCGACCTTTCCGAACTGCCCCATCCCACTTGAACCGGCCAGCCGTCCGGCCGGCTGGACAACTCCTGCACAGCGACCCATGAACGCACCGCATACGCATCTGCCGCGCCACCTGCTGACCCTGCACGATCTTGAACGCGGCACGCTCGATGCGTTGCTCGTGCGTGCGCAGGCGTTCGCCGAGGGTCACTACGATCGCCGCGCGCTCGACGGCATCGCCGTGTGCACGCTGTTCTTCGAGCCCTCCACACGCACCCGCATGAGCTTCACCCTGGCCGCACAGCGCCTGGGCGCGGACGTGCTCAACTTCGACGCATCGACGTCGTCGACGCGCAAGGGCGAGACGGCGCTCGACACTCTCAAGAACCTCGAAGCGATGGGCGTGCGCGGCTTCGTCGTGCGTCACCAGGACGACGGCGCGGTGGCGGGCCTGTCGGCGCACGTCAACGACGGCACCGTGCTGGTCAACGCCGGTGACGGCCGCAGCGCCCACCCCACCCAGGGCCTGCTCGACATGCTGACCCTGCGCCAGGCCAAGGGCGCCGACTTCTCGAAGCTGAAAGTACTGATCGTCGGCGACGTCAGGCATTCACGCGTTGCCCGTTCGGACCTGCAGGCGCTGCGCACCCTGGGCACCGGCGAGATCCGCGTCTGTGGCCCGGCGTCGCTGCTGCCCGACGACGGCACGCTGCAGGGCTGCACCGTTTCGCACGACCTCGATGCCGCGCTCGAAGGCGTCGACGCGATGATGATGCTGCGCCTGCAGCGCGAGCGCATGGAAGAAGGCCTGATCGCCTCGCTCGACGACTACCACCGCGATTTCGGCCTGACCAGCACCCGCCTCAAGCGGGCCGCGGCCGACGCCGTGGTGATGCACCCGGGGCCGATCAACCGCGGCGTCGAAATCACCGACGAGGTCGCCGACGGCGCGCAATCGCTGATCCTGCGCCAGGTCAGCAATGGCGTGGCAGTGCGGATGGCGGTGCTGGAAGCGCTGCTGCGGGGCTAGTAACAGCGCCGGCTTCTATCGGCGCTGCGCGAATACCCACGTCCACAGCTCCGGCGTCGCATACGCCGGATCCCACACGTCGTGTCCCACGCCCTGCAGTTCGCTGTAACGCACGTCCGCGCCGATCCGCTGCAAGGCTTCGGCCATGTGCCGCGACTGGTCCGGCGTGACCGCCGTGTCGTTGGTGCCATGGAACAGCCACATCGGCAGGTGCTGCAGTCTTTGCGCTGCCGCCGCGAACGGGTCGGGCGCCTGCGCCACGCTTTCGACCTGCAGGCGCTCGGGCACGCCCGGCGATTGGGTGATGCCACCGCAGACCGGCACCAGCGCGGCGAATCGCAGCGGCTCCATCAACGCCAGTTCGTACACGCCGTAGCCGCCGCGCGAGATGCCCGTCAGCATGATGCGTTTGTTGTCGCCGTCGAACTCGCGCAGGCTGGCGTCGAGTGCCGCGAGCGCCATGCGTGCATCGGCGCCATCCCAGGACTGGCCTTCGGCCGACTGCGGCATCACCACGATCGCCGGAAAATCGACCAGGTGCCTGCGCAGGTACGGGCCCAGGCCCACCTGCGTCTGCTTCTGGTTGTCGTTGCCGCGCTCGCCGGAACCGTGCAGGAACAGGATCACCGGCGGGTGGCGGCCACCGGCCTGCGCCGACGGAACGAACACCTGGTAGCGATGCGTCGCCCCTTCAAACTGGAACTCGCGCTCGACGAACCGGCCGTTGGCCTCGTGCGCGGGCCGGTGCGCGCAGGCGGCGCAGAACGCCATCAGCAGCACGGCGAGCAGGCGTGGAACGTTCGACATCGACAGGCCTCCGGAATTCGGAGCGAGGGACGCGGCGAACCCTAGCGCAGCAGGACCAGCGTCGCCAGGCCGAGGAAGGTGAAGAAGCCCATGACATCGGTCACGGTGGTCAGGAAGATGCCGCTGGCCAGCGCCGGATCGAAGCCGACGCGCTTGAGCGTCACCGGAACCAGCACGCCGGCCACCGCCGCGAACAGCAGGTTGAGCGTCAGCGCCACGCCGATCACCAGCGACAGCCCGACACTGTGGAACCACAGCAGCACGATCAGTGCGAGCAAAGCGCCGAGCACCAGACCATTGAGCAGGGCCACGCGCGCTTCCTTCCACAGCAGCGTGCGCACGTTGGCCGCGCCGACCTGGCCCAGGGCGAGGCCGCGCACCATCAATGCGAGCACCTGCGTGCCGGCGTTGCCGCCCATGCCGGCGACGATCGGCATCAGCACCGCCAGCGCCACCAGCCTGTCGATCGTGTCGGCGAATTCGCCGACCACGCTCGCCGCCAGGAACGCCGTGCCCAGGTTGATCGACAGCCAGATCAGGCGTCGGCGCATGGCGCGCCAGACCGGGCTGAAGAGGTCTTCGTCCTCGTCCAGGCCGGCCGCGCTCAGCGCCTGGTGCTCGGCCTGGTTGCGGATGATGTCGACCACGTCATCGATGGTGATGCGGCCGAGCAGGATGTTGTTGTCGTCAACCACCGGCGCGCTGAGCCAGTCATGGTCGGAGAACTTGCGCGCCACCTCGTTCGCCGATTCCTCGACGTCGATCGCCGCCTGCTCGTCGTCGATCAGCTTGTTGATCGGCGTGCCCGGCTCGTGCGTCAGCAGCGCGGCCAGTGCGAGCCGGCCCAGGTACTGGTGGCGGCGACTGACCACGTACAGGTGATCGGTGTGCTCGGGCAGCTCGCCGCGCAGGCGCAGGTAACGCAGCACGACGTCGACGGTGGTGTCGGTGCGTACCGTCACCACGTCGGGATTCATCAGGCGGCCGGCGGTGTCCTCCGGGTACGACAGCACCTGCTCGAGGCGCTCGCGGTTCTCGCGGTCCATCGACTTGAGCACTTCGTCGATGACCGTGTCCGGCAGGTCTTCGACCAGGTCGGCAAGGTCGTCGATGTCGAGGTCGGCGGCCGCGGCGATGATCTCGTCCGGGTCCATCTCCGCCAGCAGGCTCTCGCGCACTTCGTCGCCGACGTGGACCAGCACCTCGCCGTCGTCCTCGGCATCGACCAGGCCCCATACGATCGTGCGCTTGGCCGGCGGCAGGGATTCGAGCAGGTTGCCGATCTCGGCCGGGGAGAGCGTGTTGACCAGCCGCCGCACCGGACCCAGACGACCGCTGTCGAGCGCATCGGAAAGCAGGCGCAGCTGGCGTGCGGTCTTGTCGTGGCGGACGGCTTCGGCCATGCGGGGCTTCCGGTGGCGCATCGCACCACGATGGCGCGACAGGGCTAGGCGTTCATGGCGCGCATTATCGCCCCTGGGGGAGATAAAGCCCAGCCCGCCGGCCTGTCAGCCGTGGTGCAGCGGCGCGTTGGTGTGGATCCATTCCTCGATGGCCGCGCGGTCGCGCGCGCGCAGCAGCGCCGGTGCGTTCGCCTTCAACTGCCCCAGGTCGCAGTGGCGGATGGTGCGGCGCAGTTCCAGCAGCGTTGCCGGATGCAGGCTGAACTCCGTCAGGCCCAGCGCCAGCAGCATCGGCGCAAAGTGCGGATCGCCGGCCATTTCGCCGCATACCGCGACCGGCTTGCCACGCGCCTCGCCGCGGCGGATCACGTCGCGGACCAGGCGGATCACCGCCGGATGCAGCGGGGTGTAGAGGTCCGTCAGTGCTTCGTTGTTGCGATCGGCGGCAAGCAGGTACTGGACCAGGTCGTTGGTGCCGATCGACAGGAAGTCGACGGCGCCAATGAACGTCGGCAGGGCGATGGCGGCTGCCGGCACTTCGATCATCGCGCCCAGTGCCACCTTGTCGGCGACCGCGTGGCCTTCCTCGCGCAGCTGCGCGGTGACGCGCGTGAGGACGCTGCGCACCGCGCGCACTTCCTCGCGGCAGCTGATCATCGGCAGCAGGATCCGCAGCGGCCCATAGCCGGACGCGCGCACCAGCGCGCGCAATTGCGACTCGAGCAGCCCCGTGCGCGCCAGTGACAGGCGCACGCCACGCAGGCCCAGTGCCGGGTTGGGCTCGTCGCGCAGGGCCAGCCCGGTGCGGTCGGCCTTGTCGGCACCCAGGTCGAGGGTGCGGAAGGTGACCATGCGGCCGGTCATGCCGAGCACGACATCGCGGTAGACGCGGAACTGCTCGTCCTCGTCCGGCACTTCATTGCGCTGCAGGAACAGGAACTCGGTGCGATACAGGCCGACGCCGGCGGCGCCCAGCGCATGCGCCTCGGCGACGTCGTCGCGCGATTCGGCATTGGCGAACAGGCGGATGTCGACACCGTCGGTGGTGCGGGTCGGCTCGCGCCGAAGGCGATGCAACTGCTTGCGCTCGCGGGCAAGCTCGCGAACGCGTCCGCGGTGCGAGCGCAGGTCGTCGGCGTCGGGTTCCAGCACCACGCGACCGCTGGCACCGTCGACGGCCAGCACATCGCCGTCGTTGATCCTCTGCATCGCCTGCGCCGCGCCCACCACGTACGGCAAGTGCAGGCTGCGCGCCAGGATCGCGCTGTGCGAGAGCACGCTGCCGCTGGTGGTGATGATCGCCATCACCCCTTGCGCCTGCAGCTGCACCAGTTCGGAAGGGGCGACGTTGTCGGTGACCAGAATCTCGCCAGCAACCCCGGAGATACCCGAATCGTGGCGGTGCAGGGCTGCGTGGACGCGACCGATGACCTGGTCGATGTCGTCGACGCGGCTGCGGAAGTAGGCATCGTCCATCGTCTGGAATACAGACGCGATGCGATCGCGCTGCAGGCGCAGCGCATAGTCGGCGGAGTAGCGGCCGGTGCGGATCAGTTCGTCCAGGCCGTGCAGCAGTTCCGGATCGTCGAGCAGCAGGCTGTGCAGGTCGAGGAACTCGCCGACCTCGTGCGCCAGCGCGCCATGCAGGCGCTCGCGCAGCGCGAACATCTCGCCGCGGACGGTGGCGATGGCGGCATGCAGGCGTGCAACTTCGGCTTCGACCGCCTTGGCCGGAATGTGCTCCTCGAGGACCTCGAGCACGTGCGGCAGGCGGACACGGGCGCGGCCGAGGGCGCTTCCGCGCGATGCACCGTGTCCGTTGAACTCCTGCCTCATTCCTTTTCTCCGGGTGGTGCGATGTGTCCGTCAGCTATCTTCGTCGAAGCGGCGCTCGAACAGCGAAATGACGGCCTCGGCCGCACTGGCCTCGTCCTCGCCCTCGACCCGCAACTTGACCTGCGTTCCCTGTCCGGCAGCCAGCAGCATCACACCCATGATGCTTTTGGCGTTGACCTCGCGGCCCTTGGCGGTGAGCGTGGCGCTGCTGCGGAAGCCCGACAGCGCCTGCACCAGCTTGGCGGTCGCGCGCGCATGCAGGCCGAGACGATTGGTGACGGTCAGTTCGTGTTCGATCATCGCCCATTCCTCTGTGCAGTCACGCGCCCGCTGCAATCCCGCCGGGCCAGGTCACGCTTGTGCTGCGCATGCCATTCCATTTCGTCCCGCTCCCAGTGCACGCTCATGCCTCGTCTGCTTCATGCCTCATCCACAATCACGCCATTGCGCGCACCGGCGGCTGCCACGGCGGGCAGCTCGTCGAGGGTCAGGTCGGCGTAGTTCATTACCCGCAACAGCATCGGCAGGCTCACCGCCGAGACGCGCCGGACCGGCGTGCCCAGGCGGGCGACCTTCGCGGCCAGGTTGCTCGGCGTCGCGCCATACAGATCGGTCAGCACCAGCACCCCTTCGCCGCCGTCGACCCGGCGCAGTGCCGCACTCGCCAGCGGCAGGAGCGCATCCGGGTCGCCATCGAAGGGGACCTCCAGCGCCTCGGTTCGCAGCGGCAGCGGACGCAACAGGCGCCCGGCCACCGCGATCAGCGCGTTGCCTATGCCTTCATGGGTGATCAGGAGGATGCCGACGGCCATGCCGCCAAATTAGCAGAGCCAGGTGACGGGCCGGAAGCGCGGAGGGCGTCGGCGGCAAAAAAAGCGACGCGTGGTCCGCAAGAAGCGGCCCGCATCGCTGCGGGCCGCGGTGGGCGATCGCGGACTGCGGGCGATCGCGTGGGGCCGGCGCACGACAGGGGCGTCAGTGCGACGGCGGGGTGGTGTCGTCCTTCGGCGGTGTCTGCGCGCCTTCCGCCGGCGGCGGCGTGGGCGCCCCGCTTTCCGGTGTCGTGCTCGGGGGCGTCGTGGAGTCAGCCGGCGGCGGCGCCGTATCGGGCGGCGGCGGCTCTGCAGGCGGTGGGGTCTCCATGGGCGGCGGCGTGGTGGTCTCGGTCTTCTGGCAGCCCCCTGTTGCGAGCGTGGCAGAGGCAAGCGCCAGCGCGAGCACACTGGTCATGGCATGGGAAGGTTTCAAACGCATGGTTTCCTCTCCGTCTAGTACTGGGTGGCGCCGCCCTGCTGGCTGGCCGCGAATTCGGTTTCTGACAGCTGGCCATCGCCGTCGCGATCCACCTTGGCGAACTGGCTCGTCAGCTTGGCATCCAAGGCGGCCTCGTCTTTGCTCACCTTGCCGTCGGCGTTCACGTCCATGTCGCCAAAACTCATCGTCTTCGGCGTCATGTCGGGCGTGGTGCTCGGGGGAGGTGATGCGGGCGGTTCGGTGCGCTGGGCCAGGGCGAGCGGTGGGGTCAGCACGGTGCTCAGCGCAAGCAGGTAGAGGGCGGGACGAATTCGCATGGGAATCTCCGTGTCGGCGCGCACTGGCTTTCAACGCAATCCAACCGTACTCGCCTCGGCGGAGACCGATGCAAGCAACATGCAAAATTTTCGTGATACCGCCGAACACCGCGGAGTGAAGTCAGGGAGGATTCACAGCGCCAGCCCTGAACAGCGCAAGCGTGGCCTGTAGCGATCGCGCGCCGTGATGCGAAAAATTCTCGACGGCGCGGGCGTGATCAGTCCAGTTCGCGGTGGTGCACCGCGACTTCTTCCCAGCCCTGCTCGCGCGCGTGCGCGGCCAGGCGCTCTGCCAGATACACCGAGCGATGGCGGCCGCCGGTACAACCGAACGCGATGGTGGCGTAGCTGCGCGTGCTGTCGACGTGCAGGCGAGGCAGCCATGTGTCGAGAAAATGGCTGATCTGGTTGGCGAACAGGTTTACGTCAGGCTGCGCTTCGAGGTAGTCGCGGATCGAGGCGTCGCGGCCGGACAGCGGGCGCAGCACCGGGTCCCAATGCGGATTGGGCAGCGCGCGCGCATCGAACACGAAATCCGCATCTGCCGGCACGCCGCGCCGGTAGGCGAAGGATTCGAACAGCAGCGACATGCCGGTGTCGCCGCCAATGCCGAACTCGGTGATGACCTGGCGACGCAACTGGTGGACATTGAGGTCGCTGGTGTCGACCACCGCGTCGGCGATCTGGCGCAGCGGCTTGAGCACCTGCCGTTCCAGCGAGATGGCGTCGGCCAGCGACAGCCCCAGGTGGCTCAACGGATGGCGACGGCGGGTATCGGCATAGCGCTTGAGCACCGTTGCGTCACTGGCGTCGAAGAACACCAGCTTCGGATCCAGCCCGAGCGCACCGACCGCCGACAGCCACTCGGGAATGTTGCTCAGGTCGCTGTGGCGGTTGCGCACGTCGATGCTGACGGCGAGCTTGGCCGGCGCGCCCTCGTCGGCCTGCTGCACGCTGGCGACGAACTGCGGGAGCAGGTCGGCCGGCAGGTTGTCGACGCAGAAGTAGCCCAGGTCCTCGAAGGTCTTCAGCGCCACCGACTTGCCCGAGCCGGACATGCCACTGACGATGACGAGTGACGAGGTGGCGGTTTCGCTCATGGGCCTGGGGTCTTTGCGAGGGTGGCGGGCGGCGTCACGAATCGCCGCGTTCGAGGAAGTTGCTGTGGCGGGCAATGAACGCGGCGGCCGGGTCGAGCCCCTTCATGCGCAGGCTGTGCAGGCGGGTCGCCGCTTCGGTCAGCACGGCCAGGTTGCGGCCGGGCATGACGGGCAGGGTGATCATCGGTACATCCAGGTCAAGCACGCGCCGCACGCCGCTGTCGCCGGTCAGGCGTTCGATGCCCATCGGCTTGGGCTCGGTCATCGGCTTGGCCAGGTGCACGATCAGGCGCAGGTACTTGTTGTTCTTCACGGCCGTGTCGCCGAACATCTGGCGGATGTTGAGCACGCCCAGGCCGCGCACTTCGAGCAGGTCCTGGAGCATCTCAGGACAGGTGCCGTCGAGCACGTCGGGGGCGATCTGGGTGAACTCCGGTGCGTCGTCGGCGACCAGGCGATGGCCGCGCGTGACCAGTTCCAGCGCCAGCTCGCTCTTGCCCGACCCGGACTCGCCGGTGATCAGCACGCCGATCGAATAGATCTCCATGAACACACCGTGCAACGTCACCCGTGGCGCCAGTGTGCGCGCCAAGTGGTACTGCAGGTGGTTGAGCAGCTCGTGGCCGCGCCGCGGCGATACCCACAACGGTGTCTGGCTTTCCTGCGCTGCGATGCGCAGGTCTTCCGGGCAGGGCTGGTCCTTGCTGATCACCAGTGCCAGCGGCCGGAACTGGATGATCTTCTCGATGGTCTCCCAGCGCAGGCGGGAATCGAGGGCATCAAGCCAGGCCAGCTCTTCTGTGCCCAGGATCTGCACCTTGTTGGGATAGATGGCGTTGAGATAGCCGGCCAGCGACGGCCGTCGCGCCACGGTGTTGACCGATTCGAGCACGCGCCGGTCGCCTTGCTGGCCGGCAAGCCAGCGCAGGCTGAGGCGATCACGTTGTTGTTCGAACAGCTCCCCTGCGCTGATGCTCGTGCTCATTCGGGCCTCAGGCGCGGTCGTCCGGCGGGCGTCACGCGCCCGCGCGGACAGGTGTGCTGGACAAGATGCGCGACCGGCGGTGCGCTCAGCAATTCATCCAGTGGCATGGAGTAG
>DATDBI010000272.1:0-8646 GCA_036524915.1 Lysobacter sp. | reverse complement strand
CGGGTAGACCCGTCAAACCGCCATAAGTTCTTGCTCCTTGGCCTTGACCACGTCATCGACGTCCTTGATCGCGGCGTCGGTGACCTTCTGGATCTCGATCTCGGAGCGGCTGACTTCGTCTTCGGTGACCTGCTTGTCCTTCAGCAGTTCCTTGACCTGGTGGTTGGCATCGCGGCGGATGTTGCGGATCGCGACCTTGGCGTCCTCGCTCTCGGAGTGGACGAGCTTGGTCAGCTCCTTGCGGCGCTCCTCGGTGAGGGCGGGCAGGTTGAGTCGGATCACGGTGCCGGCGGTGTTCGGGGTCAGGCCGAGGTCAGAGGCGAGGATCGCCTTCTCGACCGGACCGACCATCTGCTTCTCCCACGGCGAGATCACCAGCGAGCGCGCGTCGGCGACCGAGACGGTCGCGACCTGCGACAGCGGCATGTCGGAACCGTAGTAATTGACCTTGAGGTGCTCCACCAGCGCCGGCGAGGCGCGGCCGGTGCGGATCTTCACCAGGGTGTGGCGAAATGCCTCGACGCTCTTTGCCATGCGGGACTGGGCATCTTTCTTGATCTCGGTGAGCATCGCCGGCTCCGTTCCATTAGCGGTAATCGCGGGATTATAGCCAGCCAGGGCGGCCCCAGCGACCCGAGGCGTCCATGCAGGGGCGGCAGGAGCCGGTGGGAGGGTTCCGCGGCTAGTGGTCGTGCCCGTGGGCGTGCGAATGGTCGTGAGCGTGCCCGTGCGTGTCCCCGTGCGCGGCTTCGCGCGATTCCCCGTGCGGCGCACGATCGTGGCGGTCGTGCTCGCAGGCCTGGCCCAGCTCGACCTGCAGGGTCGGATGGTTGATGCCGAATCGACGGTCCAGCTCATGGTTCAGGCGGTCGATGAACGCATCGTGGTCGCCCTGGTCCGGGCGCACCAGGTGCGCGGTCATCGCGATCTCGCCGGCGCCCAGTGACCAGATGTGCAGGTGGTGGACGGCCTGGACGCCAGCCTGCGTCGCCAGGAAGTCCTGGACCTGGCTGCGGTCGATGCTGGCCGGCACGGCATCCATGGCGGCGTTGAAGGCGTCGCGCAGCAAGCCGAAGGCGCCGACGGCCACCACCAGGCCGATCAGTACCGCGATCGCCGGATCCAGCCACGACCAGCCCAGGCACCACATGCCGGCACCGGCCAGCACCGCCGCCAGCGATACCGCCGCATCGGCGATCAGATGGAGGAAGGCGCCGCGCCGGTTGAGGTCCTGCTCATGGCCCTCGCGGACCAGCCACGCCGCGCCGAGGTTGACGGCGATGCCAAGCGCCGCCACCAGCATCACCGGCAGCGCGGGGATTTCGGGAGGCGCATTGAAGCGTCGCACCGCTTCCCAGGCCAGTGCGCCGGAGAAGGCGACCAGCAGCAGGGCATTGGCCAGCGGCGAGAGCAGGGTGGCGCGACGCCATCCATACGTATGGCGCTCGGTCGGCGCACGCTTGGCCAGCACCGCCGCGCCCCAGGCCAGGCCCAGTCCCAGCACGTCACCGAGGTTGTGCAGCGCATCCGACAGCAGCGCCAGCGAATTGGTGGCGAAGCCATACCCGGCTTCGAGCACCGTGTAGGCAAGATTGATCAGCGTGACCGCGGCGAATGCGCGGGTCGCGTTGGCGGCGTGGTGATGATGTCCGTGGCCCATGCGGGGCATGGTCGCATGGCCGCGCGGGCGGACTCTATTACGTTGCCGGGCCCCTCTGCCGCAGGCGGGAGAGGGGCACAGGTCAGGCGTTGCGGCCCTGCACCAGCGTGCCGATGTGCTCACCGTGCAGGATCTTCAGCAGCGTGCCTGGCTGGCCCATGTCGAAGATGCGCAGCGGCAGGTCGCTGTCGCGGCACAGCGCGAACGCGGCGGTGTCCATCACCTGCAGGTTGCGGGCGATCACCTCGTCGTAGGTGAGCTTGTCGTAGCGGACCGCGTCGGCGTGCTTCTTCGGATCCTTGTCGTAGACGCCGTCGACCTTGGTCGCCTTCAGCAGCAGGTCGGCACCGATCTCGATCGCGCGCAGTGCGGCGCCCGAGTCGGTGGTGAAGAACGGGTTGCCGGTGCCGGCGGCGAAGATCGCCAGGCGACCCTTCTCCATGTGGCGGATGGCGCGACGGCGGATGTAGTCCTCGCACACGTCGTTGATCTTGATGGCGCTCATCACCCGGCACTTGGCGCCGAGCTTTTCCAGCGCGTCCTGCATTGCCAGCGCGTTGATGACCGTGGCCAGCATGCCCATCTGGTCGCCCGTGACCCGATCCATGCCGCCGGCGGCCAGTCCGGCGCCGCGGAAGATGTTGCCGCCGCCAATGACCAGCGCCACCTCGGCCCCGGCCTGCTGGGCCTCGATCACCTCGCGGGCCAGTCGGCTGATCATCTTCGGATCGATGCCGTAGTCCTCGTCCCCCATCAACGCTTCGCCGGACAGTTTGAGCAGGACACGGCGATAGGCGAGCTGGGACATGGCGACCTCGTTGGAGTGGGCAAACAGCGGAATTGTACGGGATCGGCGGGCACTGGCTCCGTGAGGGCGCCGGAGGTAACGGCAGGACTGGCGATGCTGAACCTTTCTGCGACGGCCGTCGTAGTGGGCGGGCCCCAGGGTGGGGTGGCGCCGGCCTGCTGCGTTGAAGTGGGCATGGAAACGCGTGCGCGGCCAGTGGCAGGGAAGGGATTGGGCGGCTCCGCGCCGGGCGCGGCCGCGACGCCATTTCCTTCCGACGCGTGCTACAACTTGTCGCGGTCGCGCAGCCGGCCCCGCCATCGCCGCCCGACATTGTTCGCCGCCGATCGAACCGCCAGCCAGGGAGTTCCTGTCCATCGCCATGCATGCGTGCGAGTGCCGTCTGCTCCGTGCCGTTGGTCGCGACCTGAACGGTCCAGGCGATCGCGTGGTCGCATGAGTCAGTTGTTGGCTGCCGTCATGACTCCCTTGCATCCACAGGACGAGGCGGCCGCCGAATCGGTGGCCATTGCCGCTGGCGATGGCTTCGACCAGTTCCTGCGCGAGCACCAGGCGGCGCTGATCGCGTTCCTGGCGCGGCGCGCCGGCGACGAGGATGCCAAGGACATCGCCCAGGAGGCGATGGTCCGGCTGATGCGCTACCGCTCGCAGCCCGCCGATCAGCTGCGGCCGCTGATGTACCGCATCGCGCTCAACGTTCTCAACGACCGCGGCCGCCGCGACTCGACGCGGCAGGCGTCGGCGCACGTGAGCCTCGACCAGGATTTCCTGGGCCTGGCGTCGTCCGAGCCCAGCCACGACCAGCGCATCGCCTACGAGCAGGAGCTGGCGCTGGTGCGCGCGGCGATCCTGCAACTGCCCGAGCGCTGCCGACAGGTGTACCTGCTCAACCGGATCGAAGGCATGAGCTACAGCCAGATCGCAAGCCACTGCGGAATTTCGGTGAAGGCCGTGGAAAAGCACATCGGAAAGGCATTGGGATTGCTGCGGTTGAAGCTGAAGCAAAGCGGCATCAGCCGTGAGGACCACGCATGAATACAAGGACGTTCGAACATGACACCGGTGTAAGCGAAGCCGAAGCCTGGCTCGCGCGCCTGATGTCGCCCGAATGCGACCCGCACGAACGCGCTGCCTTCGAAGACTGGCTGGCGCAATCGCCTGCGAATGTCACCGCGTATGTCGAGGCCGAGCGCCTGCATGCGCTGGCCGGAGCGCTGGCCGCAGACGATCTGTTGCGCGCGGCAGCCAGTGCGGCGCGACGCAGGCCTGCGTCGCCACACAGCCGGCGGCCGTGGCTTTCCGCGGCCGCGGCGGCCATCGTCGTGGCCGCCGTGGCCACCGCCTATCTGTGGCCACGCCCGGCGGAGCAGGCGGTTGTCCAGCAGTTCGCGACCGCGCGGGGCGAGCAACGCCAGATCACACTCATCGACGGAACCGTGATGCGCCTGGACACCGGTTCGCGCATCAGCACCCGCTTCGATGGAGAGCAGCGTCTGGTCGAATTGAAGAGCGGCCGGGCCCAGTTCGTGGTCGCGGCCGACAAGGCGCGCCCAGCGCGTCAGTTCCTGGTCAAGGCCGGGGCCGGCACCGTGCGCGACATCGGCACGACGTTCCAGGTCAGCCACGTTGACGGCCAGGTCAATGTCGGCCTGCTGGAAGGTCGCGTGGATGTGTCCGTGGATTCGGGCGCAGGCGCACTCAGCAGCGAGCTGGCGCCGGGCGAGCAGGTCACCATCGACGCGCACGGTGCCCTCGGCAACAAGCAGCCGCTGGATCTGGTGGCCGCGCACGCCTGGCCGCAGGGCGATCTGGTGTTCCGCCAGCGACGGCTCGATGAACTGCTTGCAGAGATGAACCGATATTCCCCGACGCAGTTGCAGCTGGCCGACCCGGCACTGGCCTCGCTGCAGGTAAGTGGCGTGTTCCACGCCGGTGACCAGGAAGCACTGGTCGCGGCCCTGGAGCGCGGCTGGTCGCTGCAGGCGCAGCGCCAGGGCGCGCACAGGATCGTCCTGACCCGATCTCCGCAATAGCCAACTCCCCGGCATCAGCCGCGAACGCTGCCTGCGCGGACACCCAAGCGGGCAGGTGCAGCGCATCCCGGGTGAACGCATTGCCACCCCCGTCGGGCTCCCGTAAGGTGCGCGACAGGGCAGCCCGTTCACCGGACGAATGGCCAGGTCGTACCGCTTCACCCTCGTCATCGTCGGCGCACTGTCATGGGGCTGCCTGGCGGCTGTCAGTGCTGCGGCCGAAAGTGACCCATCGACTCCCGTACGCCTGGTCGTCCCTGCCGGCAAGCTCGATCGCGCCCTGCAGGCGCTGGCCACCCAAAGCCATACGCAGATCCTCTACGCGCCCGGCCTCGTCGAAGGGCGCCGGGCAACCGGTCTGCAGGTGCGCATGGCGCCGGAGCAGGCGTTGTCCCTGCTGCTGGAAGGGACCGGACTGCGTGCGGTGCAGGTCAACGCCAATACCTTCCTGATCGAGGCGGAGTCTGCGTCGACCGCCATCGTGCCCGGGCAAACGCAGGCACGCGGGGATACGCCGACCGAACTGGCGACGGTGCAGGTGACCGGCACGCATATTCCGCGGTCCAGCATCGAGGTCGTCACCGCGGTTCCGCTGACCCGCATCACCCGCGCCCAGATCGAGGCCAGCGGCTTCCAGACCCTGTTCGAACTGCTCAGCTACCAGCCCGGCATGGTCAGCCACCATCCGGTCGACGTCGCCACCGACGGTGGATTCCAGTCGCAGCAACCGTTTGCCGCCGCGGCCACCACGAGCCTGTACGGCCTGGGCCCGCGCGCAACGCTGTTCCTGCTCGACGGTCGGCGAATGGCCAACTACGGACTCGCGTCGGCCGACCTGGGGGGGCTGACCGACCTCAACGGCATCCCGCTGAGCATGGTCGAGCGCATCGAGATCATTCGTGGTGGCGCTTCGGCGATCTACGGCGCCGATGCGATGGCCGGCGTGGTCAACATCATCCTCAGGAAGGGGCAGGTCGGCGGCGAAGCGGTTGCCCGCTATGGCCTGTCCGAACGCGGCGACGCCGAACAGCGGCGCTTTTCCTTCAACTACGGCCAGGTCAGCGATGACGGCGGCAGCTGGTCCATCAGCGCCGATTACCTGCACCGCGACGCCCTGCTTGGCGCGGACCGGACCTGGCGCACGGCCGACCTGCGTTCGCTGGGGCTGGGTGACCGGCGCGTGCTGCTGGCGTACTTCAGCAGCGAGGGACTGGAGCAGTGGGCGTGCCCGGACGCGATTCGCGACGACGCCGGCGAGTGCTATCTCGACAAGCCGCGATACGTCACGCTGCAGCCCGAACTGGAAAGCACGGCCGTCTACGGCCAGATGCGGCAACCGCTCGGCGATGCGGTTGACCTCAGTGCATCGGTCCGCCTAAGCCAGGTCCAGCAGCGCCTGCAGGGCGCGCCGTTCCACGCGGCGGTGTTCCTGCCGTTCGGCCATCCCGATGACTGGTTCCAGGGCAATGCCACGGTCCTGAACTACGCCTTCTTCGACATCGGCCCGGTGCGCAGTCGCAGCACCGCGCGCAGCGCCGACCTCACCCTGGGGCTGGACGGCTACCGGGGGAGCTGGCAGTGGCAGGCGGACTTTGCCCATCACCGCAACGACGTCGACAACCTGATCGATGGACTGGTGAGCAACGAAGTGCTCGCGCGCGCGATCCAGGACGTGAGCTACCGCTTCAACGGCGCTGCCAATCCGCCCTCGCTGCTGGCCGAGCTGTCGCCGCGGGTGGAAGTGCAGGGCGACGCACAGTTCGACCAGCTCGCCTTCAGCGCCAGCGGCCCGTGGTTTTCGTTGCCGGGTGGGCAGACCCAGGCCGCGGTCGGAATGGAATGGAATCGCGACGCGCTCGACAATCGTCCCGACGACCGCATGGTCGCCGGCGACATCGCCCTGGGCGCGCAGAAGATCGACATCGACGAGCACCGTTACAGTTCCGCGGTCTACGCCGAACTGAGCATGCCGATCGCGAAGTGGCTCAACGCCGACCTGGCATGGCGGGTCGACCATCGCCAGGGCTACGGGACGCGCTCATCGCCGATGCTCGGGCTGAAGTGGACGCTGAGTTCGACGCTGACATTGCGCGGCACGGCCGCCAGTGGTTACCGCGCGCCGACACTGTTCGAACTGCGCCGCCCGACCGTGTCCGACTCGATCGATGTCGTGGAGATGACCGACGTACTGGCGCCCTGCCAGCTGCCGATCACGGCCGATGACGGCACCGTCTACTGCGTGGTGTCACTGGGTGGCGCAGAGAACCCGGACCTGCAGCCCGAGACCTCGCGCAGCTACATCCTTGGCCTGGTATGGGCACCGACGACCGAGTTCGACATCAGCCTCGACCGCTTCCGCATCCTGCGCCGCAACGAAATCCTCAGCACCAATGCCCTGGCCAATCCGGCCGCCTTCCCCGGTGCGCTGGTGCGCGACGAGCAGGGCGGGCTGTACGCGATCAACGACTACTTCACCAATGTCGGCCGCACCGAAGTCGAGGGTTGGGAGCTGCAGTCCGAGTATCGGCTGGACACCGCAGGGCACGGACGTTTCGTCCTGCGCCTGGCCGCCAGCTACCTCGACCAGCTCAGCCGCCAGGCCAACGCCGCCAGCCCGGAGCTGGACTATGCCGGCCACGGCGCGCCGCAGCGCTCGGTGCTGGCTGGCGTGGAATGGACCGTGGGCGACTGGATCGCATCGCTGAACCTGCACGAGCTCGGGCCGGCCGACGTGGCGGGGCCAGGAGAACCGTGCCCGCGGCGCAATGCGAGCGTGCGCAAATGCCGTACGCCTGCATGGACCACGGCCGACCTCTACCTGGCCTACGTCGGCCTCGCCGCCTGGCGGCTTTCACTCAACATCAACAACCTGACCGACCACCAGCCGGTCAACTACGACCCCGACAAGCTCGGTTACGACATCGCCTACGACGACCCGCGCGGTCGCTACTACCTGCTCAGCGCCGCGTACCGCTTCTAGCTCGCGGCCAGCGGACGTCACCTGGCAGGCAACGCGAAAAAAGATCCGCTTGCGAGGTAGGGGGGTAGGGCGCCTGCCGCGTTACTGCCCATGACCTTCCCAAAGGAAGGCTCACGCGCCACGGACGGCGCACCTATTCGTCGCATCGACAACGTTCGCGCTGCCCCGCGGGCTGTACCGGTGGTAATGGCTTCCGGGAAGCAACACGCGCCATGGAAGTCGCAACTTTGATCGTATCCAATCGCATCGATCGGATTCGCATCGACCAGGTCACGAGCTCCCGTCCCCCGCGGATCGCGACCGGCATGCATGCAGGCTTCCGGATGAAGCATGGGGCGCCAAGGATGGCGCCAATCTCTTCCATCGTCCCCTAGCGTATAAGCGCGCCGCACGTTGCATTCGACATGCACGTGCGCCTGCGTCGCCGCTTTCGCCAGCCACCATCCGCTCGTGGTCAGTGCTTTAGGACGTTTCTCATATACAGCTGACGACCTCAGTGGTCAGATGAGGCGTCCGCGAATTTCCCGTTCCAGCGGACCACCAGCTGCAAGAGGGGCCCTTCCAAGCCTTCGACAGTCGCGGGAACCCGCGACGCACTGGTGCGGCACTGCCTGCTGTTTGTCATCCACACAGGCCGAACGGACCGCGTTGTTTGCGCGCCAGGACGGTGCGTAGCCGGCTGGGTTTCCACGGACCCACACCGGCAAATGCCGGGGGCCTCCCCCCTGCGTCCGGCATGTCTGGAGGAGTCGACGGATCGGCTTCTCCAGACCCCTATCCGATTCAAGGTTTCGTTGCCCCGAGTTGCCGCGTTGCTGCCGCGCATCGTTGCCTTGCGTTTTTGCCTGCAACGCCTGATCCCAGTATGCAAAAAGGCCGCGATCGCTCGCGGCCTTTCTGCTTTCTGCGTGCGCCGCAAGCGCCGGTGGCTTACGCCAGGCCGGCCTGCTTCATCACTTCGGCGGCGTAGTCCTCGACAACCTTCTCGATGCCTTCGCCAACGGCCAGGCGCTGCATCGTGACGACGTCGGCGCCGGCGGCCTTGAGCACCTGCTCGACGGTCTGGTCGGTGTTGAGCACGTACGGCTGGCCGTACAGGGTGACCTCGTTGATGATCTTGGCGATCTTGCCGCTGATGATCTTCTCGAGGATGTCGGCCGGCTTG
>DATDBI010000271.1:0-12066 GCA_036524915.1 Lysobacter sp. | reverse complement strand
GGCCGAACGTCCCCCGACATTCGGCCCCCCGGCTTCCCCCGCGAGCGCTTGGCCAGCCCCTGTTCCAATTCCGGCCGGCGATGAGCGCCTGCCCCGCTGGGTGCAATAGATACAAAGCACGAACCGTGCCAAGTTTCACGTTGCATTCAGACTGACCGGCAAGGCAAACCGCTGTGGCCTAAAATTCGCCAGCGGCGTGAACCGCCCGCCCGATGATTCGCAGGAACCGATGAGCCAGAACTTCTACCAGTACGACGTGATCGTGATCGGCGGCGGCCATGCCGGCACCGAGGCCGCGCTCGCGTCCGCCCGCGCCGGCGCGCGCACCCTGCTGCTGACGCATTCGCTGGAAACCGTCGGCGCGATGAGCTGCAACCCGGCCATCGGTGGCATCGGCAAAGGGCACCTGGTCAAGGAAATCGATGCACTCGGCGGCGTCATGGCGCGTGCTGCCGACGCGGCCGGCATCCAGTGGCGCCGGCTCAACGCCAGCAAGGGCCCGGCCGTGCGCGCGACCCGCTGCCAGGCCGACCGCGCGCTGTACCGCGCCTTCGTCCGCCGTGCGGTCGAAAGCCAGCCGAACCTCACCCTCTTCCAGGCCGCGATCGACGACATCGTCTTCGAAGGCGGTCGTGTCGCCGGTGCCATCACCCAGACCGGGCTGCGCTTCCAGGCGCCGGCCGTGGTCCTGACCGCCGGCACCTTCCTCGCCGGCAAGGTCCACGTCGGCCAGACCACCTATGCCGCCGGTCGCGCCGGCGACCCCCCTGCGGTTGCCCTGGCCGCGCGCCTGCGCGAAGGGCCGTTCGTGGTGGATCGCCTCAAGACCGGCACGCCGCCGCGCATCGACGGCCGCACCCTCGACTACTCGGTGATGGAAGAGCAGCCCGGCGACGATCCGCGCCCGGTGATGTCCTTCATGGGCAGCCAGGCCGACCACCCGCGCCAGGTGTCGTGCTGGATCACCCACACCAGCGAACAGACCCACGAGATCATCCGCGGCGCGCTCGACCGCTCGCCGCTCTACACCGGGCAGATCGAAGGCATCGGTCCTCGCTACTGCCCCTCGATCGAGGACAAGGTGGTGCGCTTCGCCGAGAAGGCCAGCCACCAGATCTTCGTCGAGCCCGAAGGCCTGGACGTGGCCGAGATCTACCCCAACGGCATCTCGACTTCGCTGCCGTTCGACGTGCAGCTGGCCCTGGTGCGCTCGATCCGTGGATTCGAGAACGCCCATATCACCCGTCCGGGCTACGCCATCGAATACGACTTTTTCGACCCGCGCGGGTTGAAGTCGACGCTGGAGACCAAGGCGATGCCGGGCCTGTTCTTCGCCGGCCAGATCAACGGCACCACCGGTTACGAGGAAGCCGCCGCGCAGGGCCTGCTTGCCGGCGTCAACGCCGCGCGCCTCGTGCGCGATGCCGAAGGCTGGTCGCCGCGCCGCGACGAGGCCTACCTCGGCGTGCTGGTCGACGACCTGATCACGCACGGCACCACCGAGCCGTATCGCATGTTCACCTCGCGCGCCGAATACCGGCTGCAGCTTCGCGAAGACAACGCCGACCTGCGCCTGACCCCGGTCGGACGCGAGCTGGGCCTGGTCGACGATGCGCGCTTCGCCCGTTTCGACGCCAAGCGCGAAGCGGTCGCGCGCGAAAGCGCACGCCTGGCCGCGGTCTGGGCCGCGCCCGGGAACGCCCTCGGCCGCGAGGCCATGGACGTGCTCGGCATCGAGATCAGCCGCGAGACCAGCGCGCTGGACCTGCTCAAACGCCCGGAACTCGACTACGCCAAGCTGATGCAGGTGCCTTCACTGGGCCCGGCCGTCGACGACGCCGAAGTGGCCGAGCAGGTGGAGATCCACGTCAAATATGCCGGCTACCTCGATCGCCAGCGCGAGGAGATCGCCCGCCAGCAGCGCCACGAAACCACCGCGATCCCGCAGGACTTCGACTACACCGTTGTCCGCGGACTGTCGGCCGAAGTGCAGGGCAAGCTCGAACGCGTGCGTCCGCAGACCATCGGCCAGGCGCAGCGCATCCCCGGCATGACGCCGGCCGCCATTTCGCTGCTGCTCGTGCACCTCACCCGCGCCCGCCGCGCACGCGTGGCCTGACGTCAGGCCGAATGCTGGCGCCGGAACGCTCCCGGCGCGCAGCCAGCGCCGCGCCTGAAGAACTTCACGAAGTTGGCCGCCTCGCCGAAACCGAGCTGGCCGGCAATGTCGCCAACCGGCAATGCCGTCTGCGCCAGCAGGCGCTTGGCCTCCAGGTTGATGCGCGCGTCAATGAATGCCTTGGCCTGCATACCGGCAACCTCAAGTGTGGTGCGGGTGAGGCTGCGTTCCGAGCAGCCCAGCGCCTTCGCGTAAGCGCCGACCTGGTGCTGGCTGGCGAAGTTTTCCTCCAGCAACTGCTGGAAACGACGGAACCGCTGCAGGACCACCGCGGACGCACCCGACAGCGACTCCTGCCGGCCCTGGCTCAGGTGCAGCCGCAGCAGCAGCGAGTACAGCTGGTGCCGCAGCAGCGGATGCAACTCCTCGCCCGGCCACCCCATCGCCGAGTCGTCATGCATCTGCTCGATGGTGTGCAGCACCGCGCGCAATTCGTCGTCGTCCAGCCGTATGTGCGTCGGCAACGCCTGCAGGCTGGCGTGTGCCTTGAGCTCGTCGACGCGCACCGAGGCCCGCAGTGGTGCCAGGAACTCCGGGCGGAAGATGACTACCCAGCCGTTCCAGTGGGCCTGCATGTTGAAGTGCAACGCCTGTTCGGGGCGTAGCGCGAGCAGCGATCCCGCCTGGCATCGGACGGGTGCGAAGTCGACGGTGTAGTCGAAGGCCCCCTCGGTCACGCAGATGAGCATGTGGAAATCAATGCGCTGAGTGACGCGGAAGTGCGCCTCGTCCACGCGCGAGCGCAAGTCGGCGACCGTGAAAACCTCCACGTCCAGACCGTATTCGCCAGGGGGGCGGTACCCGACTCGCATGATGCTGGCGGCTTGCCGTTTCCGCATCCAATAGTGTCCGAAATTGACAGCTGTCTGTCGGCCAATGACCTGTGAATCATAGGCCCCGTGCGGAAAATGACCACTACCCCATCCGCACGGTACGAATCTCATGAGCATGTCCGCCAAGGCCCAGGTCGCGTTGCTGCTGAAGAGCATCGAGACCGGCGAAGCCCATCCCGTCGGCTACATCCACCCGAGCCGCTACGTGCAGCACAACCTGTCGGTCGCCGACGGCCTGGCCGGATTCGGCGAACTGCTCGGGCAGCTCCCCCAGGGCAGCGCGAAGGTGAACACCGTGCGCGTGTTCCAGGACGGCGACTTCGTCTTCGCGCATACCGATTACGACTTCTTCGGGCCCAAGATCGGATTCGACATCTTCCGCTTTGATGACGGCAAGATCGTCGAGCACTGGGACAACCTGCAGGAAAAGCCGGCCTCGCCCAATCCCAGCGGCCACAGCATGATCGACGGCACGCTGCTGATCGTCGACCTCGAACACACCCAGGCCAACAAGGCGCTGGTGGCGTCCTTCCTCGACGACGTGCTCGTGAACGGGCGGATGGAGCGGCTGTCGGGCTACTTCGACGGCGACCACTACATCCAGCACAACCCGCAGATCGCCAACGGCCTGTCCGCGCTGGGCAGCGCGCTCTACGCGATGGCGCAGCAGGGCAGGGCGATGAAGTACGAGCGCGTGCACCGGATCCTGGGTGAAGGCAACTTCATCCTCTCGGTCAGCGAGGGCCAGGTGGGCAGCCAGCATGTTGCCTTCTATGACCTGTGGCGCATCGAGAACGGCAAGATCGCCGAACACTGGGACACCATCGAGGCCATCCCGCCGCGCGAGCAGTGGAAGAACCGCAACGGCAAGTTCTGACCGCAGGCGCCCCCATCGCCGGCGGGAGGCGTTAGGCTTGCGCCGATGAAGCCGAGCCCTGCTCTCACGAGCCTTGTCCTGACGAGCGCGATCCGGTCGAGCGCGATCCTCCTGCCGCTGCTGTTGTTGCTGCCGGTCGCCTGCGATCGGGCAACACCGACGCCCCCTGCGGGCGACTCCGCCACGGCGCCCACAGCCACGCCTGTTGTCGCAGCACCAGTCGTCGCCACACCGTGGTCGTTGCCTCAGGGCGTGGCCCCGGCGGCGCAACCCGACCTGGTGCGCGCGCCCGACGGCTCGCTGCTGCTGGCCTGGATCGAGACCGACGGCGACGCGCACGCGCTCAAGCTGGCACGGTACGCCAAGGGCGCCTGGGGTGAGGTGCGAGAGATCGCTCGAGGCGACGACTGGTTCGTCAACTGGGCCGACACGCCGCACCTTGCCGTGACCGCGGACGGCGCGTTGTGGGCGCACTGGCTGAAGAAATCCGCGAAGGCCCCGTATGCCTACGACGTTGCCCTGGTCCGTTCGGGCGACGACGGTCGCACGTGGTCGCAGCCGGTGCTGGTGAACGACGACGGCACGCCGACCGAGCACGGCTTTGTCTCGCTGTGGCCGGCCGCGCGTGATCGCGTCGGCGTGGCCTGGCTCGACGGCCGCAACAGCGGCGCAGGACATGGCGGCCATGGTGGCCATGAGGGCCATGGCGGCGGTGCGATGACGCTTCGCGCCGCGCTGTTCGACGCGGCACTCAAGCGCGCCGACGAGCGCGAAATTGACACGATGACCTGCGACTGCTGCCAGACCGATGTCGCCCTCGGCGGGCGTGGTCCGCTGCTGGTCTATCGCGATCGCACGCCCGACGAAATCCGCGACATCGCCATCACCCGGCTGCAGGACGGTGCGTGGACGCCGGCGCACCCGGTGCATGCCGATGGCTGGAAGATGCCGGCGTGCCCGGTCAACGGCCCGGCGGTGGCGGCGGACGGAAACGCAGCGCTGGTCGCGTGGTACAACGCTGCCGGCGACATGCCCGCGCTCAAGCTGGCGCGCAGCGACGATGCCGGCGACACCTTCGCCGCGCCGCTGACGGTGGACCAGGGCATGCCCGTGCAGGGGCGCGTGGATCTCGCCGTCGATGCGAACGCTGCCTGGACGCTGTGGACGCGCGAGGACGCCGGCGTACAGTCGCTGCACCTCGCTCGATTCGCGCCGGACCTCGGGCGCGAACTGCAACGCGTCGAAGTCGCACGCCTGCAAGGTCGCGGCCGCGCCACCGGCTTCGCCCAGCTTGCGCTCGGCGACGACGGCGCCTACGTGGTCTGGACCGACGTCGTAGACGGCAAGCCGCGGCTGCAGGGCCAGCACTACCGGCTGGCGCCGTGACCACGTACACCGTCAGTGCCAGTTGCCATTGCGGTCGGCTGGCCATGCTGGCGACGCTGACCCGCCAACCGAATGATTACGCACCGCGTGCCTGCGACTGCGACTACTGCAGCAGGCACGGTGCGGCCTGGCTGACCGATCCGACCGGACGCCTCGAGCTGCGCCAGCGTGGCAGCGATGCCGCGATGCGCTACCGCCACGGTTCCGACCAGGCCGAGTTCATTGCGTGCGCGCACTGTGCGGTGCTGGTCATGGCCACGTACGAGAGCGATGGCCGCCTGTATGCCGCACTCAACGCACGTGCGATCGAACACGACCCCGGCTTCGCACCGTCGCAGGTAGCGCAGCCGCGGCTGCTGTCGGCGGAGGAAAAGCCGCTGCGCTGGCAACAATTGTGGTTCGGCGACGTGCGGATCGAGACGCTGTAGTCGGGCCTTCCCGCAACTACCAGACGTCGTAATGATTCACGCGGCCAACGGCGTCAATCGCCGCCCGCACATCGCTGCGCGCGAACAGCACGTCACGATCTCGCCTGTATGCAACGTCTCCGGGCAGGGGCGCCAGATCCAACGTGTCCTGCGCCATCAACAGGGTTTCACCACGCTTGCGCGGATCGCGAAGCCGTGCGATGAACAACGCGGCCGCCTCATCGATCCGCCCGGACCGCAACAGCGCCCTGAACTGCAGGCCAAACGTGTCGTCGCCTTGTTGCCGGATGTGTGCAAGCAGTTGCTCGGCCTTTCGTCGGTCACCTTTGATCAACGCCGCCTGCATCCGCACCAGCGCCTGTCGCGTGGTGCTGTACTTGCCCGCAGTCACGCCCAGCTCCCGCACCGCTTCCATCGCGTCGTCCGGACGGAGCAGGCCGTTGTAGAGCTCGGCCAGGCTGAGCTTCTGGCTGACATTGGGTTCTTCATACTCCGGCATCGTGCTGGCGCGGACCAGCACGGCCAAGGCCTCGTCCATCCGGCCAGCGCGGCGCAGGGCATCGGAACGCCGCTTCAGCGTGAAGTTCTCGTCGTCGCTGTCGTGAAACGCCGGACGCTCGGGTGCCGAGCCATCGATCCGGTCGATGATTCCCGCGCTGATGGCAATCACTTCATCGTTCCTGCCGGCCTGCAGGAGTGCATCCAGCCATTCGTTGTGCGTGTAGAGATTGCGCGGGTTGTCAGCCGACAGCACCGCCAGCCGCTCGATCTGCCGGTTCAGCGATTGCACGACGTGGTCCGGCTCGGCGGGCAGCAGGCCGTCAAAGCGCCGGTCTGCCTGCAGGCGCATCAGCGGCCGCGGCCAACCGATGCGAGCGATGACGGTGCGTGCACCTTCGCGATCGCCCCGCTCCAGCAGCGTCACCGCCATCTCGTACCAGAGATCGGATGAGGTTTCTTCCTCGCGTTTCCAGTTCGCGTCGAACAGCGTTTGCATCAACGCCAGGCGCGACTCGGACTGAAGGGCCAGATGGTCGACCAGACCCTCGACGTGACCACCGGACAAGGCATCGGTCAGGTGCGGCCAGTCGGTCAGGACCCGCCGCAGTGCATCGGCGGCGGCATCGTAGTTGCCCGACTCGTCCTCGGCCATCGACAGCCGGTGCCAGTCGTCCGGATCGCTCGGATCCAGCGCCACTGCCTTCCGGTAGTACTCGGCCGCCGCCTGGTATTGCCCGGTCCTGACCTCCACCCACGCTGCCGACGAGACGACATCGCGTTGCTCGGCGGGTGACAGCGACGCGAACATCGGGTCGCCGAGAATGGCGGCAATGGCCCTGCGCGCGGCCGGGTAATCGTCGTCGGTCTGGACCATGGCGATCGCAGACTCGCGCCTGAGAGCAAAGGCCTTGGCCGCTTCGCGGGTGCGGATCTCGTCCGCCCCGGGTGCGCTCGCCTTCTGGTTCTCCCGAAAGTCCGGCAGGTTGCCGGCAGTACTCGCGAAAACCACGGCCATCAGCGCCGCGATCGTCGCCATTCTCATGAACGCCCGCATATTCCCCCGACCATGCGACCTGCCCCTCAGGCAAGCTTAGCGCAGATGTCCGCAGTGGTTCCGGCGTCGTGCCCGGGCCTTTGCGGGCGGTGCGCCAGGCGACAGGCATCGAGGAGAATGAAGATGGAGCGATTCACCGCCGGCTGCCTGTGCGGCGACGTCCGAATTGTGGCTTCGGGACTCCCATACCGGGTTGGCATCTGCCACTGCCTCGACTGCCGAAAGCACCATGGCCCCCTGTTCCACGCCTCGGCGATATTCCATCAGGATGCGGTGACGAGCTTCAGGCCTCAACCGCATACAACTTGAGGTGCTCGGCATCCGCACTGAGCTGCACCATCTCGCGAAAGCGCAGGCCAATGCGCTCCAGCACCTTGATGGATGCGTCGTTGGCCGGCGAGACGATCGCCAGCAGCTCCGGCATCGCCAGGGTGTGCAGTGCGTGGTCGCGCACCGCCTGGCACGCTTCCACCGCGTAGCCGCGGCCCCAGTACCTCGGCAGGAATGCGTAGCCGATGTCCGCCGACGGCAGTGTGTCGCGCCGGATCAGCCCGCAGGTGCCCACCGGTACATGGGTGTCCTTCAGCTCCACCAACCACAGGCCGTAGCCATTGCGCGCGTAGCTGGCACCCGGACTGGTGCGGATGTAGTTCACCGCGCTGGCCAGGTCGCTGACGCCGCGGTCGCCAATGCCATTGAGGAATGACGGGTCGGTCAGCAGTTCGAGAATGAAGGGTGCGTCGGACTCGGTGATCTCGCGCACGTTGAGCCGTTCGGTCTGAAGGATGAGCGTCATGCGGATCTATTTCTCCTTGCGCCAGTTCAATGACGCGCGGTTCTCCAGCGTGCTCGATTCGATCTGCACGTCGAAGCCCTTGCGCAGCAGGTATTTCAGCATCACCACCTGGCCGGTGCCGAGCAGCGATACGCCGTAGCCGACATACAGGCGCGGCGAGATGTGCTTGCCGACGCCGAGCACACTCCCGCCCAGCGCGCGGCTGTCGCTGACGCCGGCGTCGTCCAGGCCCAGCTTGGCGCCCAGCTGCGAGGCAATCAGGCTGCCGCCGGCCGACAGCGCGGCACTGGCGGCGTTGAGCTGCTTGCTTTCATCGCTGCTGGCGCTTGCCAGTGGCCGCCCCAGGGTCAGGTAGGCCAGCGCCTCGGACTGCGAGCTGGCCGGATCGGACCACACCAGCGCCGTAGGCGCACTGGCGCGGCCGCGGATGTCGACACCGGCGGTGACGTCGCCGACCACACGCTCGGCGCGGATGTTGAGGATCGGGTCGGAGACCGGACCGTTCGACCACGACAGCTCGCCGCGGGTGATGTCGAGCTTCTGCCCGTAGGCCTTGTACTGGCCCTGGACCTGCAGCTGGCCGCTGGCGGTCATCTCGCGGCCGGGGTGCGAACGCACGCGCATCTTGCCGCCGAGGCGGCCGTCGAGGCCGAAACCGTTGAGGCGCACGTCGTCGCCAAGGGCCAGCGTCAGGTCGAGTTCCAGCGGAGTGTCGCCGGTGTCTTCCGGGTCTTCCGGATCGAGCACGACGACGTCCGGTGAGGCCGAGACGCCCTGATCCAATCGCTCCAGGTCGATCTTGGCCGAAGGCACGGTCACCGTGCCGGTCACCTGCAGCGGCTGCCCGGCCGCATAACGCACGTCGATCTCGGGGCTGGCGACGGCATGCAGGTCGCGCGTGTCCGACACCAGCACGTTCTGCCCGCGCAGGGTCAGCGTCAGCGGCGCGTCCATGTTCTGCCAGTTGAGCGAACCGTCGACGTTGAGGATGCCTTCGCCCGAGCGCACCTGCCCGTCGATGCGCGCGCTGCCATCGGGCAGGGCATCGAGGCGGATGTCGCCGTCCTCCAGCACGATCGCCAGCGACGGCAGCTCGGTGGTGAATTGCGACACGCGCGCTTGGCCACCCAGCTGCGGACGCGCACGCGTTCCAGCCAGGGTGATGCGTGCATCGAGTCGGCCCTTGGGCTCGACGATGTCGGGCGAGAACAGCTCCATCCATACCAGCTCGTCGGTGTTGACCGACACCTCGCCGGCGATCGGTGCGTAATCGTCCCAGCCGGTGGTGATGCGGGCGTCGATGTGGCCGCCGCTGTTGAACGCGGTGCTGAGTTCGGCGTTGATCCGCTTGGGATCGAACGTGGCGTTGAGCACGAGGTTGTCGTAGCTCAGCATCTCGCGGCGTGCGCGCTCGCTATTCTTCAGGCCGCCGCCGGCAGAGCGCACATTGAACTGCCCGCGCCAGGCATTGCCGACCGGGCGCAGCTGGCCGTCGAGCGAGATCTCGCCGCGCAGCAGCCACGGCCGGCGCTCCTCGCGCTCGGGCAGGTACGGCACCAGCAGACTCAGGGGCAGCGACTGCCCGCGCACGTCGAGGCCGCGCCGCGGCCAGTCGGCGCTGGCACACAGCGAACCGCCACCGCTCGACGCGAAGCAGCTGTTGCTCAGCGCACCATTGCGGCCGTCCCAGCGGAAGCGCGCGGCCTGCTGCAGGCGCCACGATGCGCCTTTGACCGGCGTCATCTGGAACGAAGCGAGTGCGCCCTCCCACGTGGTGCCGCGCTTGCTGGCATTGCCCGACAGCGCGAGCGTGCCGATGTCGCCGCGTGCCTCGCCCTGAACCTGCAGCGCTTCCACCGCGCCGCGTGCATCCAGCGTGACCGACGACAGCGGCAGGCCAACGTCGAGGCCAGAGGCGCGCACCGCGATCGCGCCGTTGCCGCGCTGCCATGGCAGGCGGCCCTTGGCGCTGAACGTGTCGGCGCGGTAGTCGCCGTACTTCAGGCCGCTGCCGGTGAGGTCGGCTACCACGTCGGGCGCGGTGCGTGGGCCGCTGAGCTTCAGCGTTCCGCGCAGGGTGCCGGCGCCATCGGGCAGCAGGTCGTTGAGTACCAGCGGCGACAACTTCGCATCGATGTCGAGATTGGCGGCGACCTTGCCCTTTGCGTCGATGCGGCTGCCGCCGAGCGACAGCGCCACATCGCCTTCGTAGGCCGTCTCGCCACCGGCCGTGCCGGCGCCGTGCATGGCAAAACGGCCCTGACCCTTCAGCGGTCGATTGCGCAGGCGCCCACCAAGGCCGGTCGCATCGACGCCGACCTCAAGCCCGCCGTCGCTGCGGGTGCTGCCCTTGGTCGCCAGCTGGCCGTTGATCGAGCCCTTCCAGTCCGGTGCGAAGTAGCCCGGGTCGAAGCCTGCCAGCCGCGCGTTGATGTCCCAGCCCAGTGCCGGTGCCCACGCCACGCTGCCACTGCCGTCGAGGCTGCCGCTGGGCATGGTTGCCTTGAGCGACTTGAGCGTCATGCGCTCGTCGTTGCCGCGGCCGTCGAACTGCACCAGCGCCTTCTCGCCATCGCGCGTCAGCGTGGCGTTGCCGATCGCCGCCCAGGCCTTGAGCGTGCCGGCGAAACCCAGATCGGCATCGGCCCCGACCATCGGCGACGCGTCGGCGGTGCCGCCAGCGGTCTGCGCCGTGCTCTGCTCGCCGCCCCATTGCAGACCACGCGCATTGACGGCGAAACGGAAACTGGCGTTCTCCGGGTCCTTGAAATTGGCGTGACCGCGCAACGTGGCCGTGCCATCGAACACGCGCAGCGCCAGCGGCTGGACGTCGAGGACCTGGTTTTCCAGGCGCACCTTCGACGGCAGCACGGTCGCCACCAGGTCGCCCTGGCGGACCTCGCCGCGCAGGTTGGCGCTGCCACCGATGCCATCGGCGCTGAAGCTGCCGAACAGCATCTGGTCGTCTTCGCGCTTCTCCGCCGCGGTGACCAGGCCCAGGTCGAGGCCCTCGGCATCCACCACGACATGCCAGCGCGGATCGTCCTTTCCACGCAGCACCAGGCTGGCGTGCAGCGGCGCGGGAACGTGGCCGGCAATGGCGACGTTCATGCGCGACAGGTCGCCGCTTGCGATCAGGCCGATGCGCGCAGGCGTGCGTCCCGCGGCGGCAGCAAGCAGGCCGCTCGCGGTCAGGCGGGTGCGGTAATCCTCGCGCGGCACGTAATCGCCGTGCAGGTTGAAGCGGCCATAGTCGCTGTCGAGGTACAGGTGTTCGACATGCAGCTTGCCCTGCTGCGCATCCAGGCCGGTGCGCAGGGTGCGGATGCTGATCAGCTTCTCGCCTTCCTGCGTTACCACGAAGCGATCCACGCGCACGTCGTCGGCCTGCAGTTCCAGTGGCGGCGCGATCTCCGGCAGCACCTCCGGCCAGCCCGGCAACTTGAACGGCTCGTCGCTCTTGGGCAATTCCAGTCGCGCATTGGCGATCTGCAGTGCATCCAGGCGCAGGCGCTTGCGGATCAACGGGCGAATCGCCGGATCCAGGTGCACGCGATCGGCGGTGAACACGATGCGATCGTAGGTGAAGCGCACGCCGTTCATCGTCAGAGGCCCCGACAGCGGACCATCGACCGAGCGCCACGACAGCGTCGCGTTCTCCGGCAGGCGGGCCACGATCTGCGCCAGCAGCAGGTCGCGTCCGCCGACGGTGGTCAGCAACCAGTAGACGAAGCCTGCCAGCGCCAGCGTCAACGCGCCGGCGAGCAGGCCGCCCCGGATGGCCAGCCAGCGCAGGCGCGCGCGACGGCGCTTGCGCAGCTCGGCGATGCGATCCTCGTGCGGATCGGAGGGAGGCGTCTGGCCGGGGCCTTGCGGTGTCTGTTCGCTCATGACCACCTCACCAGTCTGCGCCGATGTTGAGGTAGATCTCGTAATCCGAGTCCGGATCGTTCAGGCCGTGTGCGATGTCGAACCGCACCGGCCCCACCGGCGACTTCCAGCGCGCGCCGAA
>DATDBI010000270.1:0-10590 GCA_036524915.1 Lysobacter sp. | reverse complement strand
CAGGGCTATTGGGACGACACCCGCGCCTTCGAGGTCGACGAGCGCTCCGACAAGCCCAAGTACTACTGCCTGTCGATGCTGCCGTACCCGTCGGGCGCGCTGCACATGGGCCACGTGCGCAACTACACCATCGGCGACGTCATCAGCCGCTACAAGCGCATGACCGGCCACAACGTCCTGCAGCCGATGGGCTGGGACGCATTCGGCCTGCCGGCCGAGAACGCCGCGATCAAGAACAAGACCGCGCCGGCCAAGTGGACCTACGCCAACATCGCCCACATGAAGGCGCAGCTCAAGCAGATGGGCTACGCGATCGACTGGTCGCGCGAGTTCGCTACCTGCCAGCCGTCGTACTACGTGCACGAGCAGCGGATGTTCGTGCGCCTGATGAAGAAGGGCCTGGCCTACCGCAAGAATTCGGTGGTCAACTGGGATCCGGTCGACCAGACCGTACTGGCCAACGAGCAGGTGGTCGACGGTCGCGGCTGGCGCACAGGCGCGCTGGTGGAAAAGCGCGAGATCCCGCAATGGTTCCTCAAGATCACCGACTACGCGCAGGAGCTGCTCGAGGGCCTGGACGCGTTGCCGGGCTGGCCGGACGCGGTCAAGACCATGCAGCGCAACTGGATCGGCCGCAGCGAAGGCCTGGAGATCCGCTTCGACGTGCATGACGCCGACGGCAACGCCGTTGCGCCGCTGAGCGTGTTCACCACGCGCCCGGACACGCTGATGGGTGTCACCTTTGTTTCGATTGCCGGCGAGCATCCGCTCGCGCTGGCCGCGGCGCAGAACGACGCCGGGCTGGCCGACTTCCTCGCCGACCTGAAGAAGGGCGGCGTCACCGAAGCCGAACTGGAGACACAGGAAAAGCGTGGTCGCGACACTGGCCTGCGCGCCATCCATCCGGTCACCGGCGAGGAGTTGCCGGTCTACGTCGCCAACTTCGTCCTGATGAACTACGGCACCGGTGCGGTCATGGCCGTGCCGGCGCACGACCAGCGCGACTGGGAATTCGCCCAGCGCTACGCGCTGCCGATCCGCATGGTGATCGTGCCGGCTGAAGTGCGTGACGCGCTCGCCGAGATCGGCCAGCACCTGGCCCGCCACGACGACCCGATGCGCAGCGCGCTCGGCGGCGCCGGTTCGGTCGACGTCTACGACACCACGGCCGCGGTGCAGGTGGTCGAGGAGTTCCAGCGTCGCATCGCCGAGGAATCGGCCTACACCGATCGCGGCTGGCTGGTGAATTCCGGCGAGTTCGACGGCATGGAATTCCAGCAGGCACTCGATTCGCTGGCCGCGCGCTTCGAAGGCGCCGGCAGCGGCCAGCGTCGCGTCAACTATCGCCTGCGCGACTGGGGCGTCAGCCGCCAGCGCTACTGGGGTTGCCCGATCCCGGTGATCCTGTGCGGCAAGTGCGGCGACGTGCCGGTGCCGGAAGACCAGTTGCCGGTGGTGCTGCCCGAGGACGTCGCCTTCAGCGGCGTCGCTTCGCCGATCAAGTCCGACCCGACCTGGCGCCAGACCACGTGCCCGCAGTGCGGCGGCGCGGCCGAACGCGAGACCGACACCTTCGACACCTTCATGGAGTCGAGCTGGTACTACGCGCGCTACACCTCGCCGGGCGCTTCGCAGCAGGTCGACGAGCGCGCCAAGTACTGGACGCCGGTCGACCAGTACATCGGCGGCATCGAACACGCGATCCTGCACCTGCTGTATTTCCGCTTCTACCACAAGCTCATGCGCGACCAGGACCTGGTGGCCAGCGACGAGCCGGCGATCAACCTGCTGACCCAGGGCATGGTGATCGCGGAAACGTTCTATCGCGACAACGCCGACGGCTCCAAGGACTGGATCAACCCGGCCGACGTCGAAGTGATCCGCGACGAGCGCGGCCGCATCACCGGTGCCACGCTCCGGGCCGATGGCAAGCCGGTGGTGATCGGCGGCACGGAGAAGATGTCGAAGTCGAAGAACAACGGCGTCGATCCGCAGCTGATGGTTGGCAAGTACGGTGCCGACACGGTGCGCCTGTTCTCGATGTTCGCCGCCCCGCCGGAGCAGTCGCTGGAATGGAACGAGGCCGGCGTGGAAGGCATGTCGCGCTTCCTGCGCCGCTTCTGGCGCGAGGTGCTTGAGCATGTCTCGCAGCCCGACCACCCGGAAGTCGACGCATCGCAGCTCGACGCCGCGCAGAAGACGCTGCGCCGGCAGCTGCACGAGACGATCCAGAAGGTCGGTGACGACTACGGCCGCCGCCACAGCTTCAACACCGCGATCGCGGCGCTGATGGAGCTGCTCAACCATGTCTCGAAGTTCGACGACATGAGCGACCAGGGGCGCGCCGTGCGCCACGAGGCGCTGCAGGCGATGGTGCTGCTGCTGAACCCGGTCACCCCGCACGTCTGCCACGCCCTGTGGCAGGCGCTGGGGCATGCCGAGACGCTGATCGAGGACGTGCCGTTCCCGGTGGCCGATGCGGCCGCGCTGGTGCGCGATGCGGTGACGTTGGCGGTGCAGGTCAATGGCAAGCTGCGCGGGACCATCGACGTGCCGGTGAACATCAGCAAGGAAGACGCCGAGCGCCTGGCCCTGGCCGAGCCGAACGTGGCCAAGTACATGGAAGGCCTGAGCGTGCGCAAGGTGATCGTGGTCCCCGGCAAGATCGTCAATATCGTGGCCGGGTAATCCGCCTTTGGGCGGCTTACCCCCCTGGCCAGGGCAAAAGCGCCGGCGAGTACGCGTTTGCATGTCTGGATTGGCTGAACGGAACGCCGTCCGCTATTGATGGCTGCCCACGGCTCGTCCAGACTGCTCGCATGATCCGTCGCCCCCTTCGTCGCATGCTCCCGGCCAGCGCCGCGCTGGCCATCACCCTGGCCGTGTCGGCCTGCGGATTCCACCTGCGCAGCGCACTCGTGCTGCCGCCCGAGATGGGCCCGGTGCGTGTCGTCTCGTCGGACCGCTACAGCCCGCTGGCCGATTCGCTGGCGCAGGCGCTCACCCGCGCCGGTGCCACGCCGGCCACCGAGGACACCGAAGATGCCACCGTGCTTGACCTGCTGGGCGAGCAGTGGGGCGATCGCCCGATCGCGCTCGACGAACTCGGTCGCGCCCAGGAATACTCGCTGCGCTATGCGGTGACGTTCGAAGTGCGCAAGGCCGATGGCACCACGCCGGTGCCGCGCCAGACCATCGAGCTGGCGCGCGACTACGTGTCCAACCCGGTGCAGTCGATCGGCACCGAGGGCGAGCGCGAGATCCTGCAAGGCGAAATGCGCCGCGAGATGGTGGCGTCGGTGTTGCGCCGCCTCGACGCCGTTGCGCGCCATGTCAGCACCGTGCCGGCGGCTCCGTTGCCGACGACACCGGCGGTCGACGGGACGACGACGCCTGCGCCCGCCGCACCTGTCATTCCGGCAGACGGCAGCGGCACACCGCACTGACCCTGCGCCGCTGAAATGGAATTGAAGCCGGAACAGCTGGTCGCCCAGCTTGGTCTCGACCAGGCAACGCCACCGCCGCTGCGTCCGGCCTATCTGATCGCGGGGCCTGAACCGTTGCGCGTCCTCGAGGCCGCTGACGCCGTTCGCGCGGCCGCGCGCAGGCAGGGCATCGCCGAGCGCGAAGTATTCGAAGCCGAAGGCAACCAGCGCGAGCCCGACTGGGATGGTCTGTCGGCCAGCTTCCGTGCGCCGAGCCTGTTCGCCAGTCGTCGCCTGGTCGAAGTACGCCTGCCAACCGGCAAGCCGGGCAAGGAGGGCGCGGAAGTCATCAGCGATTTCTGTTCCGATCCGCCGATGGACGTGATCCTGATGGTCACTGCCGGCGAGTGGAGCAAACAGCACGGCGGCAAGTGGAGCGAGGCCATCGGCCGCATTGGCCAGGTCGCGGTCGCCTGGGCGGTCAAACCGCACGAGCTGCCGGACTGGATCGAGCGACGCCTGCGTCAGCATGGCCTGCGCGCCGATCGCGACGCGGTGCAGAACCTCGCCGATCGCGTCGAGGGCAACCTGCTCGCCGCCGCGCAGGAAATCGACAAACTCGCGCTTCTGTCCGATGGATCGACCCTCGACAGCGCGAAGATGACCGAGCTGGTCGCCGACGCGGCGCGCTACGACGTGTTCCGCCTGGTCGATGCCGCGATGAACGGCCAGGGCGCGCAGGTCGCGCGCATGCTCGCCGGATTGCGCGCCGAGGGCGAAGCGGTGCCGGCCCTGCTGGGCATGGTGGTGATGGAGCTGCAACGTGCCGCCGCGCTTGCGCGCGTGCAGGCGCGCGGCGGCAACCTCGCCAACGAGTTCAAGGCGCAGCGCATCTGGGATTCCAAGCAGCCGATGTATCGCCGCGCGCTGCAGCGCCATGCCGCGCCTGGCTGGGATGCGTTCGTGGCCGAGGCCGGCCGCGTCGACCGCATCGCCAAGGGGCGCGGGCGCATCGGCGAAGAGCCGACCGACGCCTGGCTGGCGCTGGAGCGGCTGCTGCTGGCGGTGGCCGAACCGCGGGCGGCGCGATTGCTGTCCCTCTCGCGGAGCTGAGTTTTCGGGCGATGACGCTGCGGATCTTCTACGGCGGCACCTTCGACCCGGTCCATTGCGGCCATCTGGCCGTCGCGCGCGCCGTCCGCGACGCCCTCGACGCGCAGGTCGACCTGATTCCGGCCGCCGATCCGCCGCACAAGGGCGCTACCCACGCCGACGCGACGGCGCGCGCGCGCATGCTCGACCTGGCAGTGGCGGGAGAGCCCGGGCTGAAGGTCGATCGCCGCGAGCTGCGCCGTGAAGGGCCTTCGTACACCGTCGACACGCTGCGTGAACTGCGCGGCGAGCTGGGCCCGGATCAGCCGATCGTGTGGATGGTCGGCGGCGATTCACTGCTGCAACTGCACACTTGGCACCGCTGGCAGGAACTGTTCCAGTTCGCGCACGTCTTGGCGGTGGCTCGGCCGGGATCGCGCCTGGAGGCGGCCACCATCGCCGTGCAGTCGCCGGCGGTTCACGCGGAAGTGGCCGGGCGCTGGTCGGAGGCCTCGAAACTGTCGCAAGCCCCCGCAGGCGGCTTCGCGGCGTTCGAACTGGCCCTGCAACGTCCCGAGTCTTCTTCCGAGCTGCGCCGCCGGATCGCCTCTGGCGAGGCCTGGCAGGACTGGGTGCCGGCCGCGGTCGCCGAGTACATTCGTCGTCACGGCCTGTACGCCGTCCGGGACGTCACGCCAGCGTCGTTATAATCTGCATGACATAATCCGTATGCCCCCCGCGCCGAGAGCCCGCACCCCTTGAGTACCGAAGCACAAGTCATCAAGACCCGCATGCCTGACCCGCCGCCGCCGGTAGAGCTCCTGCTCAAGACGGTCCACGCCGCGGTCGAGGAACTCAAGGCCAAGGATGTCGTCGAGATCGATGTGCGCGGCAAGAGCAGCGTCACCGACTACATGGTGATCGCCTCGGGCACGTCGACGCGGCACGTCAAGTCGATCGCAAACGAAGTCGTCAAGTTCGCCAAGAACCTCGACGTCCAGCCGCTGGGCGTGGAAGGCGAGCGCGAGGCCGAATGGGTGCTGGTCGATCTGGGCGACGTCGTCGTCCACGTCATGCTGCCGCGCGTTCGCGAGTTCTATGCGCTCGAGCGTCTGTGGACGGTCGGCGACCAGCCGCCGGGCATGGAAGACGAAGAGGAATTCGAGGTTGGCATTCGCCAGCGTCGCTGACGTTTCCGCATTTCGTCCATGAAAACGGCGCCTTGCGGCGCCGTTTTCATTTGTGCGCTCGATGTCGGGGTCGGGGTCGGGCGACGCTCCGGCAATTCAATGCCTGGTCTTCGTTGGCGCGTGGTGGGCCCGATCGTTTACAGGTGCCCACGCTCCCACGGTCCCGTGATCGCCACCGTGATGCCCGGCGTCTGGATGTTGACGAACAACGTCTGGCTGGAGGGATCCCAGCATGCACCGCAGAACTCGCTCTCGCGGTAATCGCCTTCGGGGATGACCTTGCCGGCGTTGCTGATCTGGGTCGAGGTCAGCTCGATGTTGTTCTTGCAGAAATAGAAGGATTCACCCTGGCGCGTGAGGCCGACCAGGCGTGCGCCGGGGCCGTACTGGTCCGGGCTTTCGCCGCCGTCCTCGCACAGCAGCACGCCACCGCGCGCGCTGACGGTGATGTTGTCGGGGTTGTGCGCGGCGAGCTGGTTGCCGCTGACGAACAGTGCGCGGATTCGCTGCGTCAGCAGGTCCAGCACCCACACCGCACCGTTGCCGCGACCCCTGCGGCCCTGTGCATCGACGCCGGTGCTGGTGTCGACGATGAACATCTTGCCGTAGCTGTGCCAGATGCCTTCGCCGCGGCTCATGCGCAGTGCGCCCGCGCTCCACGCCTGCGCGAACGGGCCGCTGAGGGTTTCGCCGGCGGAGATGTCGGGGAAGCCGGCAGGCGCGACGATGCTGTCGAGGTCCGGATCGGGGATGTCGACCCACTCCAGTGCGTACTCGTCGCCGATCGCGGCGACGATGAGGTCGGCATTGGGCTGGCGCCGCACGCGTGCGGCCTGCAATCGCCCGCCGTGTTCGAGCGAGCCGTAGCGGCCGGCGCGATCGTTGGGGATGAAGCGATAGAGGCCGGCCTTGTTACGGTCGTCTTCGGTCAGGTAGACGATGCCGGTGCGCGGATCGATCGCGACCGCTTCATGGCTGAAACGTCCCAGTCCGACCAGCGGCCGGCCGCTGGTGCGCTCGGCCTCGGCGTGCACTTCGAACACGTAGCCGTGCTTCTTGCCAGTGCTGGACACCGCGTCGGTCTTGATCTCCTCGCAGGTCAGCCAGCTGCCCCACGGCGTCGGCCCGCCGGCGCAGTTCACCAGGGTGCCACCGAGGCTGGCCTCGATGCTGCGCCATTCGCCATGGCGCCAGGTCAGCGTGGTGGTGCCGCCACCGGCGACCTGGCCGCCGCCGATGTCGCCGCTGTCGTACATGCCGGGTGCGTGGATCGGGCTGGCGGCGCCGCGCTCGTGGTTGCGGATCAGGACCAGCTCGTGACCGTGCTGGTGGCCACCGCCGGGATGGCGATCGTGCGGGCGGCCTCCGGGCCGGCGCAGGCCGACCACGGCCATGCCGTCGTGGCGGTCGGGGCAGGGTTGGCCGTCGCTCATGCGGTCGCCGCTCCAGCCGAAGGACCGGTAGCCGAAGCCGCGTGGCAACTGCAGCAGCGGCAGGCCGGTGGCGCGGTCAGCGACCGGGGCGAGTGGGCCGTAGCGGCCGGGAATCGGGGCAAGGCGGGTCGGATCGCCGGCGGCCAGCGCCTGGCGCGAGTACAGCGCGCCAAGGCTGCCGATGGCGCCAAGCGCCATCGTGGCGGCACCACCTTTGAGGACCTGGCGGCGGGAGAGATCTAACGCATCCATCTGCGGCTCCTGCGGGGCTGGGGGAGCCTGCAACCTACGAGCCGGGCATGGCCGGTGGATGACACCCGCGAGTCAGTGCGGCGGACTGTGACGTTCTGCCGCTACCATTCACGGTGATGAAAGCGAAACTGATCGCCGTCGGTGAACACGCACCGCGATGGGTGGCCGAAGGCTTCGGTGAATACCGCAAGCGCCTGTCGCACTGGCTGCCTCTGGAGCTGGTCGAGATCGAGCCCGGCCTGCGCGGCAAGGGCCGCGATGCGGTGCGCGCGACCCAGGACGAAGGCGCGCGCGTGCTGGCCGCGTTGCCGAAGAATGCATGCGTGGTGACGCTCGACGGTCGCGGCCGGACCTGGTCGTCGGAGCAGCTGGCGCAGCGGCTCGAGCACTGGCGAGGGCAGGGGCGTGACCTGGCGTTCCTGATCGGCGGTCCCGAGGGTCATGCGCCGGAGGTGATCGCGCGCGGTGACGAGTCGTGGTCGCTGGGGCCGCTCACGCTGCCGCACATGCTGGTGCGCCTGGTCGCCGCCGAGCAGCTGTATCGCGCGGCAGCGTTGCTGGCGAACCACCCTTACCACCGCGCCTGACACGCGATTCCCGGGCGCGGCCGACGGCCACACCCGGGATCCCGTTACGCCATTACCGCGCCAGTTTGAACTCGATCGGCACGCGCCCCAGTGCCTGCACCGCCTGGCCGTTGCGGAAGGCCGGCTGGAACGTCCACGTTGCCAGCACCGCGCGCCGGGCCGCCTGGTCGAGCACGCGATGACCGCTGCTGCGCACCACGCGCACCTCCAGCGGGCGTCCGTCGATGCCCACCAGGATTTCCAGTTCGACCGTCCCCATCAGGCCCTGCCGCACCGCTTCTCCCGGGTACGCCGGTGCCGGCGCCGACAACGCCTGCAGCACCGAGCCGCTGGCGGGTTGCAGCGGTTCGCCCACCGATCCGTCTTGCGTGCCCGGATCGACCGGTGGCAACGCCTCGTCACCTGGCTGTGCGTCGACCACCGCTTCGGTGACCGTGGTGTCTGCCGGTGCCAGCCGTCGCGTCGGCGCCGGAACGGGCCTGGGCGGCGTCCGGTCGATGGTGACGTTTTCAGGTGGCGGGGGCGGAGTCTCGACCGGCTTGCGTGGCAGCAGATCGATCACCTGCATGACCTCCTCGCCGGCCGGTGGCGAGTACCGCTCCAGCGGCAACATCAGCAGCATCGCGATCACCGCGTTGACGGCGATTGCGCCGGCAACGGCGGCGATGCGGCTGACGTCGAGTTCGGAGCCATCCAACCCTGGAACCCGAAACGAACCGGCCTGGTGGCGCAGGGCAATTGCATTCGACATGGTGTGCCTCCTGGTGTGGTCTGCAAATGCGGCAAACGCACCGATGGCGGCAGCGGGGTTGAACAAAAAAGCAGTGCACGGAAAAAAGATCAGGCCCGCACGGGGCGGGCCTGATGGTCGCGCGTCACGAAACGACTAGCGCTCCGGCGTTTGCTCCGGCTCCCTGCCCAGGCCACCGTCGTCCGGATCGGGCTTGCGCTTGGGATGCGGTTGCTCCACATCGTCGCGGTCGCGCGGCTTGGGCTCGGCGTAACCCGGGTTGTGGCCGGGCCTGGGGTCGGGAGCGGGCGGGGTGGTCTTGCCGGAGGCGGTCATGTCAGTTTCCCAGTTCGAAAACGATGTCGAGGCTGACCGACAGCGTGTTCTCGCCCGCTGCGATCGGTGTGTCGAACGCTTCCTTGTTGCGCGCCATGGCCATCATCGGCATCGGCCGCGGCGGCGCGAAGCTGCCACCCTCGCTGATGCTGACGATGCGGCGGACCTTCAGCCCCAGCGTCTTTGCATACATCTGCGCGCGCGTCTGCGCCTTCTCGACCGCGGCACGGCGCGCCTCGTCGTAGGCCTCGCCCTTCTTTGCGTCATCGATGTCGAAGGTGGGGCCGTTGATCTGGTTGGCGCCGGTGGCTGCCAGCGCATCCATGATCCTGCCCAGCTTGGCGATGTCGCGAACCGTGACGTTGACCGTGTTCTGCGCCTGGTAACCGGTGATCGTCGGCGACTGGTTCTCGACGTACTTGTACTGGGGGTTGAGGTTGACGCCGCTGGTCTGGATGTCGCGCTCGGCAATCCCCGCCGCCTTGATCGCCGCAACCACCTTCGTCATCTGCTCGGCGTTGGCGCGCATGGCCGAATTGGCGTCGGCGGCCTGGGTGACCACGCCGGTGGAGAGGGTGGCGATGTCCGGCGCACGCCGGCTTTCGGCCTGGGCCGAGACCGACAGCAGGGTGCCGTCGGTGGCAACGTACGGGGTGGTCTGGGCGGGACTCACGGCAGGGAACGCTCCGAATGCGAGGGCGGCGGCCAGCACGAGCGGCCGGAGTGCGAGGCGGGAGGACGGCATGGACAGCTGGGGCATGAACAACTCCTTGAGGTTGGGGCTAGGGTCTGGATGACGCAGTGAACGATTCGTGAGCCCGATCGGGGTTGGACGGTGGTGCACGCGCTGCCGCGCAGTCAGCGCGGGTTATGCTTTCGCCGATGCTTTACCTCGCCTCCAAATCCCCCCGACGGCACGAATTGCTGGGCCGGCTCCTGTCGAGCCAGCCTGGCCTGGAGTTCGGCGTGCTCGACCTCGACATCCCCGAGCACCCGCAGCCGGGCGAGCCGGCCGAATCCTACGTGCGCAGGGTCGCCCGTGAGAAGGCCGGCGCAGGACTGCTCAAGGTAGTCGGCAACCCGACGGCCGTCGTGCTCGGGTCCGATACCGAGGTGGTGCTCGACGACGAGGTGTTCGGCAAACCGGCCGATGACGCCGATGCCGCGGCGATGCTGGCCCGGTTGTCCGGGCGCACCCATCTGGTGATCTCGGCGGTGTCGCTGGTGTCGCCATCGCGCGAAGCCCAGTCGGTGTCCGTGTCCGAGGTGACCTTTGCCAACCTGAGCCAGGCCCAGATCGACGACTACGTTGCCAGCGGCGAGCCGCACGGGCGCGCCGGAGCGTATGCGATCCAGGGGCTCGCCGAGGCCTTCACCACGCGCCTGTCCGGCAGCTACTCCGGCGTGATGGGGTTGCCGCTGTACGAGACCGCCACCTTGCTGCGCCAGTTCGGAGTGTTGAAGTGACCGAAGAAATACTGGTCAACGTTACGCCCCGCGAAACCCGCGTTGCCGTCGTCGAAAACGGCATGCTCCAGGAACTGC
>DATDBI010000269.1:0-10111 GCA_036524915.1 Lysobacter sp. | reverse complement strand
GGTACTGGTCGCGGTGGCGTCGGATCGCCTCGTACCTCAAGACGATTCCTTGGCGAAGAACGCCGCCGCATCGCGCAAAAAATCCCGTTCCTTCTTCACCCGCGCCAGTTCGAGCTTGAGTGCCAGCAGTTCCTGGTCGCGCGCGACGCCGTTTCCGGGGAAGGCTTTCTTGCCGCCGTCCTCCAGCTCGCGCCGCCATCGATGGATCTGGTTGGCCCCGATGCCAAGATCACGGGCAATCTGCGAAACGTTCGCCCCTGGCAGCCGGGTCAGGCCCACGGCCTCACGCTTGAACTCTTCGCTGTATCTTTTCCGCTGTCGCATGACACTCCTCCTGCCCCATGATGGGGCTTAACTGAAGTGTCCGTGTTAGCGGGGTAGAACCCGGCTATGAAGGCACTCTCGCTGATCACCCTCGGGCTAGCTGTATCGGTCGCTGGGTGTTCGTCCTACCACGAGCTTACGAGTGCCGATCTCTATGACCGCGGGACGGGATATTCCGCGGAGTTCCAGGATGATGGTTCCTATCTCGTTCGCTACGATGGAAGCAGGGGATCACCCTTCTGGCTGCTTAGGAATCGCTTTCAGCGACGAGCGCAGGAGATTTGCCCGGATGGTTACGAGCTGAGCAAGTACCAGGAAGCGCAAGATCGAGTCCCTCTAGCCAAAAATCCACGATGGAACTACGTGCAAGGATATGTGCATTGCCCACGTCCGGCCGGTACGCCCCCTAACAATTCATTCAAGCCGACGCCGCTTCGCGGCGCGGCTTAACTCTGGCGTTAGCAGACATGAAGGCCTTAGGACTCGCTGCCATCCTGCTTCTCGCATCCGGCGCTACCCGCGCTGACCCTGGCGACGAGCAATGTGTTACATGGGCTCACCAGATTGCCAAAGGGGAAGCGGGCGCATGCGCGGACCTGTGCCCGCAGGCCAAAGAGTTTGACCACTACGACTACCGTTTGGGGCTCCAGGCCGCCCTGGAGTCTCGACAAGGGCTCGACGGGTTTCTCGCGTACCTTGATAGATCCACCATCATTGGTGCCGGGGCAGAGGCCCACGCATGTTCGGTCCAAGCACTGCTGCTGCACTGGGGAGATCGGCAGTTCGCCGCGGCGCTAGCCAAGCAGTCGGTTCAAGCAAGGGAGCAGGCCATTGGGCTACTGGATTACACGGCCGTCGCTAACTTTCAGGCTAGATTTCCCAGAACGTATAAGCTGGCCGCGCACGAGCAGGCTGTAGGCGTCAGGTGGAAAGAGATAGTTGGAGGCGTTATGTGCAGGAACATTCGGACGTTGTACAACTTCGACCCGCCGGCAACGGGCGACGAGATCCGCGCTTCGGCATTGCAGTTCGTCCGCAAATTGAGTGGGTTCAACGCGCCATCGAAAGCCAATGAGGCGGCTTTCAATCTGGCCGTGTAGCAAGTCACCGAGGCGGCTACCGCACTTATCAGTTCGCTGACCACATTCAGCCCGCCCAAGAATCGCGAGACTGAGCGAAGCAAGGCTGTGGCCCTATCGGCGAAGCGCTTCGGCGCATCCGTGCCGTCTAACAGTTCATTCAAGCCGAAGCGGTTTCGCAGATCGACTTAACTCTGGCGATAGGCCCTATGAGAGCCAACAAGGCCCCGACGATCACGGCAGTTGTGCTCGCAGTTGTTGCTGTTTTGGGTGGCGTGTACTGGCAACTGATGTGCGGACCGATCGCCTTCGAACATTCTGTTTGGTTGCGGGGTGAGGCCTCACCGGGCAGCCCGCGTCTTCGCATGGCGGATGGCCTGCTGAGGTCCGAGGTTCTATCAGGAATGTCCAGGTCCGAAGTTGAGGCGTTGCTCGGCCCGCCGACCGTAACGGATACGTTCATGGGTTCCGGGCTGGGCTACTGGCTGGGCCCGGAACGCGGGTTCATCCGGATTGATAGCGAGTGGTTGACGCTACACTTCGATCGGGCGGGCAAGGTCAGTGAGGTTCGGATCGTCACGGACTAGGGGCTAACAGTTCATCCGAGCCGAAGCCGCTCAGCGGCTCGGATCAGCTCTGGCTCTAGGCCGCCTGTGGCAAGCCTGCTCAATCGGAGAGCGCAAATGATCGAACTCCCCATAAGAGATCCCTGCGACCTTTGTGAAGGAATGGAAGGTCGCGAAGAAAGATGGGCGATCGTTGACGAAAGCGAACATACGCTGACGGTGATCAATCCTTGGCAATTCGAGGTCGGTCAGTGCTGCGTCATCACTCGTCGTCACGTCGCGACGCTGCTCGATCTCTCTGATCAGGAGTGCAGCGCCATCATGGTCGCGGCCAAGAGAGTCGCAGAGGCACTCGTCAAGACGTATCGGCCCCTCGGAATACTCACGTTCCAGAACAACGGGGTATTTAGCGGGCAGGAAACGCCGCACTTCCATTTTCACGTTGTGCCCCGGCAGAAGGGCAGTGATTGGGGCATAGGTCCGCCTCAGCTCGCGACATTCGATGGTGCCGGACGCAGCAGGGGCACCTCGCACGATTCAAGTGGGGATGCGCAGCGACGAGAGCGGGTTCAAGCTACTGCCAGTAAACTTGTTGAAACCGCGGACCTGATTCGATTGAACCTGCCGGAGTAGCGGGGTTGTTGTGGACGTCAGGCCGCGCCATAGTCAGATCCCCTCACGACAGGAGTCGGACATGCTTCAGATGCGTCCAGGCTGTGAGTGCTGCGATGTCGATCTGGCGCCAGATTCGAAAGACGCTTGGATCTGTTCGTTCGAGTGCACGTTCTGCACGACTTGCGTTGAGTCGAAGCTGGGTGGCCGCTGTCCCAACTGCGGCGGGTCGTTCTCCCAGCGGCCCACTCGCGTCGGTGGCGCGCTGGAACGGAACCCGGCTTCGACAGAGCGCGTATTCAAACCCGGAGGCTGCGCTCCAGCAGTCTGACCGTCCATTCAAGCTCAAGCCCTTCGCGGCTCGGATTCAGTCTGGGCCGCCAGGTGGCTTTCGTCCCCGAATTCGCGCCTTCGTCAGAGGTTTTGGCCGGTCCATCGCACGTCGGTTGTCAGCAGCCCAGCCGCGACGCAATGTTGCCGCTGCCATCATGGGCCTGAGCCGAGAGGAGACTGGAAATGAAGGCGCTGATTGCCGTTGTCGCCTGGTGCATCCTGTTCGTTCTGTGCTGGCCGCTGGCTCTGCTGGCTTTGGTCCTCTGGCCAATCGCATGGCTGCTCGCCCTTCCGTTCCGCTTGGTGGGCATTACGTTCTCCGCCTTGTTCGCACTGTTGCAGGCCATTCTTTTCCTGCCAGCCCGGCTCCTTGGCTGGCGCTCCGGGCCAGTGCAACACCCTGGGGCACCTTCGGCCATGACCGGCACCTGAAAGCAGCGCGTTGAACGCGGACACATGAACCCCGGGCTGTCGACCGCTGTCGCGCAGCCAGTACCCTGCCGGGGCTGGCGGCTTGTCCACGCCGAATCGCGGTGATAGCGTCTGGCTTCGGGGATTGGGGCTTACAGGGGGGCTCCTTGCGACGGATCAACTGCGGTTCCGTTTTATCGGGCGGCTGCCGTCTTGCGGCGCCATGGCAATGAGCGATCGCGTCTCGCGCTACCCGGCCTCGACCTTTGCTTCCACCGCGCTGCTGTTCTTCGGCAGCGGCCTGGCGGCGACATTGCTGCTGTCGGCCAAACCCCTCGAATCGCTGATCGGCGTCACGGTGGCCTGCATCGGCCTGTCGATCATGCTGGGCAGGGTGAAGCGGCGAAACCTGGCAATGCAACTGATGAGCCAGGGACATGCGATCCAAGCCACGGTCACCGATGTCCGCGACGATGGGCTCTTCCAGGTCAGCGGACACGCCCCTTACCGGATCGTGGCGCAGTGGGTCGACCCTCGATCCGGCGAGGTCCGCACCTTCCACAGCTGGAAGGTGTTGAGTGATCCCAGGGTGTTCATCCGGGACGAGCATGTCGTGGTCTACATCGACCCGGAACGCAGCCAGCGGTATTACCTGGACATCTCGTTCCTGCCCGACTTCGACGAGGCGTGACGCTAGCGGTGGTGCAACTGATTGAAGGACGCCTCCCGGCGCGACTATGCTGCGACGGGTGCCCTGGGGAGGGCATTGCGCTGCCATACATGCAGCCGATCCGTGAAGGTCGGCGAAAACCAGTCAATCAAGGGGAAATCCAAATGAAGAATCCGTATCAGGCGCCGGCAGCGGCGGTGGCCGAATGGTCGATGGGCGACAACACCTCGGGCATGGGCAAGGACGCGACCATTCCGCCGGGCGTGGCCGGCTGGAGTTGGGGTGCGTTCCTGCTGAACTGGATCTGGGCGGTGAGCAATCGCACCTGGATCGGGCTGCTGTGCTTCATTCCGTACGTCGGCTTCGTGATGTCGATCATCCTTGGCGTCAAGGGCCGCGAGTGGGCATGGCGCAACAAGCGATGGGACAGCGTCGAGCACTTCCAGCGCGTTCAGCGCAAGTGGTCGATCTGGTCGTTGGTGGTCATCGTCGGCGTGATGGGACTGGCGATCCTCGCCGCAATCGCGATCCCGGCTTACCAGGAATACGTCATGCGGGCGCAGGCAGCGGGCTGAGGCTTTCTCCACCGCAACCCCTCTCCCGCGCCGCGGGAGAGGGGCTTCATCAGGTCAGCAACAGCGCGAACGGCCCTTGCCGTAGCGCGCCATCATCCGCTCGTGGAAGAACGCATCGCGACTCATCGCCGGCAGGTCCGGGTGGTTGCGCTGCATGTGCTCGACGTAGTTGTCGTAGTCGGGAATGCCGATCGCAAGGCGCGCCGTCTGGGCTGCCGCACGCCACCAGCGTGCGAGCAGCGCCAGTCCCAGCATGCCGGCGTCAGCGAGCGATGCCATCGAACGCGACATACTCACTCTCCTTGGCCGTCGGTGCATTGTTGCGGCGTGCCGCCAGGGCTGCCTTGATGCCGAAGAAGACCGTCGCCAGTACCACGAACACGAACAGAGCGCACAGGCCGGCATCGAGGTAGTTGTTGAAGATCACCCGCGACATGTCGTCCATCGACTTCGCCGGTGCCAGTACCTCGCCGCGCGCGGCGGCGTCGGCGAACTTGCGGGCGTTGGCGATGAAGCCGATCTTCGGATCCGGGTGGAACAGCTTCTGCCAGCCGGCGGTCAGCGTGCAGATCAGCAGCCACGCGGTCGGAATCAGCGGGATCCACAGGAACTTCTCGCGCTTCATCTTGATCATCACGACGCTGCAGAACACCAGCGCCAGGCCCGCCAGCATCTGGTTGGCGATGCCGAACAGCGGCCACAGGGTGTTGATGCCACCCAGCGGGTCGACCACGCCCTGGTAGAGGAAGTAGCCCCACAGGGCCACCGCCAATCCCGTGCAGGCCACGTTCGCCGCCCAGCTCTCGGTCTGCTTGAACGGTGCGTAGGCCAGACCGATCAGCTCCTGGATCATGAAGCGGGCAACGCGCGTGCCGGCGTCGACCGTGGTCAGGATGAAGAGGGCTTCGAACAGGATCGCGTAGTGGTACCAGAACGCCATCATGCCTTCGCCGCCGACCAGCCCGTGCAGGATCTGCGCCATGCCGACCGCGAGCGTGGGCGCGCCGCCGGTGCGCGAGAGGATGCTGGCCTCACCGATTTCCTTGGCGGTCGCGGTCAGGACGTCGGGCGTGAGCACGAAGCCCCAGCTCGAGATCGCCGCGGCAGCCGTCTCGGCGGTGGTGCCGATGAGTGCGGCCGGTGCGTTCATCGCGAAGTAGACGCCGGGCTGCAGCACGCAGGCGGCGATCAGCGCCATGATCGCGACGAAGGCCTCCATCAGCATGCCGCCGTAACCGATCAGCGGGATCTGCGATTCGTTCGAGATCATCTTCGGCGTGGTGCCCGAACTGATCAGCGCATGGAAGCCCGAGACCGAGCCACATGCGATCGTGATGAACAGGAACGGGAACAGCTTGCCGCTGAACACCGGGCCGGTGCCATCGATGAACTTGGTCAGCGCCGGCATCTGCAGGTCGGGCATGGCGATCAGGATGGCAAGTGCCAGCACCAGGATCGTGCCGATCTTGAGGAAGGTGGACAGGTAGTCACGCGGCGCCAGCAGCAGCCACACCGGCAGCACGGCGGCGATGAAGCCATAGGCGATCATCAGCCACGCCAGGGTGGTGCCGCTGAGGTGGAAGATCGGCGCCCATTCCGGGCTGGCCGCGACCTTGCCGCCGCTCCAGATCGCCAGGATAAGCAGGACGAAGCCGATGACCGACACCTCCATGATCCGGCCCGGGCGGAAGTAGCGCAGGTACAGGCCCATCAGGATCGCGATCGGGATGGTCATCGCCACGGTGAAGGTGCCCCACGGACTGTCCGCAAGCGCCTTGACCACGACCAGCGCCAGCACCGCCAGCAGGATCACCATGATCATCAGGATGCCGATCATCGAGATGACGCCGGCGGCAGGACCCATCTCGGCGCGAATCATGTCGCCGAGCGAACGGCCGTCGCGGCGCGTCGAGAAGAACAGCACCAGCATGTCCTGCACCGCGCCGGCCAGGACCACGCCGAACAGGATCCACAGCGTGCCGGGCAGGTAGCCCATCTGCGCGGCCAGGACCGGGCCCACCAGCGGGCCGGCGCCGGCGATCGCGGCGAAGTGGTGGCCAAACAGCACGCTGCGTGGCGTCGGCACGTAGTCCAGGCCATCGTTGCGTCGCCATGCCGGCGTCGCGCGGGTGGGGTCGACCATCAGCGCGGTGCGCGCGATGTACAGGCCGTAGAAGCGGTAAGCGATGGTGAATACCGAGACGGACGCCACCACCAGCCACATCGCGCTGATGGTTTCGCCACGGTGCAGGGCGATCGTGCCGATGCAGAAGACCGCGAGTACCGCGACTGCTACCCAGCCAAGCCAGGACAATGCTTTCATGACACCCCTCCGTAAGGATCAACGAAGGGTCGCGCCGCCGGTGGCGCCGGGTCAATGCGCAGTGCGCAATGAATCCTGCGACTTTGGTCTAACCGTGAAGACAATCCCAGTGTTTACAGCCACTTGGACCGGCGAAGGAACCCGAACAAGACCAGGCAGACCACCGCCGTGACCGCGATCAGGATCGCGTAGCTGTAACGGCCGTGCAGTTCGGGCATGGCTTCGAAGTTCATGCCATACCAGCTGGCGATCAGGGTCGGAGCGGCCAGCAGTGCGGCCCAGCCGGCCAGGCGCTTGACCACTTCGCCCTGGCGGATGGTGACCAGCGACAGGTTCACGCTCATCGCCGCGGTCAGCATCTCGCGCAGCGTGTCGGTGGTGTCGTTGATGCGCACGACGTGGTCGAGCACGTCGCGGAAGTACAGCTGGCTTTCCTCGTCGATGACGTTGCTGCGCAGGCGGGCGAGCTGGCCGAGGATGTCCTGCAGCGGCGCCACGGCCATGCGCAGGCGGGTCAGCTCGCGTTTGAGCTCGTAGAGCTTCTTGACGGTTTCAGCGCGGAACTCGTCGGCGAAGATGTCCTGCTCGAGCTCGTTGAGGTCCTGGCTGAACTCCTGGACGATCGGCAGGAAGTTATCGACGATCTGGTCCAGCACCACGTACAGCGCCGCGGCGGGGCCGTGGGCGATGTCCTCGGCGTCGCGCTCGAAGCGGGCGCGCGCAGGCGCGTAGCTGGTCGATGCACCGTGGCGCACCGTCACCAGGTAGCGCGGGCCGATGAACATGTGGGTTTCGCCAAAGCGGATGTGGCTATCCACGCTTTGCGCCGTGTGCACGACGATGAACAGCGAGTTGCCGTAGCTCTCGATCTTCGGGCGCTGGTGCGCGTTCTGCGCGTCCTCGATGGCCAGGTCGTGGAGGTTGAACTCCTCTTGCAGCTTTTCGAGGATCTCATCGGCAGGTTCGTACAAGCCGACCCAGACGAAGGTGTCGTCTTCGACGGCAAGGACGTCGCTGATCTGGTCGAGCGTGATGTCGCGCCGCTTGCCATCGCGGGTGTACGCGGCGCAGTTGACCACGCACTGGGGCAGGGTGGGATCTTTCATGGCGCGATCGTGCCCGCGCCGGACCGCGAGGGCAAGCTCGCTGCTACAACGCGGGGCGCCGGAACGCCTGCCACAGGCCCAGGTGGATCGGCAGCAGCAGGGCGACCCAATGCGCGTTGCGCTGCGGGTACACGGGCAGCCAGTACAGGAACAACGCCGCCACCGCGGCAATGGCCATCAGCGCCAGCCAGCGCCGGAACCACGGGCCCGGATCGCGTCCGCGCAGCACGCGCCATCCACCGGGCAGCAGCAGCCACGCCAGCGGGCTGAGCAGCAGCAGGTTGTTGTTGGCCCAGCCGTAGCGGTGCAGGGTGCCGACCCAGATGAACAGCATCAACGCACCGAGCACGCCCGACAGCGTCCAGAACGGCAACGCCGCTGCCGCCACCGCGCGCGGATGCCGGCGTCCGGCCCACGCCGCGGCGATGCCGAGGGCGAGACCGGCCAGGCCCCACGGCCACCAGCGCGGCGGCGGTTCCTGCGGTTCCGGCGCCAAGCGGTGCGGAAGGATCGGCTGCTCCGATTTCACCAGCGGCCGGCCTTCGGTGTTCTTCACCTCGCGCAGTGCGGCGGCCAGGCGCATCGGCACGTACGACTCGTTCCACACGGGCAGCGGCTGGTCCGACGACGGGCCGAGGCCGACATCGAAGCCAAGCCACATCCACCACGCCGGCGAGGCCAGTCGCACCGCTTCGCTGCGGTAGGTGCTGCCGTGCGAGCGGCCTTCGATCTGCCGGCGCAAGCCGCCGCCCAGGACGCGGTCGAGCGAGTCGCGCACGCGCGTGCTGCAGTTGTCGTCGAAGTACTGGTAGGCGTAATGCGCGTTCTCGGGCTTGGCGTTCTCGGCCAGGGCGGCAGCGAGTGCGTTGGCCTGCGCATCGCTCAGGTCGAGCCACTGCACGTCGACGCCGCGGCCTTCGGCGCGGTACTGCAGCAGGTCTTCGTCGAATGGGAGCGCTGCCAGCTGGTAGCGCATGTGGCCGCGGACGAACCGGCTGATGAAGTCGGGTTCGCTCGGGTCGAAGAAACCGAAGTTGTACGAGATCGCGGCGCCGGTGTCGGGGTCGACCACCACGACGGCGTTGTGGCCGAAGCGCTCGAAGAAGATCTCGCCGGGCTGCATGGTCGCCACGCCGATGCGGGGCGTGGCAGCCAGGGCCTGGGTGCCGAACAGGCATGCGGCGAGCAGCACGAAGCCGATGAGCAGCCGCTTCGCTCGCGCCCATCCCAGCTCTCTCCCACAAGCGTGGGAGGGCGCCGTCACGTCACGCATCCGACAGGACGCCAACGTGGAACGCGTGGACACGGCGGGCATCGGCGCCGGAGACCCGGAACACGAAGCGGCCCAGGGTGAGTTCCTCGCCGGCTTCGGGCAGGTGGCCGATCGCGGCCGTGACCAGGCCACCGATGGTGTCGTATTCGTCGTCGTCGAAGTCGGCACTGAAACGCTCGTTGAAGTCGGCGATGGGCGTCAGCGCGTCGACGACGAACTGGCCGTCGGCCTGGGCGGCGATGAGGGCGCTGGGGTCTTCGGCGTCGTCGTGCTCGTCGTCGATCTCGCCGACGATTTGTTCGAGCACGTCTTCGATGGTGACCAGTCCGGCGACGCCGCCGTGCTCGTCGATCACGATCGCCATGTGGTTGCGCGACTGGCGGAACTCGCGCAGCAGCACGTTCAGCCGCTTGGATTCGGGAATCAGCACGGCCGGGCGCAGCAGTTCGTGGACGCTGCCGGGGCCGTTGTCGGCGACCACGCCACGCAGCAGGTCCTTGGCCAGCAGCACACCGAGGATCTCGTCTTTGTCGTCGCCGTGGACCGGGAAGCGGGAGTGGCCGGACTCGACCACCTGTCGCATCAGGTCGAGGAACTTGGCGTCGGCCGGCAACGAGACCATCTGCGAGCGCGGGATCATGACGTCGCCCACGGTCAGGTCGGAGACGGCGATCGCCCCTTCCATCATGCGCAGGGTATCGGCGGCGATCAGGCCGTCGGCTTGCGCATCGCGCAGCAGTTCGACCAGATCCTCGCGGGTGGTGGGTTCGCCGGAAAGCGCCGAACTGATGCGTTCGAGCCAGGAGCGCGGTTTCTCGTGATGCCGCCGCTCGTGGGTT
>DATDBI010000268.1:0-7507 GCA_036524915.1 Lysobacter sp. | reverse complement strand
GTTCCCGGGCATGCGTGGCGTCGTCGAGTACGGCGGCATCGACACCGCGACCGGCAAGTACATCTACCGCGTCAATACGCCGGACACGCTGACGATCTACGACGACAAGGGCATCTCGCGCTGGGCCGCCCAGGTCAGCGTCCGCTACAAGTTCTGATCCGTGGCGCTTGTCTGAAGCACGTGAAAACGGCCGGGTTTCCCGGCCGTTTTCTTTTGTGGGGGAGGCAGGCTAGAGTCATCCCGGTAAACAGGACGAAAGAAGAGAAAGATGAGCGCCACCATTGAAACCACCCTCCCGACCGTCAACGCCCGCATCTACCCCAAGGGCGGTCTCGACGTCCTCTCGCGTGACGAGGTTGCGCGCCTGCGCGATGTCTCCACCGGCATGCACGACCTGCTGCGCCGCTGCGCGCTGGCGGTGCTCACCAGCGGCAGCGCGTCTGACGACCCGCGCGCCGCGCGCGAGCTGTATCCCGAGTTCGACATCCAGGTCCACCAGCAGGATCGCGGCGTCCGCATCGACCTGGCCCACGCGCCGGCGATGGCCTTCGTCGACGGCGAGATCATCCGCGGTGTCGCCGAGCTGCTGTTCGCCGTGGTCCGCGACCTGGCCTACACCGCGATGGAGCTGGGCCCGGACAGCACTCAGGACCTGGAAACGACCTCGGGCATCACCGACTCGGTGTTCGGCCTGCTGCGCAATGCCCGCATCCTGCATCCGACCGAACCCAACCTGGTGGTCTGCTGGGGCGGCCATTCGATCTCGCGCGACGAGTACGTCTACACCAAGCAGGTCGGTTACGAGCTGGGCCTGCGCGGCCTCGACATCTGCACCGGCTGCGGTCCGGGCGCAATGAAGGGTCCCATGAAGGGCGCGACCATCGCCCACGCCAAGCAGCGCCGCAGCCGCACGCGCTACATCGGCATCACCGAGCCGGGCATCATCGCCGCCGAGTCGCCGAACCCGATCGTCAACCACCTGGTGATCATGCCGGACATCGAAAAGCGCCTGGAGGCGTTCGTCCGGCTTGGCCACGGCATCATCGTCTTCCCGGGCGGCGTCGGCACGGCCGAGGAGATCCTCTACCTGCTGGGCATCCTCCTGCGCGAGGAAAACGCGCACCTGCCGTTCCCGCTGATCTTCACCGGTCCGACCGCATCGGCGCCGTACTTCGAGCAGATCGACAGGTTCATCCGTCTGACCCTGGGCGAGGAAGCGACCCAACGCTACGAGATCATCGTCGGCGACCCGGACAAGGTCGCCAAGCGCATGACGGCGGGCATCCGCAAGGTTCGCGAGCACCGCATCGCGCAGAAGGATTCGTTCTTCTTCAACTGGTCGGTCGACATCCCGCTGGCGTTCCAGCGTCCGTTCGTGCCGACCCACGAGGCGATGGCGTCGCTCGACCTGCACCACGGCCGCAAGCCGCACGAGCTGGCCGCCGACCTGCGCCGTGCCTTCTCCGGCATCGTCGCCGGCAACGTCAAGGAAGACGGCATGCGCCGGATCGAGGCGCACGGCCCGTTCGAGATCCACGGCGATGCCGACATGATGCAGTCGCTCGATGCCCTGCTTCGCGCATTCGTCGAGCAGCGCCGCATGAAGATCGCAGGCGAGTACAAGCCCTGCTACCGCGTCGTCGCCTGATGGTTTGAACCCTCTCCTGTCCCTCGGGAGAGGGGCAGGGGCAAGGGCAGCGGCCTAGCCTTGTGTCGTGGGCAGTCGCACCGTTGCGATGAAGCGCTTGCCTTCCTGCTGCGTGATGACGCTGCCGCGCCCGCCAGTCAGTGCCTCGATCCGCACCTGCGAGGCATTGAGCCCGACGTGATGGCCGCGGCTGTCGCGGCCGCCGGTCGACAGCGGGTTGATGATGCGCACGATCACCGTATCCGGCGTGGTCGTGACGGCGATCTCGATCAGCCCCCCGTCGGCTCGACGTTCGATGCCATGGCGGATCGCGTTCTCGACCAGCGGCTGGATTGACAGCGCCGGCACGGTCACCGCAGGAATCTCCCTGGGCAGTTGCCAGTCCACCTGCAATCGCTCGCCAAACCGCAGTTGCTCGATCTCCAGATAGCGTCGCGCCAGCGCGAGCTCGTCGTCGAGCGATATGTCGCGCGGGCCGGCAAGGGCCGCGCGGAACAGGTCGGCCAGATCGAGCAGCAGGCGCTCGACTTCCTCGGGCTTGCGATGCACCAGTGCCGCACCGGTGTTGAGCGTGTTGAAAAGGAAGTGGGGGCGGATGCGGGCCTGCAGCGCTTCGAGCTGGGCCTGCTTGGCCTGGACCGCCAGCTGTCGTGCCCGCCAATGGTTCTGGAAAGCGGCCAGGCCGAGCAGGCCGACAGCCAATGCCATGCCGGTCAGGCGCAGGAACAGCGACTGCCAGTCATCGCGTTCGAGCGACCACAGGTCGCGCAGGAGCAGCCACGTCAGCGACCCGACCAGCCAGGTGCTCAGCAGCAGCACGCAAAGCGCCACGTAGGCCACGCTCTGCGGCTTCAATCGCACCAGCGGACGCCGGACCAGGTACAGCATGGCCAGGCTCAGCAGCAGCACCCACTGCACCAGGATCGACGTCAGCCCGAAATACACCCAGCGGTCCTGGCTGATCCCGGGTGCCAACGCCAGGATGACCGAGACGCCCTCGCCGGCGATCAATGCCCAGACAATCGTCGGCGCTTGCCAGAGGGTGTCCAGCGGATGGCTGGGGGGCGGTGGGGTCATGTCCTGCGAGGCGTTCTGGCGTGACGGCCATCATGCCCTGCCAGTGCGCCCCGTGGCGTCCTCACCGCTCATTCCGTCGCCGGGTCCGCTAATCGGTTGTTGCTGGCGCTTCCACCCAACGCTCCTTATGTTGACTGGGCAAGCTTCCCGGGGAGGGGACGATGCCGCTTCGTAGTCAACCAGTCCGACGTCTTTCAAATGGCGCCAATGGACGGAATCGTGGTTTCACCCTGGTCGAACTCGCCATCACCCTGACCGTGCTGGGCGTTCTGATGGCGGTCGCCATACCGGGCTTCCGCCTGGTCCAGAACTCCAGCCGCCTCAGCGCCGCGGCAAACGACCTGGTGGCTTCGCTCCAGGCCGCGCGCATGGAAGCCATTCGTCGCAATGGCCGGGTGGTGCTTTGCAGCTCGGCCGATGCCGCGACCTGCAGTGGCGACGGGACCTCGGGCGGCTGGTTGGTGTTCGCCGATGCCGATGCCGATGCCGCCGTCGACGTCGGCGAGGAAATCATCCTGGCCAACGCGGTGCCGGCACCTTTGACCCTCAAGGCCAACACCGCCGTAACCGAGGGCATCGTGATGTTCCGCTCCGACGGCATGGCCCGGAGCAAGGGCGGGCAGCTGCTCACCGGACAGATCCGGGTCTGCATGGCCGACACCGTACCCGCCGACAACGTGCGCAACGTCGCCATTGGCGCCGGTGGACGGGTCAGGGTGGAGCGCGCAAGCACGGCCGGCGTGTGTGATTGAGCCTGATCGCAGATACGAACTACTGGAATCTCCCATGAATCTTTCGCAACGGCGCCAACCATCCGCTCCACGTGGGCAGCAACGCGGCATGAGCCTGCTGGAAGTGCTGATCGCAGTGCTGGTCCTGGCCATCGGCCTGCTTGGCGTGGCCGCATTGCAGGCGACTGCACTGAGGAACAGCCAGAGCTCGCTGGAACGCAACCAGGCGGTGATCGCCAGCTACACCATCCTCGACGCGATGCGGGCCAACCTCGTCAGCGCTCGCGCCGGCAACTACGCGCTGGCCCGGACCTGCACCGTCCCGACCGCCGCCGGCACGCCGGCAGACGTGTTGCGTGATGCCGACCAGCAGGACTGGATCCGCGACATGCAGGCGGTCATGGGCGGCAGTGCGTGCGGGCTGATCGAATTCTCAGGTGGGGTTTACACCATCACCGTTGAATGGGACGACTCGCGAGGGTCGGGTGGCAGCAACGCCCAGAAGCTGAAGACGATGGTGCAGATATGAGCTACTTCAAAGGGCGTGCCGGCCATTCGCGGCGAAGCGTTCGAGGCGTCACGCTGGTCGAGTTGATGGTCGCGATGCTGATCGGCCTGCTGGTCACGGTGGGCGCTGTCGGCATCTTCATGACCAATCGCAAGAGCTATGCGGCCACGGAAAGCCTCGGGCGAGTCCAGGAAGGCGCGCGTATGGCATTCGAACTGATGGCGCGCGACATCCGCGATTCCGACGGCACGCCTTGCGCCCAGCCAGGGCCGGCAGTGGCCGGGCAGGCTCCCATGCTGCCAATGGCCAATGTCGTCGTGGGTACTGCATGGTGGAATAACTGGGGCGATGGTCTTGTCGGCTACGACAACGGCGGGCTCGCAGGGACGGTGGCCGGGACGGATGCCATCGAACTGCATTCGGCCAGCGATGACGTGATCACGGTCAATACGTACACGGCCAACACATTCACGCTGAGCCGCGCGGCGACCGACTTCGCTGCCGATGACGTGGTGGTGGCCTGCGACAACACCCAGGCAGCGGTGTTCCGGATCGCCGCGCCGTCCGGCAACGACATCGAAGTGTCGAACAACACCGCCAAGAACTGCAGCCAGAACCTCGGCGTCGGTCCCAGCTGTGGCGCGTTCGGCTACGCCTACGCCACGGCCGCCAAGCCGGCGATGGTGGCCAAGCTCAACGCCGTGCGCTGGTATGTGAAGGCCAACGGTCGTGGCGGCAATTCGCTGTATCGGACCGTCCTCGACCAGGAGTCCGAAATCCTCGAAGGCGTGTCCACGCCGGCAGCCGGTGCGGGCGGTCTCCAGCTCTCGTACCTGGTTGAAGGTGCAACGAGCTACGCAACCTCGGCCGTCATCACCGCCGCCAGCAACTGGAAGCGGGTCAAGGCTGTCCGCATCGAGCTGGAATTCGAAGGCCAGCAGGACAGTGACGCCGATCGCATCAAGGCAGGCACCGATGGCAGAGGCCTGCGCCGGTCCATCCGCCATGTCGTTTCTCTCCGGAACCGAACCTCATGACTTCCCGCAAGCGCCCCGTACCGTCCATGGCCTCGCAGCGCGGCGTCGCGCTGCTGGTGGTGTTGATCCTTCTGCTGATCATGACGCTGCTTGGATTGGCGAGCCTGCGCGGCACGCTGCTCGGCGAGCGCATGAGCGGCAACCTGTTTGACCGCAGCCTGGCATTCCAGTCGGCCGAGTCGGCCCTGCGACAAGGCGAGGCGATCGCCCAGGGTCTGACCGCCGTGCCCTCGGTGGCCGACTGCACCAATCCCGGCGGTGTTTGTGGCCGGCCCCTCAACGGTGCCGACCGGTCGCTCGGAAACGCGGGCTGGGTCGACGCCGCCAAGATTGGCACGGGTACGCAGAACGACCTCGCGGTCGGCACCGCAGGCGACCTGCAGTATCTGGTCGAGTACCTCGGTGAATTTCCCAATTGGTACAACTGCGACAAGGTCACGAGCGGCGCCGGCGAAGTGCAACCAGGCTGCATGGGCCATCGCTACCGCATCAGTGCACGTTACAAGGCCGATGGACGCTCGCAGGTTCTCCTGCAGTCCATCTATCGCCGCTACTAAGAGCTGGGGAAATGACCTTGCATACCGACACCAATCGTAAGCGCGCGCCGCGCCGCGGCAGCCGAAATCGCTTGTACGCCATGGGCTTGGGCTTCATGGCCACGTTGGCAGGACTGCCCGGCCACGCCGCGCTCGTCATTCCGCCCACGCCGCTGCAATCGGCCTCGCCGGTGCCGCCGAACATCATGTTCATCCTCGACGACTCCGGTTCGATGGAGTACACGACGATGCCGGATGATCCGCCGCAGACGAGCCCGATCCGCATCGAGAGCCGCACCTACTCGCTCAACACGCTTTCTTACAATCCGAACATCGATTATCTGCCGTGGAAGAACGCCAGCGGTGCGACGCTGACGGGCGGCACCAGCTACGCCGCCGCGTATGACGATCTCAGTCTTGCGTCGACCAGCATCAACCTTGCCGGCAGCGTGCAGACGTTCTATGTGCCCAAGACCAAGGCCATCGAGCTTGCCGCGTCCACCCAGGTGGCCGACTACTATCGCTACCAGATCCTGACCGATGGCACGATCTACCGCAGCGAGTACCTCGACGGTACCGCCGCGGCACCGATCAGCCTGCTCTCGCTGACTGGCCTGACCGCGACGAGCGGCAACTGGATTTACCAGACCGTCACGGTTCCGGCCCAAGCGAAAGACCTGACCATCACCACTGCCGATGGCAGCGGCGGTGATCCCGACCTGTACGTCAGGTTTGGCGCCAATCCCACGACCAACGACAACGACTGCGAACGCGAGCAGAACGGTCGCGCCCACACTTGTACGTTTGCTGCGCCCACGGCCGGCGTCTACTACATCGGCATCCGCGCTGACGGCAACAACACGTTCACCGGCCTCAGCCTGAATGTCACCTACATCGACAACACCACCGTCGGCTGCACGACAGGCAGCGGCGCCGGCTGGCGCAACTGCACCCAGGTGACGCCGACGGGCCGCTCGGAAGCAAACGAGAAGATCAACTACGCCACCTGGTACTCGTATCACCGCACCCGCATGAAGGCGGCCAAGGCCGGTGCCAGCGAAGCCTTCAGTTCCCTGACCGGTTCCAAGTACCGCGTCGGTTACACGACGATCTGGAACCGCTCGACCAAGTACATCCCGGTCGCGACCCACAACGGTCTGTTCGAGGACGTCACCGGCACGGCCGCCTCGACGAACCGGACGGACTGGTTCACCCGCCTGCACGCCGCCGAAGGCAGCGGCCGCACGCCGCTCCAGACCGCGCTCAACCGCATCGGCCAGTACTTCAGTGACAACCAGACCGGAGCCAAGGGCGCAACGGGTCCGTACGGTCCATCCACGACCAACGCACTGGCCTGCCGCCAGAACTACGCGCTGCTGACTACCGATGGTTACTGGAATGACGGCCTGGTCGATGTCGGCAACTCCGACGGCACCGCAGGACCGTCGATCGGCGGTTCGCCGACGTACACGGTGTCCGCGCCGTACCAGGACAGCAAGACCCAGACCCTGGCCGACGTGGCAATGGAGTACTGGAAGAAGGACCTGATGCCCAGCATGTCCAACATCGTGCCTGCCTCGACCGCCAATCCGGCGTTCTGGCAGCACATGGTGACGTTCGGCATCTCGATCGGTCTGAAGGGCACCCTGACCCAGACCAGCGTCGCCGAAGTCCTGCGCGATGGCGCTACCTCCTTCACCTGGCCGGATCCGACCGACGCGGAAGACGAACACCGCATCGACGACCTGTTGCACGCCGCGGTGAACGGTCATGGCACGTTCGCGGTGGCGAACAACCCGCAGCAGTTCTCGCAGGCGCTGCAGTCGGCGCTGTCGGAGATCATCTCCCGCGAGAATTCGGGCTCCAACGTCACTGTCAGCAGCACCGGCCTGCAGAGCGACACCCGCGCATTCGTCGCCAAGTACAAGTCCGGCGAGTGGTACGGCGAAGTCGAAGCGTACCCGGTGACC
>DATDBI010000267.1:0-2974 GCA_036524915.1 Lysobacter sp. | reverse complement strand
AACGCGCGGCAGACCACCGGTGATGTCGCGGGTCTTCGACGCTTCCTGCGGGATCTTGGCAACCACGTCGCCCACGCCGACCGGCGCGCCGTCCTGCAGGTTGACGATCGAGCGCGGCGGCAGCAGGTACTGCGCCGGCAGATCGGTACCCGGGATCGACAGGTCCTTGCCGTTCTTGTCGACGATGCGGACGATCGGACGCAGGTCCTTGCCCTGCGAGCCACGACGCTTCGGATCGGTGATCTCGCGCGAGGCCAGGCCGGTCAGTTCGTCGGTCTTCTCGATCACGGTCACGCCATCGACGAAGTCGATGAAGCGAACGAAACCGGCGACTTCCGAAACGATCGGGTGGTTATGCGGATCCCAGCTGGCCACGGTCTGGCCGGCCTTGATCGCAGCGCCGTCCTTGACGTTGACGGTGGCGCCGTACGGCAGCTTGTAACGCTCGCGCTCACGACCGTGGCCGTCGAGCACCGACAACTCGCCCGAACGCGACACCGCGACCAGGTGGCCGCCGGCGTGATCGACGTGCTTGAGGTTGTTGAACTTGATGGCGCCGGTGGTCTTGACCGTGACGTTGTCGATGGCGGCCGCACGCGATGCGGCACCACCGATGTGGAACGTACGCATGGTCAGCTGCGTACCCGGCTCACCGATCGACTGCGCGGCGACAACGCCGACCGCTTCGCCGTGGTTGACCAGGTGACCGCGGCCGAGGTCGCGACCGTAGCAGTGGGCGCACACGCCGAACGAGCTGCGGCAGGTGATCGTCGAACGGACCTTGATCGACTGGACGCTGGCGTCGTCGAGCTTCTGCACCCAGCCCTCGTCGAGCAGGGTGTTGCGGGTGACGATCGGTTCCTCGTCGTTGCCCGGCAGGAACACGTCCTCGGCCACGACACGACCCAGCACGCGGTCGCGCAGCGGCTCGACCACGTCGCCGCCTTCCACGATCGGGGTCATGGTCAGGCCTTCCAGCGTGCCGCAATCGTCCTCGGTGATCACCACGTCCTGCGCCACGTCGACGAGGCGACGGGTCAGGTAACCGGAGTTCGCCGTCTTCAGCGCGGTATCGGCCAGGCCCTTACGCGCACCGTGGGTCGAGATGAAGTACTGGAGGACGTTCAGGCCTTCGCGGAAGTTCGCGGTAATCGGCGTCTCGATGATCGAGCCGTCGGGCTTGGCCATCAGGCCGCGCATACCGGCGAGCTGACGGATCTGGGCCTGCGAACCACGGGCGCCGGAGTCGGCCATGATGTAGATCGAGTTCATCGACTTCTGGTCGATGGTCTCGCCCTTGGCGTTGAGGACCTTCTCGGTGCCGATCGCGTCCATCATCGCCTTGGCCACGCGCTCGTTCGTGCGCGACCAGATATCGACGACCTTGTTGTAGCGCTCGCCGGCGGTGACAAGACCCGACTGGTACTGCTCCTGGATTTCCAGGACCTCGGCTTCCGCCTCGGCCAGGATGCCCTTCTTCTCGACCGGGATCAGCATGTCGTCGATGCCGATGGAGACGCCGGCGCGGGTCGCGTAGGCGAAGCCGGTGTACATCAGCTTGTCGGCGAACACGACCGTGTCCTTCAGGCCGAGCATGCGGTAGCAGGAGTTGATCAGTCGGCTGATGTTCTTCTTGGTCAGCTCGACGTTGGCCAGCGCGTACGGCAGGCCCTCCGGCAGGATCTCGCGCAGCAGGGCGCGGCCGACGGTGGTGTCGACGATCGATGTCTTCTGCTCGCTGGTGCCGTCCTCGTTCTTCACCGTCTCGGTGATGCGGACCTTGCACTTGGCATGCAGCTGGACGACGCGGTTGTCGTAGGCGCGCTTGACTTCGGCGACGTTGGCGAACGCCATGCCCTCGCCTGCCTTGTTCTCAAGGCCGCGGGTCATGTAGTACAGGCCCAGCACGACGTCCTGCGACGGCACGATGATCGGCTCGCCGTTGGCCGGCGACAGGATGTTGTTGGACGCCATCATCAGCGCACGCGCTTCCAGCTGGGCTTCCAGCGAGAGCGGCACGTGGACGGCCATCTGGTCACCGTCGAAGTCGGCGTTGAACGCGGTGCAGACCAGCGGGTGCAGCTGGATCGCCTTGCCTTCGATCAGCACCGGCTCGAACGCCTGGATGCCCAGGCGGTGCAGCGTCGGCGCGCGGTTCAGCAGGACCGGATGCTCGCGGATCACCTCTTCGAGGATGTCCCACACCTCGGCCTCTTCGCGCTCGACGAGCTTCTTGGCGGCCTTGATGGTGGTGGCCAGGCCACGGCGCTGCAGCTTGGCGAAGATGAAGGGCTTGAACAGCTCAAGCGCCATCTTCTTCGGCAGACCGCACTCGTGCAGGCGCAGCGTCGGGCCGACCACGATGACCGAACGGCCCGTGTAGTCGACGCGATTGCCGAGCTGGTTCTGGCGGAAGCGACCCTGCTTGCCCTTGATCATGTCGGTCAGCGACTTCAGCGGCCGGTTGCTCGAGCCCAGCACGGGCCGCTTGCAGCGGTTGTTGTCGAACAGCGCATCGACCGACTGCTGCAGCATCCGCTTCTCGTTGCGGATGATCACCTCGGGCGCATTGAGGTCGACGAGCTTCTTGAGCCGGTTGTTGCGGTTGATGATGCGGCGATAAAGGTCGTTCAGATCGCTCGTGGCGAAGTTGCCGCTGTCCAACAGCACGAGCGGCCTTAGGTCCGGCGGGATTACCGGGATCACGTCCAGCACCATCCACTCGGGCTTGTTGTCGCTATCGCGAATGCTTTCGACGATCTTCAGCCGGTTGATGTAGTCCTTTTGCTTCTGCTTGGAGCCGGTCTCGGACAGATCGACGCGGAGATCCTTCGAGAGTTGCACCAGCTCGAGCTTCATCAACAACTTGCGGACCGCTTCGGCCCCCATGTCGGCTTCGAAGGCGCCTTCGCCGTACTGCTCGCGAGCGTTGCGGAACTCTTCTTCCGTCAGAATCTGACGCGGCTTGAGCGGC
>DATDBI010000266.1:0-5820 GCA_036524915.1 Lysobacter sp. | reverse complement strand
AGTCGATGCTGGCCTATTCGCCGATGGTGCAGATGGGCCTCGGGTTCGCGGCGCTGGCGCTGGGCGGCGTGCTGGTCTGGCAGTTGCGCAAGCAATCGCGGGTGCAGGCCGACGAGGGCCCCGACCTCACCTTCGGCGAAGTGCTGCAGCACGTCGAGGTCGCGCCGGTGGCGGCCGCCGCGCCGCGCAAGCGCGTGGTTTCGGCCGACGTCGACCGCAGCATCTTCCGCGCCTACGACATCCGCGGCGTGGTGGGGCAGAGCCTGGACGATGGCGTGGCGCGCCTGATCGGGCAGGCCATCGGTTCGCTGATGCGCGAGAAGGGGCTCAAGGACATCGTGGTGGGCCGCGACGGCCGCCTCTCCGGGCAGATGATGAGCGGCGCGCTGGTGGAAGGACTGCGGCGCGCGGGGCGCGACGTGATCGACATCGGCCAGGTGCCGACGCCGGTCGTGTATTTCGGCACCTATCACCTCAACACCGGCTGCGGCGTGGCGGTGACCGGCAGCCACAATCCGCCCGACTACAACGGCTTCAAGATCGTGGTCGGCGGCGAGACCCTGTCCGGCACGGCGATCACCGACCTCTACGCGCGCATCGCCGAGGACCGCCTGCACCTGGGCGACCTGGGCAACCTGACCCAGCGCGACATCTCCGAGGACTATGTCCAGCGCATCGCCTCCGACGTGCAGATCGACCGCCCGCTGCGGATCGTGGTCGACGCCGGCAACGGTGTCGCCGGCGAGATCGGTCCGCGCGTCCTCAGCGCCATCGGCGCCGAGGTCACGCCGCTGTATTGCGACATCGACGGCACCTTCCCGAACCACCATCCGGACCCGAGCGAGCCGCACAACCTGATCGACCTGATCAAGATGGTGCAGCGCCTGGACGCCGACATCGGCATCGCCTTCGACGGCGACGGTGACCGCCTCGGCGTGGTCACGCGCGACGGCGAGAACATCTACCCGGACCGCCTGCTGATGCTGTTCGCGGCCGACGTGCTCGAGCGCAATCCGGGTGCCGTGATCCTGTACGACGTGAAGTGCACCGGACGCCTGCCGGGCCAGATCCTGCGCCACGGCGGCAGCCCGCTGATGTGGAAGACAGGCCACTCGCTGATCAAGGCCAAGATGCGCGAGACCGACGCCGAGCTGGCGGGCGAGATGAGCGGCCACTTCTTCTTCAAGGAACGCTGGTACGGCTTCGACGACGGTATCTACGCCGCCGCCCGCCTGCTGGAGATCCTGGCCGCACAGCCGCGCAGCCCGAGCGAGACCCTGAACGCGTTGCCCAATGGCGTGTCGACGCCGGAGATCAAGGTCGACGCGCCCGATGGCGACCCGCACACCTTTGTTGACCGTTTCCGCGACGAGGCCCGATTCGAAGGCGCGCGCCTGTCGACCATCGACGGTCTGCGCGTGGATTACGCCGATGGCTGGGGACTGGTCCGCGCGTCCAACACCACGCCGGTGCTGGTGATGCGCTTCGATGCCGACAGCGTGGAAGCACTCACGCGCATCAAGGCCGACTTCCGCAGCCAGTTGCTGGCGTTGAAGCCGGACCTCGTGCTGCCGTTCTAAGGAAGGGTAAGCCCTTCTCCTGCTTGCGGGAGAGGGGCTGTTGCCGTGCGGCAGGGGCCTCGCCCTGCCTGGCGTGACGCCGCGGAAACGGGTTCCGCTCAGCCCTTGTCGTTGGGCTTCTTCATGGCGTGATACCGCTCGAGCGCCGCGGCCAGGTCCTCGTCGATCAGCTCGCGCTCGGCAAGCTGCTGGGCCAGCATCGTCCGCTGCCGCAGCAGCAGCTCATGCTGGGTCTGGATGTTGTCACTGGCCTTCTTCGGCACCGGCTTGCCCGACAGCTCGTTCTCGCCGGCGCGGCCGAGCAGGCTGATCAGGCTCTGCCTGCGGCCTTCGACGCCCAGCCGGGAGGCCTTGATGGTCTCGTCCATCACGCCGATGCGTTCGCCGAAGGCGCGGCGCAGGTCATCCTCGGTGGCGTAGGACTCGGCCATGGCGCGATCGCGTCGGGCCGCCACTTCGGCCGCCGTCTTCGCATCCTGCTCGGCCTTGGCCTGCACGGCTGCGGCGGCGCGCTCTTCGTCGGTCAGCGCGCGGTCCACTTTGCCTGTGGTGCGGCCACTGGTTGCGTTGAACTCGGTGCGCGCGCTGTCCACGGCGTGAGGCGGCAGTGCGTCGCCGCAGACCTTGGCGCCGTTTTCGTTCCAGCAGTACAGCTTCTTGGACGGGGCAGCCTTCTGCGCCAGCGCCGATCCGGTCACGGCGATCAGCAGTGTGCAGGCGAGCAGGGGGAGCGTCTTGGTCATGGGGGGCATGCTGGCGGCAATGTTATTCACAAGCGCACGCAAGATTCACGCCATCGGCCCGGGATCAGGCCGACGCCTCGCTGCCATACGCGTCGCGGTAAGCCAGCAGGCGCTCGCGCTGGCTGGAGAGCTCGGCATCACCGCCGGCAAGGGCCAGCAGGTCGGCCAGGCTGGCCACGGCGATCACCGGCAAGCCCTGGTCGGCTGCGACCGTTTGTGCCGCGGAACGTCGGGAAGTGGCAGGGTCCACGGCCTCCTGGCGATCGAGCGCTATCACTATCCCGGCCGGTTCGCCGCCGGCTTCGCGAATGATTGAAAGGGCTTCGCGGATCGCGGTACCGGCGGTGATCACGTCATCGACGATCAGCACCCTGCGCCCCTGCAGCGGTGCGCCGATCAGGCTGCCGCCTTCGCCGTGGGTCTTGGCTTCCTTGCGGTTGAACGCTACCGGCAGGTCACGGCCGCGGCGCGCGTACTCGCACGCCAGAGCCGTCGCCAGCGGAATGCCCTTGTAGGCAGGTCCGAACAGCAGATCAAAACCGACCCCGTGAGCGTCGATCGCGTCGGCGTAGCAGGCGGCCAGTTCGGCCAGCGCGGCGCCGGAGTCGAAGCGGCCAGCGTTGAAGAAGTACGGGCTCTGGCGGCCCGACTTGAGGGTGAACTCGCCGAAGCGCAGGGCGTCGGCGCGCAGTGCGAGCTGCAGGAAGCGGGTGCGGTGGTCGGTCATGGAAGCGGCTGTCACGGATGGAGGGGAATGATCATCAGGTGCTGCGGCCCGGCGCTGCCGCCCTGGTGCAGTTCGCCGGTGTCGATGCATCCGGCTTTGCGATAGGCGGCAATCGCGGCGTGGTTGTTGCAGTTGACCGTCAGGACCAGCAGGGCGCGATCGGCGTGGCGCCGGCGCAGGTCGGCGCAGCAGGCCACCATCGCCCGCGTGCCCAGGCCGCGGCCCTGCCAGTGCTGGTCGATCACGAATGCGCGCAGGCCGACGCTGGGCGCGTGCATCGGCCGGCCGGCAACGGCATTGGGGGCGAAATCGAGGCGGTAGAAGCCGACGATCGTATCGTCAGAGAGCACCGCCATGGCCTCGCTCATCGGGTCGCGCAGGCTGTCGCCGAGGTTGAACGCGGTGTCGCCGACGTAGCGGTACTGATCCTCGCCCACGCGCAAGCCGCGAACCGCGAGGGCGGTGGCGTCGTCGAGGACGCGGGCGACGCGCACGCTGGCGTCGGCTGCGATCAAAGCGGCGTTGGACGAGGCGGGGTGCATGGCGGGAATGATAGGCCCTGCCTGCCGCGTCCGGGCTATGATCGCCGCACACCGTCATGGAGTGCGCATGCGCATCATCAGCTTCAATGCCAATGGCCTGCGGTCGGCCGCCAACAAGGGCTTCTTCGACTGGTTCCGATCCCAGGATGCCGACGTGTTGTGCGTTCAGGAAACCAAGGCGCAGGAGCATCAGCTCGGTGATGCCGACGGCCTGAAGGCGGAATTCCGTCCCGATGGTTATCGCGCGTGGTTCAAGGACGCCAGTACCAAGAAGGGCTACAGCGGCGTGGCGATCTACAGCCGGCGTGAGCCCGATGAAGTGCGCACGGCCATGGGCTGGGCGCCGTTCGATGACGAAGGCCGCTACATCGAAGTGCGCTTCGGCAACCTCAGCGTCGTCTCGTTCTACATCCCGTCGGGCTCGTCGGGCGACGAGCGCCAGGGTTTCAAGTTCGAGGTGATGGAGTGGCTGAAGCCGCGCTTGGACGAGTGGCTGGCCAGCGGTCGCAACTACGTCCTGTGCGGTGACTGGAACATCGTCCGCTCGCGCCTGGACATCAAGAACTGGAGCAGCAACCAGAAAAATTCCGGCTGCCTCCCGCCCGAGCGGGAGTGGCTCAACGGCCTGTGCGCGGACGACAGCGGCTGGGTCGACACCTATCGCGCGCTGCACACCGATGGCCAGGACTACACCTGGTGGAGCAACCGTGGCGCCGCCCGCGCCAACAACGTCGGTTGGCGGATCGACTACCAGCTGGCGACGCCGTCGCTGCGCGAACGCCTGAAGGCCTGTTCGATCGCACGCGACCCGCGCTTCTCCGACCATGCCCCCTTCACGGTCGACTATGAGCTCTGACGTCGCGGTCGCCGCCAAACCGGCGCGCAAGGGCTGGCAACTGGTGCTGGCGAACCTGAGCCAGCCCAAGGTGCTGGTGATGCTGTTGCTCGGCTTCAGCTCGGGCATCCCGATCTACCTGGTCGGCAACACCCTGGGCTTCTGGATGCGCGAGAACGGCATCGAGCTGTCGACGATCGGTTTCCTGTCGTGGGTGGGCCTGGCCTATTCGCTGAAGTTCCTGTGGGCGCCGCTGGTTGACAAGCTCGATGCGCCGGTGCTCGGCCGATGGCTCGGCCGGCGCCGCGGCTGGATGCTGCTGTCGCAGCTGGTGGTCGCCGCCGCGCTGACCGGCATGGCACTGGTGCAGCCCCAGCAGGGCCGGCTGGTGCTGGCAGGATTCGTCCTCGACCAGCTGGTCGTGTTCGGCGTGCTGGCGCTGGTGGTGGCGTTCGCGTCAGCCACCCAGGACATCGTCATCGATGCCTGGCGCATCGAAATCGCCGACAGCAACGAACAGCAAGGCCTGCTGACCTCCAGTTCGGCGCTGGGTTACCGCGGCGCGCTGCTGGTCACCGATGCGCTGATCCTCATCTTCGCCGCGCACGTCGGCTGGTCGATGTCGTACGAGCTGATGGCTGCGCTGATGGTCGTCGGCATGGCTGCGGTGATGGTGGCGCGGGAGCCGGCGGCAAGCGCGCTAGCAGCGGCGACGCCGCATCCTGCCCTGTTCACGCCACGTGGCCTGTTCGACGCCGTGCTCGGTCCGTTCGTGGTGTTCTTCCGCGACCACGGCAGCTGGGCGCTGCTGATGCTGCTGGCGATCAGCCTGTACCGGCTGCCGGATTTCGTGCTTGGTCCCATGGCCAACCCGTTCTACGCCGACCTGGGCATCGACAAGGAAACCGTCGGCGCCGTGCGCGGCTCGTTCGGCCTGGTGGCCACCATCGTCGGAATCGCCGCCGCCGGCCTGTCGGCAATCCGCTTCGGGTTCATTCCGACGCTGCTGGCCGGTGCCGTGCTCGGCCCGGCCTCGAACCTCGCCTTTGCCTACCTCGCCCACCACGGGGCGGACTCGGGCGTGTTCACCGCGGCGATGGCCGTCGACAACTTCTGCAGCGGCTTTGCCGGCGTGGCCCTGATCGGTTACATGTCGAGCCTGACCAATGTCGGCTACACGGCCACCCAGTACGCCCTGCTCAGCTCGTTCTACGCGCTGCCGGGCAAGGTCCTGAAGGGCCTTTCCGGGGTTGCTGTCGAGCATCTGGAAGTGGGGCGCAGTTTGCTCGACGCCTATTCGCTATTCTTCGTGGGTACGGCCCTGATCGGCGTGCCTGCCTTGCTGCTGTGCCTGATACTGGCCGTGCGCCGTCCCGGCGCGGCGCCTGGTGCG
>DATDBI010000265.1:0-2341 GCA_036524915.1 Lysobacter sp. | reverse complement strand
AGTCGCTAACGCCCCGGCATGGATACCGCGCTGACGCTCACCACCGACATGAAGCTCGTGCTCGGGCTGGTGGGCTTCACGATGGTGATGTTCCTGTTCGAGCGCATCCGCGCCGACGTCGTGGCCCTGGTCGTGCTGGTGCTGCTGGGCCTGTCGGGCCTGGTGGAACCCGAAGAGCTGTTCAACGGCTTCTCCGGCAACGCGGTGATCAGCATCATCGCGACGATGATCCTGGGCGCCGGCCTCGACCGCACCGGCGCCCTCAATCGTCTTGCCGGCTGGCTGCTGCGGCGCGCGCACGGCGTCGAACAGCGGCTGCTGCTGCTCACCAGCGCCGTGGCCGGCATCAACTCCTCGATCATGCAGAACCCGTCGGTGATGGCGCTCTACATGCCCGTCGCCGCGCGCCTGTCCTCGCGCACCGGCCTGACCCTGCCGCGCCTCCTGCTGCCGATCGCCTGCGCGATCGTGATGGGCGGCGGCCTGACGATGGTTGGCAACTCGCCGCTGATCCTGCTCAACGACTTGCTGATCGCCGCCAACAGCAACCTGCCCTCGGGCGCGGCCACGATCGAACCGCTGAAGATGTTCGCGCCGCTGCCGATCGGTCTGGCGCTGCTCGGCGCGTCGCTGGCCTACTTCCATTTCTTCGGCGACAAGCGCCTGCGCGACGAAGACGGCAAGGGCGCAACGCCGGCCCGCACGCAGAGCTACTTCGCCAAGGCTTATGGCATCGACGGCGACGTCTACGAACTCACCGTCACCGCCGACAGTCCGCTGGTCGGCATGTCGCTGGGCGAAGCCGAAGCGCTGCACAACGCGCCGCTGCTGCTGGCGCTGAAGAGTGACAGCGAGTCGCGCCTGGCGCCGCCTGCGGACACCCGCATCTGGGTCGGCAGCGTGCTCGGCGCGATGGGCCCGCGCCAGCAGGTCAGCGACTTCGCCCAGAACCATTTCCTGCGCCTGTCCTCGCGCCTGCGCAACTTTGGCGACCTGTTCAATCCCAGCCGCGCCGGCATTTCCGAAGCGGTGGTGCCGGCGACGTCGAAGTTCATCGGCAAGAACGGCCGCGACCTGCAGCTGCGCAAGCAGATGGGCCTGAGCCTGCTGGCGATCAACCGCGACAAAGCCGTGCTGCGCGAGAACGTCCGCGACGTGGCACTGCGCGCCGGCGACATGCTGGTCTTCCACAGCATCTGGACCGACCTGGCCCAGGCCGCAGAGAGCAAGGACCTGGTGGTGGTCACCGACTACCCCAAGGGCGAGCAGCGCCCGCACAAGTTCAAGATCGCCATGGCGATCTTCGCCATCTCGATGTTGCTGGCGCTGTCCTCGCGCCTGCCGGTGTCGATCGCGCTGATGACCGGCGTGGCCGGCATGCTGATCGCCGGCGTGCTCAACATCGACGAGGCCTACGCCGCGATCAACTGGAAGACGGTGTTCCTGATGGCGTGCCTGATCCCGCTGGGCTGGGCGATGGACTCCAGCGGCGCGGCGGCGTGGGTGGCAGGCCACACGATCGAGCGATTGCCGACCGGCACGCCGGTGTGGCTGATCGAGATCCTGGTCGGCATCTTCACCACAGCGTTCTCGCTGGTGATCAGCCATGTCGGCGCGACCATCGTGACGGTGCCGCTGGCGATCAACCTGGCGCTGGCCGCCGGCGGCAATCCGGTGGCGTTCGCACTGATCGTGGCGTTGTCGGCATCGAACAACTTCATGACCGCCTCCAACCCGGTGATCTCGATGATCACGGGGCCGGCGGGATACACCGGCAAGGAGTTGTGGAAGATCGGCGGGCCGCTGTCGCTGATCTACACCGTGGTGATCGTGGTGATGATCAACCTGTTGTATTGACGGGTCAGCCGGCCTCGAGCCACACGCCACCCTCGCGCACCGTCACGGTCACCGCGCGCAGCGCCTCGCCCCTGCACGGACCGGCCACGCACTCGCCGCCGTGCAGCTCGAAGCTGGCGCCGTGCGCCGCGCAGACCAGCAGGCCGTCCTTGCTCTTGAGGAACTGGCCAGGCGCCCAGTCCAGCCGGCGTCCCGCGTGCGGGCAGATGTTGAGCCACGCACGGACGTGATCGCCGTCACGATACAAGATGAGCGATTCGGCATCGCCGTCGATGACTGCCTCGACCTCGGCGAAAGCCCCGTCAGGCAAGCGTTCCAGTGGCAGCAGGGGGGACATGGCGACGGTTGCCTCGTGCGAATTGCTTAACGAAGTTCTCACACCTTCGCCCGACCCTGGCCCGATACTCGCTTGCCCGGCGTATTGCCGCATTGTGTCACGACGTCCCCGATGTTCGCCCAGACCTTCCGTTTCGACTCCGCCCAG
>DATDBI010000264.1:0-21610 GCA_036524915.1 Lysobacter sp. | reverse complement strand
TCGGCACCGATTCGGGCATCCCGATGAAGTTCCACAGCGGCAGCACCTGGAACGAGCTCGACGTGTGGGTCAACCAGCTCGGCGTGCCGGCGATCGACGCGATCCGCGCCGCGACCTACTGGCCGGCGGTGGCGATGAAGGTCGACAAGGAATACGGCAGCGTGGTGGAAGGCAAGTACGCCGACATCATCGCGGTCAAGGGCGATGTGCTGAAGCAGGTGGCGCTGCTGCAGCGCGTCGACATCGTCATCAAGCACGGCAAGCAGGTGAAGTGATCGCCGGCCGCAGGAGTGTCAGAAGCGCGAAGCGGTCAGCTTCACGTCCGACCACTCCCATGCCGCCGCCTGCCGCCGCTCGGTCGCGCTCGCGTCCTGCTTGAGCTTCTTCTGCGCCTGCGCCAGCCCGTACAGCGACCAGCCGTTCTCCGGGAACTTCTTCAGGTCCTCTTCGTACACGGCCACCGCATCCTTGGCGCGGCCGGCATCGAGCAACGCCGCGCCCAGGTACGGCCGCACCGGCAGCGGCCAGTCCGGCGGTTCGTTGTAGTTGAGCTTGTCCTCGGCGGCCACGGCCTCGCGCAACGCAGACAGGCCGGGCTTGCGCTGGCGCTCGGCCAGTGCGATCTCGCCGCGCAACATCGGCTCGGCGACCGCGAGGACCTTGTCGGCGCTGTTCATGCCGAACAGTCCCACCTTCGCCAGCGCCGGGTCGGCCGCGATCGCCTGCAGCGCGCGCAGTTCCTTGCGCGCGGCGGCGGGCTTGTCGGTGCGCACCAGCGCCATGCCGCGGGCGAAGTGCCAGACCCCACGCGGGAACGGCAACGCCGCCGGCGCCTCCTGCGTCGCCAGGATCGCATCCCATTCGCCGAAGCGGACCTGTGCGAACAGCGGCGTGACCACGAACTGCTGCATGAAGCTCATCGCGTCCATCTGCTGCGGGTCGACGCGTTGCGCCGTCTGTTCGGCGGCCTGCAGGGTCAGCGTGCGCGAGCCCTGCAGCGCCGCGGACATCGCCGCGAAATGCCAGTTGTGCGGCACGTACCCCAGCGGGTAAGCGCCGTTGCTGCCTCGGCATACCGCAAGGAAATCCTTGTCGGCGGTGCTGGCGGCAAAATTGCTCAAAGTCGCATCGTGGTAGCGGCCTATGCGGATGTAGACGTGTGCCGGCATGTGCACCAGGTGCCCCGAGCCGGGGGCAAGCGAGGCAAGCTTGTCGGCGTAGGGCTCGGCACGCCTCGGGTCGTTTGAAGCTTCCACTGCGTGGATGTAGTAGTGCGCCGCGCCGATGTGGTTGGGATTGCGCCGAAGCACCTTCTCCAGCATCGCCACCATCGTGCCGGTGTGCAGTGCGGGCTGGCCGGCCGCGTCCCAGTACGCCCACGGGGACAGGTCCATCAGCGATTCGGCATAGAGCGTGGCGATGTCGTCGTCATCGGGGAACTGTTGCGCGGCCTCGCCCATCGCCTTTGCGTAGGCCTCGTCCAGCGGTGCGCGGTTGTCGGGGGCGGGCGAGGTGTAGCGCTTGGACAGCGCCGCGATCAGGGCGCGGTCGGCGGGCTTGGCGCCTTTGGCGAGGCCCTGCGCGCGCGTTGCCAGCAGCGTTGCGTCGGCCGCCAGCTCGGGCGGCATTGGCAGGTTGATGTTCGGCCCGAGCACCAGGGCCTGGCCCCAGACGCACATCGCGCACTTGGGATCGAGGCGTTCGGCCTGCGCGAACGCGCGGCCGGCCGCTTCGTGGTTGAAGCCGTAGGCCATCCGCAGGCCCTGGTCGAAATAGCGCTGCGCTTGGGGCACGCGCGTGCCGATGTCGCGGTGCAGTTCGCCGAAAGTGTCGAACAGCGGCGGCGCCGCGGCGGCTTTCTCGTCGCGGGTGGTCGGAACTTCGCAGGACATCAGGGCGAAGCAGCTCAGCAACAGCAAGAGCGGTCGGGTCATGGCGGTCGTACAGGGAAGGGGCCAAAGGCATTGAACGTCATCCACCGCCCGGGACGGTCGCCGGGGCCATGAACGGGCCCATGGCCGCCGCCCCCATCCGTTGCGCGTGAAACCGTCGCCGTTAATTGTTGCAGTGCGGTAGGCTCGGCGGATGACCATGAGCCGCACCACCGAGTCCGCCTCCGAGTCCGTCGCGGAGCCCGCCGAAGAACCCCTGCGCATCGTCGAGTTCGCGCCAAACGATGCGCTCCTGCGCGAAGACGTCAAAACCGTCGGCGCCCTCGTCGGCGAGATCCTGGCCGAGCAGCGCGGGCCGCAGTTCCTGGCCGAAGTCGAACGCCTGCGCCGCGCCGCGATCCGCCGCCGCGAAAGCAACGCTCCTGTCGCCGAACTGGCGCAGGCGCTGGCCGGTACCGAGCTTGAACACGCCGGCGATCTGGTCCGCGCCTTCGCCACCTATTTCCAGGCGGTCAACGTCGCCGAGCGCGTGCACCGCATCCGTCGCCGCCGCGATTACGAGCGCCGGGGCGCCAGTGCGCAGCCGGGCAGTCTGCGCGAGGTCCTGTCGTCGCTGGCCGCGCAGGGCGTGAGCCTGGACGAAGTGGTCGCGTTGCTGTCGCGCCTGCGCATCGAGCCGGTCTTCACCGCCCACCCGACCGAAGCCGTGCGGCGCGCGCTGCTGGAGAAGGAACGGCAGATCGTCACCTGCCTGATCGACGACATCGACCGCAGCCGCACGCCGTATGAGCACCGCGCCGACCTGGAGCGCATGCGCCTGGCGCTGACCGCCGGCTGGCAGACCGCCGAAGCCTCGCCGGTGAAGCCAAGCGTTGCCGACGAGTTCGAACACGTCGGCTTCTACCTGTCGGAAGTGCTGTACCGCGTGCTGCCGGTGTTCTACGAAGTGTTCGAGGATGCCTTGCGCGAGGCCTACGGCGAGGCGACGCCGGCGCCGGACGTGATTGGCTTTGGCACCTGGGTCGGCGGCGACATGGACGGCAACCCGAACGTCGGCGCCGATACCATCGCCGCGAGCCTGGCCGGCCAACGCAAGCTGGTGCTGGGCGCCTATCGCCAGGAAGTCACCGCGCTCGGCGAGCTGCTGAGCCAGTCGCTGGGCCGTGTCAGCGTCGCCGACGAGGTGATGGCGCGCATCGAGGAATACCGCTACCTGCTGCCCAAGGCGGCCGCGGCGCTGCGCCCGCGCCATGCCGACATGCCCTATCGCAACCTGCTCGCGCTGATCGGCGCGCGCCTGCGCGCCACCGCCGAGGACCATGTCCACGGCTACCCGGATGCAGCGACGTTCCTGGCCGACATCGCGCTGATCGAGCGCAGTCTCGCCGCGCACCAGGGCGAGCACGCCGGCGGCTTCGCCGTGCGCCGCCTGCGTCGTCGCGTCGAGTGCTTCGGTTTCCATCTGGCCAGCCTCGACCTGCGCCAGGACTCGGCCACGCACGACGCCGCCCTGGCCGAACTGCTGGGCGATTCGTCCTGGGAATCGCGCACCCGCGAGGAGCGTGCGCATCGCCTGCATGCCCTGCTGGACGGCACGGCGCCGGCGCCGACGTTGGGCAATGGCCATGCAAGGTCGACGCTGGACGTGTTCCGCGCGGTGGCGCGCCTGCGTCCGCGCTATGGCCCGCGCGCATTCGGCCCGTACATCGTCAGCATGAGCCGCAGCGCCGCCGATGCACTGGCGGTGCTGGCACTGGCGCGCATCGCCGGCTGCGTCGATGGCGACGGGCGCGTGCCGCTCGACGTCGCGCCGCTGTTTGAAACCGTCGACGACCTCGATGCCGCGGCCGACACCTTGCGCGCGCTGTTCGCCGACCCGGTCTATCGCCGCCACCTGGCCGCGCGCGGTGATCGCCAGGTGGTGATGCTGGGCTACTCCGACAGTGCCAAGGACGGCGGCATGCTCGCCTCGCGCTGGGCGCTGCAACGCACCCAGATCGCGCTGACCGCGCTGGCGCAGGAGAGCGGCGTGCGCATCGCCTTCTTCCATGGTCGCGGCGGTTCGATCAGCCGCGGCGGCGGCAAGACCGAGCGTGCGGTCATCGCCGCGCCACGCGGTTCGGTCGACGGGTACCTGCGCCTGACCGAGCAGGGCGAAGTGATCCACCGCAAGTACGGCATCCGCGCGATCGCGTTGCGCAACCTCGAGCAGGCGGCCGGTGCGGTGCTGCGCGCGACCTTGCGCCCGCGCGCACCGGAGCCGCGCGAGGCAACGTGGCGTGCGATCGCCAGTGAACTGTCCACCAGCGCGCGCGGTCACTACCGCGCGCTGGTGCACGAGCACGCGGACTTCCCGGCCTACTTCCGCGCCGCAACGCCCATCGACGTGATCGAGCGCCTGCGCATCGGTTCGCGCCCGAGCAAGCGCGCCGGTGATGGCGATGTGTCATCGCTGCGCGCCATCCCGTGGGTGTTCGCGTGGTCGCAGAACCGTGCCGGCCTGACCGCCTGGTACGGCGTCGGCAGCGCGCTGACGCAGGCCCTGGCAACGCACGGTCGCGACACGCTGGCGGAGATGGCCCGCGACTGGCCGTTCTTCGGGACGCTGGTCGACGATCTGGAAATGATGCTGGCCAAGTCGGACCCGGCGATCTTCGAGCAGTACTCGCTGCTCGCCGGCGATCTGCACGAACGCTTCCATCCGGGCATCGCCGCCGAGTTCGAGCGCACGCGCGCCGCGGTGCTGGCGATCAAGGGCAGCGACGAGCTGCTGGCAGGCGACTACCGCCTGAGGCAGTCGATCCGCCTGCGCAATCCGTACGTGGATCCGATCAGCCTGCTGCAGGTGGACCTGCTGGCCCGCTGGCGCGCGGCAGGACGCCCGGACGACGAGCTGCTGCAGGCGTTGATGGCCACCGTCAACGGGATTTCGGCCGGGATCCAGAACACCGGCTGACCCATACCCCACAACGCCCGATACGGGAAACATCCGCTTTACGCATGAGGCCTAGAATCATCCGTTGCCCTCAGCACCGGATCCGCCTCCCATGAAAAGCCGTGCCGCCGTCGCCTTCGCCCCGGGCCAGCCGCTGCAGATCGTCGAGATCGATGTCGCCCCGCCCCGCGCTGGCGAGGTGCTGGTGAAGATCACCCACACCGGCGTCTGCCACACCGATGCGTTCACCCTCAGCGGCGACGACCCGGAAGGCATCTTTCCCAGCGTGCTCGGCCACGAGGGCGGCGGGATCGTCGTCGAGGTCGGCGAGGGCGTCACCAGCGTCAAGCCCGGCGACCACGTCATCCCGCTGTACACGGCCGAATGCCGCAAATGCAAGTTCTGCCTGTCGGGCAAGACCAACCTGTGCCAGGCCGTGCGCGCCACCCAGGGCAAGGGCCTGATGCCCGACGGCACCACGCGCTTCTCGTACAACGGCGAGCCGATCTACCACTACATGGGCACCAGCACCTTCAGCGAGTACACGGTGGTGGCGGAGGTCTCGCTTGCCGTGGTCAATCCGCAGGCGCCGCTGGAAAAGGTCTGCCTGCTCGGTTGCGGTGTCACCACCGGCATAGGCGCGGTGCACAACACGGCCAAGGTCAAGGAAGGCGACAGCGTCGCCGTGTTCGGCCTGGGCGGCATCGGCCTGGCGGTGATCCAGGGCGCCAGGCAGGCCAAGGCCGGTCGCATCGTTGCGGTCGACACCAACCCCGGCAAGTTCGAGCTGGCGCGCAGCATGGGCGCCACCGACTGCGTCAATCCGAAGGACCACGACAAGCCGGTGCAGGACGTGATCGTCGAGCTCACCGACGGCGGCGTCGATTTCAGCTTCGAATGCATCGGCAATGTCGACGTCATGCGCGCGGCGCTGGAGTGCTGCCACAAGGGCTGGGGCGAGAGCGTCATCATCGGTGTCGCCGGCGCCGGACAGGAAATCCGCACGCGGCCGTTCCAGCTGGTCACCGGCCGCGTCTGGCGCGGCACCGCCTTCGGTGGCGTCAAGGGCCGCACGCAGCTGCCGGGCATGGTCGAGCAGGCGATGAAGGGCGAGATCGACCTCGATCCTTTCATCACCCACACCATGCCGCTGGAGCAGATCAACGAGGCCTTCGAGCTGATGCATGAAGGCAAGTCGATCCGCACCGTGATCCATTTCTGACCTGACGCCTGAAGGAGAACGATGGAACGGATCGAACGGCATGCCTGCTTCGGCGGGCAGCAGGAAGTGTGGAAACATGCCTCGGCATCACTGGGGTGCGAGATGCGCCTGGGCGTCTACCTGCCGCCGCAGGTGACCCAGCGCCGTCTGCCGGTGCTGTACTGGCTCAGCGGCCTGACCTGCAGCGAGCAGAACGTCATTACCAAGGCCGGCGCGCAGCGGTATGCAGCCGAGCATGGCGTGATCGTGGTCGCGCCCGACACCAGTCCGCGCGGTCTCGGCGTGGCCGATGCCGACGGCTACGACCTGGGCCAGGGCGCGGGCTTCTATGTCGATGCCACGCAGGCGCCTTGGGCTTCGCATTACCGCATGCACGAATACGTCACCCGGGAGCTGCCGGCGCTGGTCGAGGCCAACTTCCGCGCCAGCGACGCGCGCGCGATCAGCGGCCATTCGATGGGCGGGCACGGCGCGCTGGTGGCGGCGCTGCGCAATCCGGGCCGCTACCGCAGTGTGTCGGCGTTCTCGCCGATCGTCGCACCGTGCCAGGTGCCGTGGGGCCAGCGGGCGTTTTCGGCGTACCTGGGCGACGACCGTGACGCGTGGAAGGCGTGGGACGCCAGCGAACTGGTGGCGACGGCCAGCGAGCGCCTGCCGTTGCTGGTCGACCAGGGCGAGGCCGACGAGTTCCTGGTGACGCAGTTGCGTCCGCTGCTGTTGCAGGATGCCTGCGAGGCGGTGGGGCATCCGTTCGACCTTCGGCTGCGGCCGGGGTACGACCACAGCTACTACTACATCGCCACGTTCATCGGCGAGCACATCGCGTACCACGCGCGAGCGCTGGCCGCTTAGGCCAGCAGGAAGTCGGCATACGCGAAGCGGTCATCGCGCAGCACGGTTTCGCCGGCCTGCAGCGCGATCGGCCGCCGGAACATCGGCCCACCGTGCACCAGCGTGTGGAACTCGCCGTTCTCGCCGCACGGGTCGCACGACGGCGGCAACTGCGCGAGCAGTTCGTCGTCGAAGGCGCGGCCACTGAACCGCGCCGCCAGCTGCTGCGTGTCGACACAGCACAGCCGCGTTTGCAGCCCCGAGGCGATCATCTCGCGCGCCAGCGCCGCGGTGTCGGTGCCGAACAGCGGCGTGTCGATGCGCCAGCCCAGCCGCGCGCACGAGGCCTCGCGCCAGGCGCGGACATCGGCCAGGTACAGGTCGCCGAACGCGATGCAGTCAAGATCAGGCCAGCGTTCGCGTGCCTGCTCCAGCGCTTGCGCGAACGCGGCTTCGTAGCTGGCGTTGTCGCATTTGGGCGGGATCACCGCCTCGATCAGCGGCAATCCGGCCGACTCGGCCTGCGCGTGCAGGATGTCGCGGCGGATGCCGTGCATCGCCACGCGCTCGTAGCCGCTGGTGACGGTGGTCAGCAGCGCGACAACGTCGACATCGTCGCGCTGGCGCAGGGTGTGCAAGGTCCAGGCAGCGTCCTTGCCGCCGCTCCACGACAACAGCCGCTGGCTCATGCCGAAGTGACGTCCCGCAGCTCCCAGCCGCCGCCGGCGAGCAGGCGAAGGCGGTGCTTGAGCACGTTGCCGGAGATCGTCGAGGTCACCACCAGGTCGATATGCAGGTCGTCCTGCTCGCCGTGCACGGACGCAGCGGCGTCGGTCGCACCGAGCGCCGGATCGACCGCATCGGGGTCGTCCTGTTGCGCCTTCCAGCGTTCAAACAGTGAGGCATCGCGCAATGCGGCCTGCAACTGTTCGGCGAAGCCCTCGGCGCTGACCGCACTGAAGGAGAGCGCGGCATCGCTGCCGCGGGCACGTGTCGCATCGGGAAGGCGGATGTAATAGCGGGTGGCCATGCAGTGGTTCCGAATGGGGTCCGGCTACATTACTCCCCGCCCGTGACGGCGATGCCTAGCTGTGGAACTTCTGGCCTTCGGCAGCGAAGCCCACCACCACCGCGCCCTTGCCGACATTGACCATGCCGGTCAGGCTCATCACCGACTCGAACAGCTCGATGTTGTTGCTGACGCAGGCATCGCGCAGGCGCTCGTAGCCGGGAAGCTTGCGCATCTCGTCGAGCTCGCCACCGTAGCTCAGGCACAGGGTCGGGGTCAGCAGCTCGCCGGCCTCCACGCGCTGCGCCACATGCTCGAACAGCTTCTGCACCGCCGGCTCGAAGCCCTTGATCTTGGCCACGGGCGCGGTCTCGCCGCGATTGCAGTGCAGCACCGGCTTGATGTCGAGCGCGCTGCCGAGCGCGGCGCTGATGAAGCTGACGCTGCGGTCGCCCTTGCTGCGTGCGCGATTGCGCAGGTAGTAGAGGTCCGGCGGCACCATGTAGCCCTGGGTGTGCAGGGCCAGGTGTTCCAGTCGCGCGCGGATCTTCGGCGCGCCTTCGCCGGCCTCGCGCAGGCGCACGGCTTCGACCGCGCCGATGCCCTGGGCGGCGAACAGGTTCTGGCTGTCGACCACGCGCAACGCGAACGGCGTGTTGTTGCCGGCGGCCGAACGTGCGGCCTTGTAGTCGCTCAGGATCGCGAAGCTGGCCTGCTGCGCGTTGTCGAAGATCGGGCTGCGCGTCTTGGTGATCGTCATGCAGAAGACGTAGTCGTAGTCGATCACCAGCCGGCTCAGGAACAGGTCCTGGATCTGCTGCACGGTGTACGGCGTGGTCTGGGCTTCGTGGCCGCGCTCGGCGACGTGGGCGTGCAGGAACTCCAGCGTCGCCTCTTCGTTGCGGCGGTCGGCCAGCACCGCTTCGCCGATGCGCACGGTGATCGGCAAAACATCGACCTGGTGTTGCTCCAGGTAACTCAAAGGCAAATCGCAGGCCGAATCGACCACGAGTCCAATGCGCATGTTCCCCCTCCGAATTCCAGCGCTGGCATCAAATTGTGACGCGCAGCATACCTGCTTCGGGGCCTGCGTCTCGCTGCGGGTGCAGCAAAGTCGTGCGCGGCGGAGGCGATGCCGAACCTGAATGGAGGAGCGTCAGCGCCTGCGCTGCAACCCGACCGGCAACTGCGACACCCGCCGCATCTCGTCGTCGTCGAGGACGGACGGTTCGCGCAGTGTTGCCAGGGCGAACTCGTGCGCGTCGTTGCCCCAGAACAGCTCGCCGTGCACGGCGAGGGTTGGCACGCCGTAGATCCCGGCGGCGATCGCCGCGTCGGTGTTGGCGCGCAACGCCGCCTTGGTGGGTGCCGCGTCCAGCGCTTCGGCCGGGACATTGAGCACGGCCATCAGCGGCACCAGCGCTTCGAGGCTGTCACCGGCGCGGCCCTGCGCCCACAGCCAGTCGTAGATCGAATCGACCGCCTCGGGCGTGTTGCCCGCGGCGATGCTCAAGCGCAGCGAGGCCAGCGGATTGAACGGGTGCGTGGGCGGGAACCGCAGCGTCACGCCCTGCTGGCGAGCCAGCCACAGCACGTGGCGGTAGGTGAATTCACGCTTGCCCGGAATCTCGGCCGGGCCCTTCTGACCGCAGGCGTCGAGCACGGCCGCGAACACGATCGGCACCAGCTGCACCGGCGTTCCCGCCACCTCGAACTCGCGCAGCAGCGGCTTGAGCTTCTGCCACTGCAGGTACGAGAACGGCGAGATGAAGTCGAAGTACCAGACCAGCGGTGCCTTATCCATGGCGGCGGCGCTCAGTGCCAGGCGCCGAGGATCAGCCCGTAGAGGCTGAACTGGGCGATGTGGTAGCCGGCGTCGATCATCCACATCTTCGCGCTGCGCTGGGCGAAGGCGTAGTTGATGCCGAAGCTCATGGCGACGAAGAACAGGCCGACCACGAAGCCGGCGCCGAAACCGCTGCCGGCATTGGCGTCGGGGCCGAGGAAGATCGCGAACATCAGCGCCGCCAGCAGGCTGCAGGCGAAAGCGGTGGCGAAGGTCAGCTTGGGATGGAGCGGGGCGCTGTCCGGATCGATGCCGGCCTCGCGGCACCACACGCGCTTGAACAGCGGGCCGTACCAGATACCGCCGAGCACGAACGCGGAGACGGCCGCGGCGATCACCGCCAGGATGTTGAAGTCGATGTGCGGCAAGGTCATGGAGCAGGTCGTCCCCGGGGGTCAAGTGATGTGTGGTCGCGGATGGGCGCAGCATACTCGCGAATCCGGAACCGGCCCTGATCCCGGCCTGCATGCGGCCGGGACCGGGCGACGCGGGACGGCTAGCGCCCCGCCTGCGGATACGCCCGCGGCAGCCCGCCGCTCTCCGCCGGTGCGGCCGGATGCAGGTAGCGGTCGCGCAGTTCGGTCTGGCGGCTGCGCATCTGGATCGCGCGACCGTCCATCCACACCTGCAACGCCACTTCGCTGACTTCGAGCGGGTCGCCGCTCCACAGCACCAGGTCGGCGCGCTTGCCCGGCGCGATGCTGCCCATGCGGTCGGCCACGCCGAATGCCTCGGCCGGCACCCGGGTCAGCCCGGCGAGGCCGTCATCCCAGGGCAGGCCGTTGGCGACGGCGTTGCCGGCCAGCTGGCGAATCTTGCGCGCGTTGTGCGAGGCGTCGCCGGACTGGGTGAAGCCGACCTGCACGCCGGCGGCACGCAGGCGCGCGGCGTTCTGCATCGTGGCGCCGATCTGGTCGAAGTCGTACGGCAGGTTGCCGAGCGGATTGACGAACACCGGCACCTTGGCCGACGCGAGTTGCGGGGCCATGCGCCAGGCCTCGGCACCGCCGGCGATGGCGATGCGCACGTTGTGGCGCGCCGACCAGCGCAGCAGCTGGCGGATGTCGGCGGCGCGATCAACTGCCACCACCACCCGGCCGCCGCCGCCGATGTAGCGTGCCAGCGTCGCCCGTCCGGCCGGCGTCAGCAGCGCGGCATTGGAATCGGGCGGGATGCGTCCGCGCACTTCGTCGATAAGCTGGTCCAGGATCATCCACTGCGCCGCGCGCGAGTTGCCGCTGAGCCCGATCGCATCGCCGCCGATGCGCACGAACAACTCGCGCGGACCGACCGGGTCGGCGCTGCCGTCCAGCCGCACCACGCCGCCCTGGCCGGCGACGATCGAGCCGCCACTGCCGGTGCCGGCGCCGAGCAGGGTCCAGCCGATGCCTTCGATGCGCGTCACCGGGATCAGCACCGATTCGGGGTTGAAGGCCAGGGTGACGTCGAACTCCGGTCGCACCGTCATCTGCTTGGTTTCGGCGCCGAGGGTCAGGGTCTCGTCGTTGGTGGCCTTTTCGCCCGACACTTCTTCCAGGCCGATCTCGGTGACGCCTCCGAACAGCGTCGGCGTCAGCGGCCGGCCCTGGGCGTCGATGACCTGCGCGCCGGCGGGCGCGGCCAGGCCGGTGCCGACGGCGCGGATGGTGCCGCCGCTGACGAGCACGTCGGCGTTGTGCAGCGTGCCCTGCGCGGTCGCGGTGTGGACGGTGGCGTTGCGGATCAGCAGCTCCTGGGCGGATGCGCCCAGGCATGCGATGCCCAGTCCGATGGCGAGCAACGTCCTGCCCGCCAACCCGGAAGCACTGGAAACGGCCTTCACAGCACACCCCCCGGCGCCGCGGCGCCCTGCCCAAGCATGAAGTCCGACACCGGCTGGCGGTTGCGGTCGTTGCGGTCGAACACGCGTGCGCCGTCGACGTACACCTGCTCGGCGTGCGCATACACGCTGAAGGGGTTGCCGTTCCAGACCACCACGTCGCCCATCTTGCCCGGCTCGAGCGTGCCGGTCTGGTCGAGGATGCCCAACGCCTGCGCCGCGTTCTGCGTGAGCCAGCGGATCGCGCGCTCGGGGGCGATGTCCATGCCGGCCAGCTTTGCGTGCGCGATCACCTTGGCCGCTTCCTGGTTGAGGCGCTGGATGCCTTCGTCGGAATCGGAGTGGACGATCGCGCAGCTGTTGGCCGGCCGGTCGACCAGGGCGATGTTTTCCTGGATGCCGTCGAAGGCTTCCATCTTGAAGCCCCACCAGTCGGCCCACAGCGCGCCACAAACGCCTTCGGCGGCGAGGCGGTCGGCCAGCTTGTAGGCCTCCACGCCATGGTGGAACGCGGCGACCTTGAAGCCGAACTCCTTGGCCAGGTCGAGCATGATCGCCATTTCGTCGGCGCGGTAGCAGTGGATGTGCACGCGGATGTCGCCGTTGATGGCACCGGCCAGCGTGTCGAGCTTGAGGTCGCGCTTGCCGCCGGTGTCCTTCTCGCTGTCGGCGTCGCCTTCGTTGCTCGACTGCCACCAGTGCTTCTTCTTTGCCGCCTCGTCGTTCTTCCTGCCGCCGCCGTTCTTCCGCAGGTACTCGCTGGCATCGATGAACGCGGCGCGGTAGCCGGCGACGTTGCCCATGCGCGTGGCCGGGCCGCTCTTCTGGCCGTAGACGCGCTTGGGGTTCTCGCCGCAGGCCATCTTCAGGCCCCACGGTGCATCGGGAAACTTCATTGCCTGGTAGGTGGTGGCGGCGACGTTCTTCAGCGTCACGCCGCGACCGCCGACGAGGTTGGCCGAGCCCGGCAGCACCTGCAGCGAGGTGATGCCGCCGGCCAGGGCCGCGGCGAAACCCGGGTCCTGCGGCCAGATCGAATGCTCCGCCCAGACGTTGGCGGTGACGGCGCCGGTCATTTCATTGCCGTCGCTGTGCGCGCTGACGCCGGGGGTGGGATACACGCCCAGGTGCGAGTGCACGTCGATGATGCCCGGGGTCACCCACTTGCCATTGGCATCGACGCGGGTGGCATTGGCCGGCGCCTGCAATGCGCTGCCCACCGCGACCACCTTGCCGTCCTGCAGCAGCACGTCGGCGTTGTCGAGGCGCTGGCCGGTGCCGGTGAGCACCGTCGCGTGCTCGATCAGGACCGGGCCGGCCGCGATGGCGCGATAGGTGCTGGGGTAGGGGTCTTCCACGAAGCGCGATTTCGAGGAGGTTGATTTGGCAGCAGGCGCAACGGGCGAGGCCGCATGGGCGAAGCCTGCGCAAAGCACCGCGGCCAGCGCGGCGACCAGTGGTCGGAACATGATTTTCCCCAGGGGTGGCACGGACAACGAATCCGCACCCTAGCCGCGGCGGCGGGTCCGTGCAAACCCGACGATGGTCATGGTCGGGCGTGAGAGAATGCGGGTCCAGGCAACCCCGCCCTGGTAGGCGCCAGCAAGCTGGCGACCGGGCGTTGGAGCTTGTCATTCGTGCCAGCACGCTGGCTCCGGCAAGAGACGACGCGAGGTATATGCAAGTGAAAGACAAAGAACAGATCGTGGACAACTGGTTGCCGCGCTACACCGGCGTGCCGCTCGACCAGTTTGGCGAACACATCCTGCTGACCAACTTCGGTGGCTATCTGCACACCTTTGCGCGCCTCACCGGCGCGGAGGTGATCGGCCTCGACCGGCCGATGCCCAGTGCCACCGCCGATGGCATCACCATGATCAACTTCGGCATGGGCAGCCCGAACGCGGCGACGATGATGGATCTGCTCAGCGCGATCATGCCCAAGGCGGTGCTGTTCCTGGGCAAGTGCGGTGGGTTGAAGCGGAAGAACCAGCTGGGCGATCTGGTGCTGCCGATCGCGGCCATCCGCGGCGAGGGCACCAGCGACGATTATCTGCCGGCGCAGGTGCCGGCGCTGCCGGCGTTCGCGTTGCAGCGCGCGGTGTCGACGATGATCCGCGATCTCGGCCACGATTACTGGACGGGCACGGTGTTCACCACCAACCGCCGTGTCTGGGAGCATGACGAGGCGTTCAAGGAGCGTCTGCGCACGATGCGCTGCATGGCCATCGACATGGAGACGGCGACGATCTTTGCCGCCGGTTTCGCCAACCGCATTCCGTGCGGGGCGCTGTTGCTGGTCTCGGACCAGCCGATGATTCCCGAAGGCGTCAAGACCGAGGCGTCCGATGCGCGCGTGAGTTCGGACTATGTCGACAATCACATCAATGTGGGCATCGAGGCGCTGAGGCTGATTCGCCGCAATGGCAAGTCGGTGCGGCATCTGCGTTTCGACGAGTAGCGCTTGATGGGATAGCGGGTGGGCTTCGGGCTTCGGCAGGGCGTCGTCCGACCCGGAGAACGACGCTCCGACGCCGCATTGCACACCTTCGGTTCGCATTTGTGGAAAGAAAAGGCCGGCATCTGCCGGCCTTTTCCTTGTGCGCGAATGGCTGCGCGATCAATTGCAGTTCATTTCCCACTCGTAGCTCTGCGTTTCCTCGTTGAACACCGACACGGCCGAGCACGCGCTCTGCGCGGCGGTCGACTGCGACGGAGTGGTCAGCGCGGATTGCGTCGCCGGGGGTTCAGCGTTGAGGTTCTGTGGGCAGATGCGGTTGATCGGGGGTATCGAGCCGGCCGGGTAGCAGATCATGCGCGGCGGATTGCAGATCAGGGTGCACTGGATTTGCTGCGCGCTTCCTGCGAGCGGAGCGAGCAGGCCTGCGAGCAACAGGGCTGCGACAACAGACTGCTTCATGGTGGATCCCTCTGGAGATGGGCTGTGCGGTGGATCACGGTGCTGAAACGATGGCCGTGGTTGGGTGACGGTCGCCTGAGCGACCGGCGGGGTCGTTCAGTCTTGTGCAGGGCCCGTGAGCGCGGTGTCGTCGGGGCGTGCCGGTGCAGTCTGGCGGGCAGGCATCGCAGACCCTGCGACGTCTCCCGGGCACACTAGGCGCCTGGGAACATGGGCCTTGGAGAGGGGGAGACATGGAGAAATTCATCTATCTGCTGGTCGGCGCGGCGCTGACCTGGGTGTTCTATTTCGTCCAGCGGCGGGTCGAGCGACGGGGTGCGGTCGAGGCGATCGAACGCAACCAGAAGCTGCTGGATCTCAAGCAGGGCCTGGACAGCGCCAACACCAACCTGGACGACCTGCGCCTGTTCGAGCATCGGCTGATCGGCAAGGCCGAGACCGCGGCGCGTATCGCCGACAACTATTTCACCAAGGCCGAAGAAGTGGCGCGCCAGAGCGACGATGCCGGCGTCACCCAGTCCGACATGAACCAGCAGGCGGCCGACGAGCTGCGCAGGGTCGAGGCGCGCATGGCCACTGTGGTCGCGCACCTGCGCCGGCAGCTGGACGGCGAGTCGCTGGCGGTATTCGATGAAGCCCATCGCAGCTGGCTGGCGTTTCGCGAGCGCTATGCGCGATTTGTATCGCAGTCGTATTCGGGCGGGTCGATCCGGCCGCTGATCCATGCCGTCACGCTGGAAAGCGTCACCGAGTTGTGGACCAACGAGCTGGAAACGCAACTGGCGGACGAGTCGGTGTGAGCGGTGCCTGACGCATCGGCGTTCTATCATCCGACCGTCCCCCGAACGACAGCCGCGCATGCCCATCAACCCGCACGACATCCTCACCTTCTGGCAGGAAGCCGGTTACGAACGCTGGTTTTCCCGCGATGACGTCTTCGACGCGCGTTGCCGCGAGGAGTGGCTGGCAACGCACCATCGCGCCGCCCGTCTCGAGCTCGACGACTGGAAGGGCACCGCCGAAGGCGCGCTGGCGCTGGCGATCCTGCTCGACCAGATCCCGCGCAACGTCTTTCGCGGCAGCGGCCATGCCTATGCGACCGACCCGCTGGCGCGGCACTACGCAGGCCATGCGATCGAGCATGGCTTCGACCATCAGGTCGATCCATCGCTGCGCGTGTTTCTGTACATGCCCTTCGAGCATTCCGAGGTGCTCGCCGACCAGGAGCGGTCGGTCGCATTGGCGGCATCGATCGGAGGCGATGCGGGCCAGAACTACCTCGACTACGCGCGCCGCCATCGCGACGTGATCGCGCGCTTCGGCCGCTTCCCGCATCGCAACCGCGAGCTCGGGCGAGTCACGTCGGCCGAGGAACAGGAGTACCTCGACGCCGGCGGTGGCTTCGGCTGACGCACAACGCAGGAGCGAGCAGGCTCGCTCCTGCAATCAGGTCGGGCGATCAGTACTTGGCGACGGAGCTGTCCAGGTCCGCCCATGCGTCGATGCCGCCGACGATGTTGTAGACCTCGCGGAAGCCCAGGCCGCGGAAGTGCTCGGCGGCCTGCTGGCTGCGACCGCCGTGGTGGCACAGGAACGCCAGTGCGGTGTCCTTCGGCAGGCCTTCGAGCGCATCGAGTCCGTCGTCGAACGTGTCGAACGCGACCGGCACGCTGGCCAGCTGGCGCTCGGGTGCCGGGCGCACGTCGACCAGGCGCAGGTTGCCGGCCGCTACACGCGCGGCAACATCGGCCGGGCCAATCGGTTGCACCGCCGGCGGCGCGTGCGGGTTCTGCACTACCAGGCCGCGGCCACGCTCATCGTCGACCCAGTCGATGGTGATGCCGTCGGCGCGGCGCGCCTGCATCCAGTCGGTCTGCACGCGCACGCCATCGACTTCGACGGCGACGGCATTGGGATCCACCGGCGCCAGCTGCAGGCGGGCATTGTGGCGTGCGTCGATGTCGAGCTGCACGGCGTAGCCGCTGCCAGCGTTGGCAATGGCCCCGCGCAGCATCTCGACCGCGGTCGGGGTGATGGTCAGCTGCGGCGGGCTGCGGTCCGGTGCGGCCAGGCCGAGCACGCCGTGCAGTTCACCGCTGCCGGCCAGCTGCTCGACGATGTCGCTGCCGCCGACCAGTTCGCCGTCGATGTACAGCTGCGGGATCGTCGGCCAGTTGCCGTACTGCTTGATGCCTTCGCGGATCTCCGCGTCCGACAGCACGTCGACGTGGGTGTAGCCCTGCGGGATCAGCGCGTTGAGCACGCCGACTGCTTTGGCCGAGAAACCGCACTGCGGCGCCTCCGGCGCGCCCTTCATGAACAGGACGACGCGGTTGGACTGCAACAGGGTTTCGATGCGCGAGCGCAGGGCGGGGTCGAGGGACATGGGGGGTCTGGCCTGGTGGGTATGTGGTGCATGTGGGGGCGCGGCCGTCCGGAGGCAACCCCGGCTACCATTCATGCGATGCCAACCTTCCACCGACCGCCCCGCCATCCCCACGCCTGGGCCTGGTTGTTTGCCGCCTCGCAGCTGGCCGTGCTAGCGCTGTGGTGGCACTGGGGCTGGCAGGTCGGCCTGCCGGCACTGCTGGTGACCCACCTGACGCTGGTATGGGCGACGTTGTGGCCGCAGTCGCGCCTGCTCAGTCCGGTGTTGTCACGGCTGCCGACGATCGAGCCGGTGGTCTGGCTGACCATTGACGACGGCCCCTCCGACGACACCCGGGCGATGCTCGACCTGCTCGATGCCCGCAACGCCCGCGCGACCTTCTTCCTGGTCGGTGAGCGCGCGCAGGCGCGACCGGAGCTGGTCGGCGAGATTGCCCGCCGCGGCCACGGCATCGGCCAGCACAGCCATACCCATCCGCAGGCGCGCTTCTGGGCGCTGCCGCCGGCGGCGATGCGGGCGCAGATCGACGATGCCCAGGCCGCACTGACTGCGCTGGCGGGGGCGCCGCCGCGCTGGTTCCGGGCCGTGGTCGGCATGGCCAACCCGTTCGTCGCCGCCGCGCTCAAGCGCCACGGCCTGGCGCGGGTGGCGTGGTCGGCACGTGGATTCGATGCCGTGCTGAAGGACCCGGCCGGCGTGGTGTCGCGCATCGAGAGCGACCTCGCACCGGGTGCGATCGTGCTGCTGCACGAGGGTGCGCGTCATGGCCGCAATGTGGAAACGCTGGCGGCGGTGCTTGATAGCCTGGAACTGCGTGGCTACCGGACGGTGCTGCCCGAGCAGCTGGAGTCCGTGTAGGGGAGGTCAGCCCGCGACAATCAGCCAGTTGTTGAACGGCGTGCGCCCGCGCAACGAGGTGAACGTCGCCGGCAACCCGGCGGCGTCGAGACGCGCGCGAACCGCCTCCGTATCGGGGTAGTTCAGCGGCGCGGCGTTCATCCAGCCCACGACCTTGGCGAACACATCGACGAAGCGGGTGACGTGGGCGCGGTTGCTGCCGTCGGCCAGGCCGGTGCGGATTACCAGCTTCGCGCCAGGCGTGAGCATCGCCACGGCGCTGTCGATGGCGTGCATCTGCGCCGCCACCGGAATGAACTGCAGGACATCGAGCACCACGACGCTGCCGCGATGTGCCGGTACGCCTTCGGCGAGGTCGGCGGTCTCGAACTGCACATCGCCCAGGTCGCACCGCGCCGCCGCCTTGCGCGCACGCAGGATCTTGCCGACGTCGTTGTCGTAGCCGCGATAGGGCATCCGCTGCCCGTCGGCGCGCAGCGCGTGGGCGAGCAGGCCAAGGCCGCAGCCCAGGTCGAGCAGCGGCGCGCTGGTGCCGCGCAATGCCTCGCACACGCCCGGGTACAGCGGGTCGGTGCCGAACTTGCTCCAGGCGTAGTAGTAGTCGCGGCGGCCGTACCAGTGCTCGCGCGGCAGGAAGGCCGACGCGAGCGCGCGTGCCTGCTTGCCCGGCAGCGGCACCGTCGCATCGCGCGGCGTCGTGACGATGCCGGAATCCACCGGCGTCATCGTGACAGCAGCCCGCGCGCGGCCGGCAAGGCCAGCGTTGTCCACTGCGTGTACATCGCCGCTGACGGATGCAGGCCGTCGTCGGCCAGCATGTCCACGTCGCCACCGCGTTCGCGCGACACCGGCGTGATGTCGACGAAGGCCACGCCATGTGCCTCGCACACCACCTGCGCGGCGGCGTTGTAGGCGTCCAGTTCGGCGGAGATCGCGGCCGGCGTGGCCGGGGTGGTCTTCACGAAAGGCGTGGCGCCCCAGTCCGGGATCGACAGCACCAGCACCCGATCGGCGCGGCCGCGGGCGAAGGCGACCGCGCGCTGGAGCAGCGCCTCGAACTCGGTGCGGTATTCCACCGCGCTGCGACCGCGGTACTGGTTGTTGACGCCGATCAGCAGGCTGACGAAATCCCACTCGCCCAGCGGCTCGGCGCCGTCGATGCCCCAGGTCAGTTCGTCCGTGGTCCAGCCGGTGGTGGCGATGATGCGCGGGTCGGCCAGTGCGATGCCTTCCTCGCGCAGCGCGTGCGCGAGCTGGTGTGGCCAACGGCCGTCATCGGCGACGCCCTCACCAATGGTATAGCTGTCGCCAAGCGCCAGGTAGGACAGTGCGGTGGCGGGAACGCTCGCCATGACGGTCAGGCCACGGCCGCCTGTGCCTGCGCGGCCTCGCTGCCCGCGTAGCGATCCAGCAGGCGCTCGATGCGGCGGAACACTTCGCGCAGGTCGTCCGGTTGCGGCAGCAGGGTGACGCGGAAATGATTGCGATAAGGCACGTTGAAGCTCGAGCCCGGCACCACCAGCACGTCCTCGGTCTCGAGCAGTTCGAGCGCGAAGCGGTGGTCGTCGAAGCCCTGCGCGGCGGCGCCGGTGACCGCCGGGAATGCATACAGCGCACCGGCCGGTTCGACCAGTTGCAGGTGTCGGCTGGCGGCAACGCTGTCGATGACGGCGCGGCGTGCCTCGAACAGGCGCCCGCCCGGCGCGCACAGCGGCGCGATGGTGTCTTCGCCGTGCAGCGCGGCCTCGATCGCGAACTGGCCCGGCACATTCGCGCACAGGCGCAGTGCACCGAGCAGGTCCATCGCGTGGTGCAGGTTGCCGCTGGCGACCGGATCGCCCGACAGCACCGCCCAGCCCACGCGCCAGCCGCAGGCGCGGTGGACCTTGCTCAGGCCGCCGAACGACAGGCACGGCAGTTCGCCGGCGATCGGTGCGATCGGGGTGAACTGGTTGCCGTCATAGAGGATGGAATCGTAGATCTCGTCGCACATCAGCAGCAGCTTGTGGCGGGCGGCGATGGCGACGATCTTCTCGATCAGCTCGCGCGGGTACGCGGCGCCGGTCGGGTTGTTGGGGTTGATCAGCACGATCGCGCGGGTGCGGCTGGACACCAGCGAGGCGATCTCGTCCGGGTCGGGCAGGAAGCCGTTCTCCGGCAGGCAGCGGTAATAGACCGGACGGCCGTCGTTGAGGATGGTCGCCGCCGACCACAGCGGATAATCGGGCGAAGGCAGCAGCACCTCGTCGCCCGGATTCAGCAACGCGCGCAGCGACAGGTCGATCAGCTCGCTGACGCCATTGCCGACGAACACCCGCTCCGGGCTCGCATTGGGCGTGCCGCGCTGCTTGTGGAAACTGGCGATGGCCTCGCGCGCTTCCGGCAGTCCCTGCTGGTGCGTGTAGGGGTCGGTGTCGCTGATGTGGTCGGCGATCGCGCGCTGCAGGTGCTCCGGTGCGCGGAAACCGAACGCGCCCGGGTTGCCAATGTTGAGCTTGATCAGCTTGCGGCCCTGGGCCTCCAGCTCGCGCGCTCGTCGGGCCAGTTCGCCGCGGATTTCGTAGCGGACTTCGGACAGGCGTTCGCGGGTCTTCACGGGGGACTGGGACATTGCTGCAGGCAAATAGGGAGTCGGAGGGCCAGACTAGCCGAAACTGGCGCGAACGGCAGCGTAAAAGCCGCATTCATGCGCAACTGCGACGGTGTGAGCGGTAACGGCCACGCCGCTTGTCCCGAACTCGAAGGAGGATCGGCGTTGGGCCACCGGGAGCTGCCGGACCGCCCGATCCCTCGCTGCGCTCGGGTTGGCAGTTAGAATCCCGGGCATGTCATCGCCCCCCGCAACGTCTTGATCGCCGGTTTCGACGCCCTCCAGGCCATTGGTTGGCCGCTCAAGGCCAGTTCACCGGTGCCGGTCGGGATTTCGCCGTCCGACCAGGTCTGGCTCGACCTGATGGCCGAGCACCCCAATGCAAGGCCGACCCGGGTGATCGAACAGCACCGCAGCGGCTACATCGTCGCCGATGGCCCCGACCATGGCTTCCCAGTCGAGTCCCTGCCCGAGTGGCAGCGCCCGGCGGGTTACCGCAAGGGGACGGTCACCATCGACCAGCGCCCCGGCGTGGGCGACTGGCTGCTGGTCGAAGGCCGCAAGGCGGTGGCGCTGCTGCCGCGTCGCAGCGCGATCAAGCGAGGCGCGGCCGGCGAGCACTACCAGCAGCAGCTCATCGCAGCCAACGTCGACACCGTGTTCGTCGTCTGCGGCCTCGATGCCGACTTCAATCCGCGCCGTATCGAGCGCTACCTGCTGCTCGTGCGCGGCGGCGGGGTTGAGCCGGTGGTCGTGTTGACCAAGGCCGACCAGGCCGAGGCCGCCGATGCGGAAGTGCTGCCCGGCGCGATGGCCGCGCTGGTCGAGCTGGCCGCCCAGGGTGTGGCGGTGCGCGCGGTCAATGCCCGCGACCCCGAAAGCGTCGCCGCATTGAACCCGTGGTTGTTGCCCGGCTGCACCGCGGTGCTGGTCGGCAGCTCCGGTGCCGGCAAGTCGACCCTGACCAACACCCTGCTCGGCACCGAGCGGATGAAGACCGGCGAAGTGCGCGAGAACGATTCGCGCGGCCGCCACACCACCACCCACCGTGCGTTGATCCCGCTGCCGACCGGCGCGTGCCTGATCGACACGCCGGGCATGCGCGAGCTCAAGCCCACCGGCGAGGAAGACGTCGCCGAGAACTTCAGCGACGTCGAGGAGCTGGCGGAGAAGTGCCGGTTCCGCGACTGCAAGCACGCGCGCGAACCCGGCTGCGCGGTGCGCGAAGCGATCGAAGCCGGCAAGCTCGACCCGCAACGGTTCGCCAACTACCTCAAGCTCAGCGACGAAGTCGCCGGC
>DATDBI010000263.1:0-2482 GCA_036524915.1 Lysobacter sp. | reverse complement strand
GTTTCCCCTAGGAGTGTTTTTGTTACGTCACGTGCCATTGGGTCGGGCCTTCCGATCCTCGGGCAGCCGTGCTCACGGCACGTGCGCTGAAAATACACGCATAAGCCGTGCCAAGGGCGGTTTTGCCCGCCCCTGTTGCTAATTTGGGTATGCGTTCACGCAAAATGTCAGAAGCTGGCAATGCGGTAGTGACGCAATTTGTCAGTTTCCTCGGCCCAGTGACGCTCAGCGTCAGCGCACCGATCTGGCGGTGACTGGGGCGGGTTTGGACCCGATAGGCTGGCAAGCGACTGCTGCGGGCACATGCTGCCAAAGCATGTGCGGTCCGTCAGCTTTCTATCGCGGTGCGTGCTGGCCGACAAGTATCGCCGCGCGTTCGCGGGCGAATCGTTCATCGGCCGTTGCCTGCGGTTCGCGGGAATGACCCGGCGCCGAGGCGCGATTCGCGCTGCGCGCGAACGGCCTTCAGTCGATCCCGAGCTTCTTCAGCTTGTAGCGCAGTGCGCGGAACGTAATGCCCAGTGCTGCTGCAGTCCGCGTCTTGTTGTAGCGGTTTTCCTGCAACGCCTGCTGGATCGCGGCCCGCTCGATTTCCTCGATGTATGAGGGCAGGGGGCTGCTGGCGGTGTCGCGTGGGTTGAGCGTGCGCGGGTCGATGGCCATCATCGGCTGACCGGGCACGGCGATGGGTGCTGGCGTTGACGACGTCGCGATTGCAGCTGCGCCGTTCTGGCTGGGGAACACCTGGCCCTGCGCCTGCGCGGCCTGCGGCAGGCGCAGGTCGGCCGCCGTCAGGGCTTCGTCTTCGGCCAGGGCGAGTGCGCGCTCGAGGATGTTCTCCAGCTCGCGCACGTTGCCCGGGAAGGAATAGCTGCGCAGGATCTCGATCGCGTCGTCGCTGAGCACAGGCACCGGGCGCGACTGCGCCGTGGCCAGGCGCTTGAGCACCATCGCGGCAAGGCCGGGCAGATCGTCCTGCCGGTCGCGCAGCGGTGGCACGCGCAGTTCGATGACGTTGATGCGGTAGTAAAGGTCCTGGCGGAAGCGGCCATCGGTGACAAGCGCGCCCAGGTCTTTGTGCGTGGCAGACAGGATGCGCACGTCCACCGGGACTTCGCTGTTGGCGCCAACCGGGCGGATCGACTTTTCCTGGATCGCGCGCAGCAGCTTGACCTGCATCGACAGCGGCAGCTCGGCAATCTCATCGAGGAACAACGTGCCGCCGTCGGCACTCTGGAACAGGCCGGGCTTGTCGGCATGGGCGCCGGTGAAGCTGCCCTTCTTGTGGCCGAAGAACTCGCTCTCCATCAGCTCGGCCGGGATCGCGCCGCAGTTGACCGGGACAAACGGGCCGCCTGCGCGGCCACCTTCGGCGTGGATGGTACGGGCGACCAGCTCCTTGCCCACGCCCGATTCGCCGACGATGTACACCGGGGCCTGGCTGCGGGCGACCTTGGCGATGGTCTGGCGCAGCGTGGTCATGGCCGGCGACTGGCCGTACAGGCGTGCGGCGACGGCGTCGGCCGGAGGCGCGCTGCGACGGCCTTCGTTGAGATCCAGGGCATGCCGGACGAGGTCGCGCAGCACGGCCAGGTCGACCGGTTTGGCGACAAAGTCGAACGCGCCGGCCTTCAGTGCCTCGACCGCGGCCTCGACATTGCCGAAGGCGGTGATCATGGCGACCGGGGTCTCGGGGTGCTTCTGGCTGATCTCGGCGACGAGGTCCATGCCCGAGCCGTCCGGCAGGCGCATGTCGGTCAGGCAGAGGTCGTATCGATTCCGGGACAGCTGGCTGCGTGCCTCCCCGATGGTGGAGGCGGTATCGCAACGCAAGCCCATCCGCCCCAACGTCATGACGAGCAACTCGCGAATATCGCGTTCGTCGTCGACCACCAGTGCACTACGTGTTTCAGCCATCGTCCCCTCCGCGTGCGCCACGATAACTTAAGGCCGCGTGAAGCGCCAAGCCGAAACGCTCCGTTTTGCGCATTCAGGAACGCGCCGGGCTCCACGCCGGCAGCGCGGGGTTTGGCGGTTCGTTCCGCCGGGTCAGGCGGACATCAGGGTGTGGCTGCCAGTAAGTCGGATCCGGAAGCAGCCGCCGCCGCCTGGCATGGCGACATAGTCGAGGGTCGCCTGATTGGCACGGCAAAGCTCGCGGGCGATGTAGAGGCCCAGCCCCGTGCCATGGCTCGATGTGGTGAAGAACGGCCGGAACAGCCGCGATGCCACTGACTCCGGGATGCCGGGGCCGCGATCGAGGACGTCGATGGACGGTGTGCCGGCCTCGTCCGCATATACATGGACGGACACCCGCGCGGGCTCGCCCGGCATGCGGCCGTAGGTCAGCGCGTTGTGCACCAGCACGGTCAGCACCTGGTGCAGCTGGCGCGGATCGATCATCACCGGCAGCCGCGCGACCTTGCCGCCGGTGCGCAGGGTGTCGTGGTCGAGCGGGTGGCTCTCCAGGTACTCCTCGACG
>DATDBI010000262.1:0-37085 GCA_036524915.1 Lysobacter sp. | reverse complement strand
CGGCACCAGCGTGCCGCGTGACTTCGTCGAGTATCCGTCGCAGGTCAACGAGATGTGGGCCGACTGGCCGTCGATCCTGGCCAACTACGCCAAGCACTACCAGACCGGCGCGGCGATGCCGAAGGAACTGCTCGACAAGGTGCTGGCCAGCTCGAAGTTCAACCAGGGCTTCGCCACGACGGAGTACCTGGGTTCGGCGATGCTCGATCAGAACTGGCACCAGGCGACCGCGTCGCAGCTGCCTGCCGCGAACGGTGTGATGGGCTTCGAGGCCGCGGCGCTCAAGAAGGACGGCGTCAACTTCTACGCGGTGCCGCCGCGTTACCGCACGCCGTACTTCAGCCACATCATGGGTGGCTACGCAGCCGGTTACTACGCCTACATCTGGTCGGAAGTGCTGGACGCCAATTCGGTGGAGTGGTTCAAGCAGAACGGTGGCCTGTCGCGCAAGAACGGCGACCATTTCCGCCAGTCGCTGCTGTCGCAGGGCGGCAGCGTCGATGCGCTGCAGCTGTTCCGCAACTTCGCCGGCCACGATCCGAAGATCGAGCCGCTGCTGGAGAAGCGTGGCCTGACCGCAACGCCGGGCTCCGAAGCAACGGGCAAGGCTGCCAAGAAGTAAGTCGCTTCATCGCACTGGTTCATCGAAACCGCCCGGGGTGACCCGGGCGTTTTTTTTTGGTGAGGGTGAAGGCTGCTTCGCGTGTGGGGTCAGTGTCTGCGTGGGGTGGGGGTGGGGTGCATTCCGCGAACCTCCGCTTCGCTCCGTTAACTGTTCGCGAAATACACCCCACCCCCTCCATGCGAACGCTGCAGTTGTTTCATTGACCTCGCGTGCTGGTGCCCGGCGATGTTCGCGTGGCGTGGCTGCAAGGGGCGGACTCGGGCTGCCGGGATACAGGGCGGTGTCCGTGCCCTCGACTCATTCGCACGTCTGCTCGGTGAGCTCGGGCCCGGACGCCCGCTGGAGGATCCGGTGGTTTCAAAGGCGCTTGTGCGCGCAGCTCAATGGGCTCTCGCCTTTGCGGGAATGACGGGCCAAGGCCGAAGACCGGGCAACGAATTGCTGGAGCGGCGTCCGCCGGGCTGGGGATTGCTCCGCAGCGGGACATGGATGTCCCGCGCCCCGCATCGGACAAGGATGTCCGACAGGGGCGGAGCAATCCCCAGCCCGGCGGACGACGCCACTCCGCAGACTTACGCCTGCGACGAGCGATGGACGTCACGCGAATGGGAGAAGCTGAAACGCTCACGCCATCGTATTAACGATTTAGGCGACTGGCCTCGAGGAACAGCTCGCGCGCAAGCACGCCCTGGTCCGGCTGGTCGATGAAGAATCCCTGCACGCCCAGGCCGTAAAGCTGCATCGCTTCGGCAACGACCGACTGGACGACGCCGCCGGGTGTCTGCGCCAGGAACGTTTCTTCGGCGCGCAGTGTGTAGGGGTGTACCTGCAATCCGGCCTTCAGTGCCCAGCCCAGCATCGGGTGGACCAGGCCGGTGCCCTGCCCGGCCAGTTCGGCCTTGCCGTCGCCGTTGGCATCCTGCGGGGGCGCGAGCGGTTGGCGCGGCAGCAGGTTGCCCTTCCACGGGCCCACGCCGCTGGCGTAGTTGGCCTTCATCCACTGCAGTACCGGTTCGGTGGCCAGGGCGCCGTAACGCGTCGCGCTGGTCAGGCCGCCTTCGACTTCTCCGGTCAGTCCGCCATACAACGACCCCATGTTGGCGCCGTGGCCGGCGTTGTAGGCAACGTCATAGGGCCGGGCCTGGTTGAGGTCGTCGTACAGCTGCACCAGCGGCAGGTCGATGCCGGCGGCTGGCATCAACTTCTTTTTCAGTTCGATCAGGTTCTCGAACTCGAAGCTCTGCACGTAGATCCGGCGCGGGTCGGTGAAGCCTTCCGCCACCAGGGTCTCGACCAGCTTCGCGCCCAGCGAGATGCCGATCGGCTGGCCACCCAGGCGCCTGCCTTCGCGTGCGAAGTAGGTTGGATGCTTGGTCTCGGGGTAGATGCCGACGCGACGGCCATTGCGGCTTTCGCGCTTCACCAGCGCGATGACCTCGGCGAGGGTCGGGATGGTGTACATGCCGTCGAAGCGCGTGTTTGCCGGACGGATCGCCGGGATCCGCTCCTTCGCGCGCAGCGTCTTCAGTTCGGCGAGGGTGAAGTCCTCGGTGAACCAGCCGGTCATCGCGATGCCGTCGATCGTCTTGGTCGTGCGGCGGTTGGCAAACTCGGGATGCGTGGCGACGTCGGTGGTGCCGGAGATTTCGTTCTCGTGGCGCGCGACCAGGACGCCGTCGCGGGTCGCAACCAGATCCGGTTCGATGAAGTCGGCTCCCTGGCGGATCGCCAGGCGATAGGACTCCAGCGTGTGCTCGGGGCGATAGCCGCTGGCACCGCGATGGCCGATCACGATCAGGCCCTGGTGGTCAGGTCGATGGCTGCGGGCGTCGTTCACGGACGGAGCATCGGGTGCGGCGGCATCCTTGGCAATCGCGGTGGTGCAGGCATTGCCGAGCAGGAGCAGGCCGGCAATCGCCAGGAAGCGGGCAAGCTTGGGGCGCAGCGTAGGCATGGGACGGTCCTTGTTGGGCGGGAAGACCGACTCCCCCATGCAGCCGGCCGGGCGATGGTGCCCGGCACACGTTGCGATGCGTTGACCGTTGCGGGACAGGCCGCCCCTCAGGGGTCGACCGCGACCGGCACGAACGGTGTGAACGCCGATTCCGGCTCCCGCAGCAGCGCCTTGCGCACTGCCCGGGCGTCTTCCGGTTCTAGCTCGACCAGCATCTCGACTTCGCCCGAGACGAGCGTCGCCACCGCCACACCGTCACGGAAGGCGATGCGCGAACCCGCCAGGCGGGGCACCTTGGTGCCGGTCAGTACCGTGCCGAGCAGGTTCAGCGGATCCACCGCCGACACGCACACCAGGGCACCGTCGTGGGCACGCTGGCGAACCTGGCGCATCAGGCCGATGGCTTCGGGCAGCGCGAACTGTTCACCCGACAGGCCGGCGATGAAGCGGCCGCCGCGGATTTCGCCGCGTGCCTCAAGCCGGTGGTAGACCCGCACCACCACGCGCCACGGTGGCAACCATGACGCCTCGCGTTCGAGCATGCGCCAGCACACCACGCCGTGGCGCCGCAGCAGCACGCGCGCGATGTGCTCGACGTCGTCGGGATCTCGCTTCTGGTTTCCGGCCTCGGGAGCACGCCGGATCAACGCCCAGCGACCGGCATCCTCGATGCCGAACAGTGCCGCTCGGCGACGGCGGCCGGCATGCGCGCTGGGCCGCTTTGATGCCGGCACCAGCAACGCGCGCAGGCCGGCGTAACTGTCGCAGTGCACGCGCCCGCGCGCGACCAGTTCGGCCAGCGCGTCTTCCAGTTCGGTGCGCAGCAGGTGCGCGCCGGCGACGAGCTCGTCGAAGAACGACGCGCCGTGTTCGCCCAGGTGATCGAGCACACGCTGGGCGCGCGTCGACAGCGCTTCGTCGGCCGCGGCCGGTGGCGCCAGCCGCGCCCAGGCCTGCGCACTGCGTCGCGGCAGCAGGACGATGGGCGTGGTCCGCACCGGCGTGCTGCCGCGGCCGGCATTGGCCTCGCTGCTGCCGGCGCGCAGGCGAGTCCACAATGTCCGCCCGGACGTGCACAGGTCATCGAGCCAGGAGATCGAGTAATCGCTGACGCGGGCCGGAAGCAGTTCCGATTCCCATGCCGAGGCCGGCGCCTCGTACCCTTCGAGCTGCGACAGCACGCCGGCCAGCGCTTCGGGCCCTTGGACGCGCGCGCCCGGAGCGACCCGCTGCCAGTCGAAGGCGAAGCGCATGAAGTCGCGCGGCGCCAGCGGTTCGATTTCGCGACGCAGGCGCCGCAGTGTGTAGCGATGGATGCGCGCCAGCAGGTGCCGCTCGCACCACTCATCGACCTCCATGCCGGCGGTGAAGCGGCCCTGCATGACATAGCCTTCGCTCTGCAGGCGCAGCAGCGTGGCGTCGATGTCGCTGCGTGGCAACGACAGATCGTCGGCCAGCGCCTGCGCCGGTGTCGGTCCAAGACCGGTCAGGCGCGAACGCAGCAGTTCGACCAGCGCATCCTCTCGCGTCCAGGATTGTCGCGTGAACTCGGCCGGGGCTTCGATCGGCGGCAGCAGCTCGCATTGCGGGTGGATGGCCTGGAGTTGCGGCAGGCGCTCGGCCGCGCACCACAGGCCTTCGTTGCCGGGCACGGCGACGCCTGCCTTGACCCCTACCCCTCGTGCGCCAGTGGGGCCTTGCAGCGTCGTCGCCCGGTGGTCCTTGGCCAGCCTGGCGAGCCAGTCGGCCCAGCCGTTCTCGCGCACCTCGCGTGAGGTGACCACGCCAAGACCCATCAGTGCCTCGTGCATCTCGTCGACGCTGCGCACCTGCGGCCAGGCCTCCTCGCGGACGGCCTCGATCGCCGATGCGTCAAGGCGGCCGAGGTCATCGGCACTTTGCGCGTCGGCGTAACGGCGGGTCTGCACGGCCTGGGTGCGACGCTCTTCGAGCGGCGCGTCGTCGAGGAAGGAATACGGCCGCGCATTGAGCACTTCGGCTGCGAACGGCGACGGCGCACTGAGGTCGCGCGCGACGATCGTCACTTCGCCCGCCTCCATCGCCCGCAGCAGGCGCAGCCAGCCTTCGAGGTCCATGGCTTCGTACAGGCAGTCGTGCAGCGTCTGCGCCACCAGCGGATGGTCGGGAACCTCGCGCTCGCCGACCAGATTCTCGGCGCACGCGACCTGGTCGGGGAAGACGGTGGCGAGGAGGTCCTCGGACTTCATCCGCTGCAACTGCGGGGGTACTTTCTTGCCGCCGACGAAACGCGGCAGCGCCAGCGCGGTCGTTGCCGCCCAGCGCCAGCGCACGCCGAACATCGGCGCATCGAGCAGTGCCTGGACCAGCACGTGCTCGGCGGACGAGGAATGCAGGTAGCGCGCGACTTCTTCGAGCTGGAAGCTGTGGCTCGTCGACAGCGACAGCACGATGGCGTCTTCGGTCGCGGCCGCCTGCAGTTCGAAGTTGAACTGGCGGCAGAAGCGCTTGCGCAGCGCCAGGCCCCAGGCGCGGTTGATGCGGCTGCCAAACGGCGTGTGGATGACAAGTTGGGTGCCGCCGCTCTCGTCGAAGAAGCGCTCCAGCACCAGCGTGTGCTGGCTGGGCATCGCGCCCAGCGCGGCCTGGTTGCTGGCCAGGTACTCGGTCAGCTGCTGCGCCGCGGCGGACGGCAGGCCGAGCTCGTCGCGGAGCCAGGATTGGCTGGCTTGCTGTGCATGCGGCACGGCGGCGCCGTCTTCGCTCGCTTGCTGGCGAGGAACGTCCATGTCCAGCCGTGACGCCACTTCCTCGCGCAAGCGCGAAACCGCGAACGAGAGCTCGTCCGTGCGACCGGGCGCCTCACCCAGCCAGAACGGGATGCTGGGTGGCGCACCCTGCGCATCCTCGACACGCACCTTGCCCGGTTCGACACGCACGATGCGATAGCTGGTATTGCCCAGCTGGAAGATGTCGCCGGCCATGCTTTCGATGGCGAAGTCTTCGTTGACGCTGCCGATGAAGAGCGACTCGGGCTCCACCACCACGGCGTAGTCGGCGGTGTCGGGTATGGTGCCGCCCGACATCAGCGCGGTCATGCGCCCGCCCTTGCGCCCGCGCAACTTGCGGTTGACCGCATCGCGGTGCAGGTAGCCGGCGCGGATGCCGCGGCGGGTGGTGAAACCCTCTGCGAGCATGCGCACGACCGCATCGAAATCGTCACGCTTGAGTCGCGCATACGGCCAGGCGCGGCGGACCCAGTCGTAGAGGGCGTCCTCTTCCCATTCGCGGCAGGACACCTCGGCCACGATCTGCTGCGCGAGCACGTCGAGCGGTGCTTCGGGGATCACCAGCGCGTCGAGTTCGCCGCGACGCACGCTGTCCAGCAGCGCGGCGCATTCGACCAGTTCATCGCGCGTCTGCGGAAACAGTCGCCCCTTGGGGACGCCGCCGACGTTGTGACCGGACCGGCCGACGCGTTGGAGGAACGCGGCAATGGAGCGTGGCGAACCCAGTTGGCAAACGAGGTCGACGTCGCCGATGTCGATGCCCAGCTCCAGCGATGCCGTCGCCACCAGCACGCGCAGTTCGCCGCGCTTGAGCTTCTGCTCGGCGTCCAGGCGCAGTTCCTTGGCGAGGCTGCCGTGGTGCGCGGCGACCGCGTCCTTGCCCAGGCGTTCGCCCAGGTGGCGCGCGGCGCGCTCGGCCATGCGTCGCGTGTTGACGAACACCAGCGTGGTGCGGTGCTGCTCGATCAGATCCGCCAGGCGCACGTAGACCTGGTCCCACTGGTCGTTGGACATGACCGCGCTCAGCGGCGTGGGCGGCAGTTCCAGGGCGAGATCGCGTTCGCGGGTGTAGCCGATGTTGACGATGGTGCAGTCGGCGCCATCTCCCTCATCAGCCCCACCGACCAGGAACCGCGCGACCGCTTCGATCGGCTTCTGCGTCGCCGACAGGCCGATTCGGGTGAGGCCACGGCCGGCCAGCGCCTCCAGGCGCTCCAGCGACAGCGCCAGGTGGCTGCCGCGCTTGCTCGCGGCCACGGCGTGAATTTCATCGACGATGACCGTGCGTACCGTAGACAGCATCGCCCGACCGGACTCGGAGCCCAGCAGCACGTACAGCGATTCGGGCGTGGTGACCAGGACGTGCGGTGGCTTGCGGCGGGTCAGCGCGCGCTCGGCCTGCGGAGTGTCGCCGGTGCGCACCGCGGTGCGGATCTCGACGTCGGGCAGGCCCATGGCCTGCAGCTCGGCGCGGATGCCGGCCAGCGGCGCCTCGAGGTTGATGCGGATGTCGTTCGACAGCGCCTTCAGCGGCGAGATGTAGACCACCACGGTTTCGTCCGGCAGCGCGGCCACCGGTTCGTTGCCGAACAGCGCGCCATCGGACTGCCCCGACCCCTCCGCGTTCGCCAGGCCCTGGCGGACAAGACCGTCGATGGCGGTCATGAATGCGGTCAGGGTCTTGCCCGAGCCCGTCGGGGCGGCGACCAGCGTGTTGCGACCGCTGCGGATCGCCGGCCACGCCTGCACCTGCGCCGGGGTCGGCGCAGGAAATGCCTTGGCGAACCAGGCGGCAACGGCGGGATGGAAGGCGTCCAGTGGCATCGGGGGATCGTGTCGCAGCGCCGTCTCAGGCCATGAGACGACGTTCAGGTTGGCGGCCGGGCCGCAGCGGACAAGGAGGGATCGGATGAGAAGATGGGGCCATGTCCGCCGCACCCAACAACGCGCCCGCTGCCCTGCACGACGAAGGCGAACGGCTGCGCGACTGGCTCCGCCCCCACAAGCGCGTGTTCGTGCTCACCGGCGCCGGTTGCAGCACCGATTCGGGCATCCCCGACTACCGCGACGGTGACGGCCAATGGAAGCGCACGCCGCCGGTCACCTACCAGGCGTTCACGACCGATCCGCACGTCAACGCCCGCTACTGGGCACGCAGCTTCATCGGCTGGCCAAGGATCGCCGGGGCGCAGCCGAACCCCGCCCATCGCGCCCTCGCCGGCTGGGAACAGCAGGGGCGGCTGTCGATCCTGCTCACCCAGAACGTCGACGGGCTGCATCAGCGCGCCGGCAGCCATCACGTGATCGATCTCCACGGCCGACTGGACGACGTCGTGTGCCTGGCCTGCGGCGAACGCCAGCCGCGCGCGGCGATGCAGGCGCGGCTGGCGGAATTGAATCCGGACTGGCTCGACCTCGATGCCGCGACCGCACCCGACGGCGACGCCGATCTCGATGGCCACGACTTCAGCGCGCTCCGGGTGCCGGCGTGTGCGCAGTGCGCGGGGATGCTGAAGCCGGACGTGGTGTTCTTCGGCGAGAACGTGCCGCGGCCGCGTTACCTGCAGGCACAGGAGGCGTTGCAGGCCTCCGACGCGGTCCTGGTGGTGGGTTCGTCGCTGATGGTGTATTCGGGTTTCCGCTTCGTGCGCAGCGCACACGAAGCGGGATTGCCGATCGCCATCGTCAACCGCGGTCGCACGCGCGCTGACGAGCTGGCCGGCTTGAAGCTCGACGCCGACGCAGGCACGGCCCTGTCGGCGGCGATGGCCTGAAACGCGGCCGCCACAAAGGCGGCCAGCAGGCGATTACGCTTCCTTGCCCGCCGCGAGCAGGCTGCTCTTGCGGCCGTAGGCCAGGTACGCCACCACGCCAATCGCGTTCCACACCAGGAACCACAACTGCGTGCGCTGCGGCAGGCTCCAGAACAGGTACAGGCAGCCGAAGATGGCGATCGGACCGACCACCCACGCCAGCGGGGTGCGGAACAGGCGCTTGCGCTCCGGGTCGCGCTTGCGCAGCACCAGTAGGCACACCGCCACCGCGATGAAGGCCGCCAGGGTGCCGGCATTGGCCAGCGCCGCGATCTCGTCCAGGCGCGCCACGCCGGCCAGGGCCGCCACCAGGGTGGCCGTGAACATCGTCGTGGCGATCGGCGTGCCGGTACGCGCATTGACCTTCGACAGTCCGCGCGGCAGCAGACCGTCGCGCGACATCACGAAGAAGATGCGGCTCTGGCCATACAGGAAGGCCAGCAGCACGGTCGGCAATGCGATCACCGCCGCCGCCGCGATCACTGTCGCCGCCTTGCCCTGGCCCAGTTCGCGCAGGATCAGCGCCAGCGGCTCGGGGCTGTTGCCGAACACGGTGAAGCTCAGCGCGCCAACCGCGGCCAGCGCCACGACCATGTAGATCAGGGTGCAGCCGATCATCGAACCGACGATGCCGATCGAGAGGTCGCGGCCCGGGTTCTTGGTTTCCTCGGCCGCGGTGGAGATCGCGTCGAAGCCATAGAAGGCGAAGAAGATGATTGCCGCCGCCGCCATCACGCCGCGCTCGACACCGCCGGCGTCCATCTGCTTGGCGAAACCGTAGGGCATGAACGGCTGGGTGTTGGCGACATCGAAGTGCGGCAGGGCGATGGCGACGAAGATGCCGAGCGCAATGATCTTCAGTACCACCAGGACCGCGTTGAGCGTCGCGCTCTCACGCGTGCCCGCCGTCAGCAGGCCGGCGACGACGAACACGATGATCACGGCCGGCAGGTTGACCACGCCGCCGGCATGGGGACCGGCAGTCAACCACAAGGGCAGGTCCACCCCGAGCCCCTTGAGGAAGCCGACGGCGTAGCCGGACCAGCCAACCGCCACCGTGCTCACCACCAGCGAGTACTCCAGGATCAGGCTCCAGCCCACCACCCAGGCGATCGCTTCGCCCAGCACGATGTAGCTGTAGGTATAGGCGCTGCCGGCGGCCGGCATCATCGTCGCCATTTCGGCGTAGGCCAGTGCGGCGCAGGCGCAGACGATGCCCGCGATCATGAATGACAACAGCACTGCCGGTCCGGCGAGGTTGGCGCCGACGCCGATCAGGGTGTAGATGCCGGTGCCGACGATGGCGCCGATGCCCAGGGCGATCAGGTGCGGCCAGCTCAGGGTGGGCACCAGCCGGCGCCCTTCTTCGTGGACCGTGACCTTGTCAATGTCCTTGCGCCGGAGCCATGTCTGCATACAACCCTCGTGTCGAGCGGGCGAAATGAGCGCACATAGTGGGGCAAAGCCGGCGCCGATGCGATGTGCAGTGCAGCTTGCATCCGGCCGGGGGAGTGATGTGCGATCAGCGCGGCGCCACGTACCCCCCGGGCACGCCCCTGGGTGACAGCACCAGCTGCCACAACTGCGCATGGCGGCTGCGGAAACTGCCCATCGATGCCGCCAGGTAAAACCGCCACATGCGCCGGAAGCGCTCGTCGTAGCGGGCATCGAGCCGCGGCCAGGCGCGTTCGACGTTGTCGCGCCAGGCCTGCAGGGTCAGGTCGTAGTCGGCGCCGAAGTTGTGCCAGTCCTCCATCACGAACAGGCCCTCGCAGGTCTGCGAGATCTGCGCGGCCGAAGGCAGCATCGAGTTGGGGAAGATGTAGCGGGCGATCCACGGGTCGGTGACGTGCACCGAGAGATTGGTGCCGATCGTGTGCAGCAGGAACAGCCCGGTATCGGCCAGGCAGCGCCGGGCCACTTCGAAATAGGTGCGGTAGTTCTTGACGCCCACGTGCTCGAACATGCCAAGCGACAGGATCGCGTCGAAGCGCTCGTCGCCCTCCCTGCCGCCCATCTCACGGTAGTCCTGCAGGCGGATCTCGATTGGCAGGCCCGCACACAGTTCGCGCGCATAGGCGGCCTGTTCGCGCGAGACGGTCACGCCGACACCGCTGATGCCATAGCGCTCGGCGGCGAACTTCAGCGCCTCGCCCCAGCCACAGCCAATGTCGAGCACGCGCATGCCGGGCTTCAGACCCAACTTGCGACAGACCAGGTCGAGCTTGGCTTCCTGCGCCGAGTCCAGGTCGTGCAGGCGCGCGCCGCCGGTATCGCGCCAGTAGCCGCAGCTGTAGACCAGCCTGCTCCCGAGCATGGCCCGGTAGAGGTCATTGCCAAGGTCGTAGTGGTGTTCGCCGACGACGAAGCTGCGGCGCCGGCTCTGCAGGTTGGTGAGGTAGGCGCGCACCGCATCGAGCCAGGCGCTCCAGCCCCGCACCTTGCGGTCGAGTTCGGCGTCGATGAGCCGGTACATCAGGCCATCCAGCGATGCGGTGCGCCACCAGCCGTCCATGTACGACTCGCCCAGGCCGAGCGATCCTTCTGCCATGACGCGGGCGAAAAAGCGCTCGTCCTCGACGTGCATGTCCCACGGACGATCGCCGCCGACATGGACGTCGGCCAGCGACAACAACTTCTCGACCCGACTGCGCAATGCGGACATGGCGACCCTCGGTGTGACCGGCTGGCCCCCTCGGGCCGGACCCGCGCTGGTGGCGGGCCGGATGATCCTAGCGCGATGCGGCGCAGTCCGCCGCGGCGGGCTCAGCCGCCGGTAAACAGCGACCGGTACTCGGGAGCCACGAACGGCAGCAGCACGTCGGCAGGCACTTCCACTGTCTGGGTGCCGTCCGAATACGGACCGACCTGGTACGGGGCGAACACGAAGCGCAGGCCGCCGAGCTTGCCGTCGGGCGCGGCCATCGGCTCGAACAGGGCAAAGTCGGTCGGCGCCGGTTCGGTGCCGTCGTCGATCATGCGCGATGCCGACTTGACCACGTCGGCACGCTCTTCGGCCGGCAGGTCGTCGGCGTCGACACGCTGCGACAGCGCCGAATGCAGCTGCTCGCGCACATAGCCGGAGATCGCCGCCCAGCCCTTCTGGTCGCGTACCAGCTCGCGGGCGGTCAGCATGCGCTGCTGTTGCGGCAACCAGACGAAGCGCGCGATCAGCGGCGCGCCATGGGCACCGCCGGTGTAGCTGCTGCCATCGGCGGCAACGGCCACCACGCTGGGGGAGTTCATCAGCTCGGTGAAGCTGAGCGAAAGATCGTACGGGGCGCTCGTGGCGCCGCCGGGCTGGCCGCGCGACTTGGCCGCTTCGACCAGGTCAGCGCGCGCGGCATCGGCGTACTTCTTCAACTCCGCCGCCAACGCCGGATGCTGGTCGCCCGGAACCTGGTAACTGATGCCGATGATGTAGTCCGGGGTCGACTCGGAGACGTCCTTGAGTTCGACTGCCGTGGTCGCGTCAGGTGCAGTGGCGACAGGCGCCGTGGGCGCTCCTGGCGTGGCGCTGGTCGCCGGCGCAGCCGGCTCGCCTTCGCGCTTGCAGCCGGCCAGTACGGCCAGGCTCAGCAACGACAGCATGAACAATCGCTTCATGAGCAATCCCTTGACGATGGGCGTCAGGTTAGCCACGGCAGCGTGATGCCCGTATGCAGATGGCGCGCCATGCCGTGACACGGTCACCACTCGGTGCGCTGGGGCAACAAACCGCGCAGTTCCACGTCGGTCAGGTTGCGCCACTGGCCGGGCTTGAGGCGCCCGAGCTTGACGTTGCCGATGCGCACCCGCAGCAGCTGCTTCACGCGGAAACCGAAGTGCGCCGCCATCAGGCGGATCTGGCGGTTCAGGCCCTGCACCAGCACGATGCGGAAGCCGAACCTGCCGAGCTTGCCGGTCTTGCACGGCAACGTGGTCTGGCCATGCACGGGCACGCCGCGCGCCATTGCCCGCAGGAATTCGTCGGTGACGGCGTGGTTGACCACCACCAGGTATTCCTTTTCCAGCTTGTTCTCGGCGCGCAGGATCTCGTTGACGATGTCGCCGTTGCTGGTCAGCAGGATCAGCCCTTCCGATTCCTTGTCGAGCCGGCCGATCGGAAAGATGCGCTGATCGTGGCCGACGAAATCGACGATGTTGCCCTTGACCCCGGCCTCGGTGGTGCTGGTGATCCCGACGGGTTTGTTGAGGGCGATGTAGACGTGCTGGCGCCGGCCCTTGGTGGCCTGGCGGACTTTCAGCGCCTGGCCGTCGATGAGGACCTGGTCGCCCTCGCCCACTTCCGCGCCGATGCGCGCGCGCAGGCCGTTGACGGTGACCCGGCCCTCGGAAATGAGGCCGTCGGCTTCGCGACGCGAGCAGAAGCCGGTGTCGCTGATGTGCTTGTTCAGGCGCATGCGGGCAGGCGCCAGGGGCGCGGCAGTCGGGGGTGGGCGCGCATGCTGTCACACATGGGCGCAGCGGGACAGCACCGGCGCTTGTGATGGGCGGGAGGCCCCGCCCGGACGGCCCTTCCGGAGGCGCCGGTCAGACCAGCAACTGGTTGTACTCGGGGTGGCGCTCGACCCAGGCGGCGGCATAGGAGCAGGCCGGGTGGACGTGCCAGCCCTGGGCCTTGGCGAACTCGAACGCCTCCCGGACCAGTTGCCCGGCAATGCCGCGGCCACCGATGGCCTCGGGGACCCCGGTATGCGTGATCACCATCTTGTTGCCCTCGCGCTGGTACTCCAGGCGCGCGTCGACACCGTCGACAGTGGTGGTGAACACGCCGATTACCGGGTCGTGCTGGATGGTGTGCTGGGTCATCGAGGCCTCATCTCTCAGGTGGGGTGGGCGCACGTCGGTCAGCGCGTGCGCCCGGTTCAACATCACCCTGGGTCAAACGCACGCCAGCTCAACGGCTGTCACGCTTGCCCTGGTTGTGGCGGTCCTGGGTCCCGATGCTGCCCTGGATGGCCTCCATCCGGCTCTCGGCTGCATGCAGTTCCCCGGCTTTGGCGGCCGCGCTGTCGGACTGGAACCCCGGTTTCGGGACGTGACCATGGGCGGGATCGAACTGCTGCCACGGCTGCGGTTGCTGATCGCGCTCGTGCTTGGCGGCCAGCAGTTCCTGGGTGTTGGCCAGTGCCTGCTCCGGCGTGATGTGCGGCTTGGCCGGTGCCCGGGTTGCACGCTTGCGGGCAACGGGGGCTTTCGTCGTGGCCGGCGCGCGGCCAGTCCTGGCGACGACCTTCTTTGCCGGTGCCTTGCTGGCAGTGACTTTCTTGCGGGCGGTCACGCGGGTGCTGGCGGCCTTGCGGGCGGTCGTCTTGGTGCTCTTGCGCGCGGTCGTCTTGCTTGCAGTCGCCTTCTTTACGACCTTCTTTGCCGCTTTGCCAGCCACCTTCACGACCTTCTTCGCGGCCTTCACAACCTTCTTTACGGTCTTCTTTACGGCTTTCTTTGCAGTGATCTTCTTTGCTGCGGCTTTCTTCGCTGTGGCTTTCTTCACCACGGTCTTCTTCGCCACGGCCTTGCTGGCTGCCTTTTTGCGAGCGGGTGTCTTGCGGGCCGCCGTCTTCGCGCTGGTCTTCTTTCGGGCCGTCTTGGCGACGACCTTGCGGGCGGACTTCTTCGCGGCCTTCTTCGTTGTCCTGGCGGCCACTTTCTTCGTGGGGGCCTTGCGGGCGGTGGTCTTGCCGGCCTTCCTGATCGCCATGCCTGGCACTCCTGGGCATCGTCTGGGGAGGGTTTTGGATATCACGGGCGACATTCATGCCGGGTGAGCGGGAGGCGGTCCAAGGCGCCGCATTACGTCATTCGTTCAGCCCCAGCCGCGACCAGTAATGACCGAGTGCGTCACATTTTCACGTCCCACCCAACGCAAACCCAAGATGGGACGTCTGGCACGGAATCTGCGTGATCCAAGACAGGAAACACAGTGCGGAGAACACCCATGACCGTGCACCACCTGACCCTCGGCCACGTCAGCGACGACGCCCTGATGACGCGGATGTTCGAACTGGCCCGCAACGGCAAGGACGGCTCCATCGAGTCCTCGCAGATCGACGCCGAGATCTACGCCCGCCTGCTCGAGACGTACGGCGCCGACGACACGGCGACATCGGACCGCCACGCGGCCTGACCGGCCACGCTTCGACCGGCGCGGCCCGGTCGATGCTTTGGCTCAGCCGAAGCTCGGGCGCATCAGGCGCTCGAGGAACAGCGTACCCACGCGTGGCTCCATCAGCAGCATGAACAGCACGCCATAGATCGCGCCTGACAGGTGCGCGCTGTGGTTGATGTTGTCGCCACCGCGCTTGTCCATCCAGAACGAATAGGCGACGTAGCCCACGGCGTACAGGATCGCCGGCATCGGCAGGAAGAACACGATGATCAGCGACCACGGCTGGATCAGCACGTAGGCGAACAGCACCGCCGATACCGCACCGGAGGCACCCAGGCTGCGGTAGTGCGGATCGTGGCGGTGGCGCAGGTAGGTCGGCAGGATCGCAATGACAATCGCCGAAATGTAGAACAGCAGGAACCCGAACGGCCCGATCAGCTGGCCGATCACGCCTTCGATCACGCGGCCGAAGAAGTACAGCGTGATCATGTTGAACAGCAGGTGCGACCAGTCGGCATGGATGAACCCGTGCGTGATCAAACGGTCGTACTGGTGATTGCGATCGATGGCCGGCGGCCACAGGATCAGCCGGTTGAGCAGCGCGGGCCGTTCGAAGGCCAGCCACGAGACCAGCACGGTCACGGCGATCAAGGCGAATGTCAGCATCCGTGGGCGCTCCTGGCAGCGATGTTCGGCATGGCGGTCATCATGCGCTGCGGTAGTTGTCCTGCATCGGATAGGTGCGCGCGTAGAGCGCGAACGCAGCCGCAGCAAGGAAGGCGAAACCGGCGAAGAAGAACATCAGGAAGGCGTTCTCGCTCAGCCCGGTGCTGGCGATATGCGAGGTCACCGTCTCGTTGCGCACGCCGGCATTGGTCAGCAGCACCCACAGGCTGCCGAACGTGATGGCGAGGTACCAGAACGCCATGATCACGCCCTTCATCGCCCGCGGCGCCTGGCTGTAGGCAAACTCGAGCGCAGTGGCCGAGACCAGCACCTCGCCAAGGGTCAGCAGCGCGTACGGCAGGATCTGCCAGGCCAGTGACACCGGGTGGCCGCCGTCTAGGTAGAGCTGGATCAGGCCGGCGCCGATCCAGGCCACGCCGGCAAAGGCGATGCCCGAGCCCATGCGGCGCAGTGCCGTCGGCTCGAATCCAAGCCTGCGCAGCGCCGGATACAGCACCACGTTGTTGAACGGGATCAGCAGCATCACCAGCAGTGGATTGATCGCCTGCATCTGCGCGGCGTCCTTGACCAGCCAGCTCGGCCACCACCACAGGTCGTTGGGCATCATCATCTCGTTGCCCTGCAGTACCCAGGTCGAGGCCTTCTGGTCGAACAGCGAGTGGAACGGCGTGGCCAGCGCGAACACGATCAGGATCCGCAGCACGGCGCGCACGCCGTCGACGGCCTGGTCGGGATGCTTGCCGCGGGCGCGATCGAGCTGGAGGGACGTGCCCATCCCGCCAAAGGCGATGATCAGGCCCAGCGCCATGCAGGCGCAGATCACAAAACCCAGCTTGGGAATCAGAAGCAGTGCCCCGATCGCAAGCACGCCGCCGATCGCCGCCACGACCAGGCCCGGACGGCCCTGCCCCGGCGCCTGCGCGAGCAGCGCGGTCCGCGCGACGTGCAGGAACGAATCGGGATCGGATGCGGCCGGCGGCACGTTGACGTACTGCTTTCGGCCGAGCCAGAAGATGAAGGTGGCGATGAACATCAGCACGCCCGGGATGCCGAATGCCACGGCCGGTCCGTACTCGCGCAGGAAGATCGGCATCAGCAGCGATGCGAAGAAGCTGCCGAAGTTGATGATCCAGTAGAACGCATCGAAGACGATCTTGGCCAGGTGCTTGTTGCTCTGGTCGAACTGGTCGCCGCAGAACGACACCACCAGGGGTTTGATGCCGCCTGACCCGAGTGCGATCAGGAACAGACCCGAGTAGAAGCCGGTGCGGTTGTCTTCGAAGATCGCCAGGCAGGCATGGCCGATGCAGTAGACCAGCGAGAACCACAGCACCGTCTGGTACTTGCCGAAGAAGCGGTCGGCGAGCCAACCACCGAGCAGCGGGAAGAAGTACACGCCGATGACGAAGCTGTGGAAAACGTCCTTGGCGATGCCGGCGCGCTCGGCCTCCGGTGCGTACAGCAGCAGCGTGCTGACCAGGAACGGCGTCAGGATGTTGCGCATTCCGTAGAAACTGAACCGCTCGCAGCCCTCGTTGCCGATGATGTAGGGAATCTGCCGGGGCATGCGGCCCTGGGAATCACCCGGTGGTTCGGCGGTGGCGGCGCTGGCGGTGGTCGTCATCTACGGCGGTCCTGCGGGTGCTGGCACGGGTTCGAAGCGGGCAGCTCAAGCGCGCCCGCAAGGGACTCGCTTACAGCAGGCCGCTCAAAGCGGAAGGGGAAGCCTACCCGATCGGCGCCTGCCGGCGCTCAGGCCCAGTCGGTGAGCCCTTCGCGTTCGTAGAGCGTCTTGAACGACGGCCGCGCCTTGAGTGCCTTCGCCAGCGCCGCCAAGTGCGGCCAGTCGTGGCCCGGGCGCGGCATGTTGCGTGTCCAGCGCATCAGCATCGCGAGGTAGAAATCGGCCGCGCTCAGGTGCTCGCCCAGCAGGTACGGGCCGTTCGCGGCAAGATGCGCATCGATCCGGTCCCAGGCCGCTTCAACGCGACGTCGCGTACCTTCGCGGACCGCTTCGGCATGGGCCTCGTCGATGTCGCCCGGGTACCACCACAGTCGCATCGGCGACTGCACGGTGTTGACCACGTTCAACACCCACTGCAGGTATTCGCCGCGCAACGGACTATCGGCGGCAGGTGCAAGGCCCGAATCCGCATGGCGGTCAGCCAGATGCAGCACGAGTGCGGCGGCTTCGTAGTGCGGCTTGCCGTCTACGACCAGCGTCGGGACCAGGCCGTTGGGGTTGAGCGCGAGGTAGTCGGCGCCCTTGTGCTCCCTGGCCTGGGTATCGACCAGGCGCAACTCGTGCGGCACGCCAAGCTCGATCAGCAGCCAATGGACGACCAGGCTCGCCGCACCGGGCGAGTAATACAGGCTGTACATGCAGGTTCCCCGGAAAGCGATTCGGTCAGGTCGCCATGATCGCATGGGCGGCGTTGCCTGCTGCCACCGCGATGGCAGCAGCGTGACCCGGACCCGCAAAGCTCCTGCCCGGTCTCGGCTACCATGCTGCGACATTTTCGTGAGATGCCCGCGCAATGACCCGTTCGCCGCTCGCCGTCGCAACCCTCGCCACACTGCTCACTGCCCTGCCCGCCGCCGCCGCAACGCCCCCCTCCGCGCTGACCACCGTGTCCGAGCGCAGCGGGTTCGTGAAAACAGGTCGCTACGACGAAGTCATCGCCCTGTGCGCGCAGTTCGCCCGCCGCTATCCGGATGCGGTTCGCTGCAACGACTTCGGCACCACGCCCGAAGGCCGGCCGATGAAGGTGCTGGTGGTGTCGAAGGCCGGCGCGTTCACGCCGGAAGCGGCAAAGGCCAAGGGCCTGCCGGTCATGCTCATCCAGGGCGGCATCCACGCCGGCGAAATCGATGGCAAGGACGCCGGCTTCCTTGCCCTGCGTCAGGCCCTCGATGGCGAAGCGGCGCCCGGCGCGCTCGACAAGCAGGTGCTGCTGTTCGTGCCCGTGTTCAACGTCGACGGCCACGAGCGCTTCGCGCGCTGGAACCGTCCCAACCAGCGCGGCCCGGAGGAGATGGGCTGGCGCACGACCGCGCAGAACTACAACCTCAACCGCGACTACGTGAAGGCCGACACGCCCGAGATGCAGGCCATGCTGAGGATGGTCGATGCGTGGGACCCGCTGGCTTACATCGACCTGCACGTCACCGACGGCGCCAAGTTCGAGCACGATGTCTCCATCCAGGTCGAGCCGGTGCATAGCGGCGACGATGCATTGCGCGCCGCCGGCACCGAGATGCGCGACGGCGTGATTGATCGCCTCGCCGCGCAGGGCTCGCTGCCGCTGTCGTTCTACCCCTCGTTCGTGAAAGGCGACGAGCCGGCATCGGGCTTCGAGGACGGCGTGCCGACGCCGCGCTTCTCGCACGGTTACTTCCAGCTGCGCAATCGACTGGGCATGCTGGTCGAGACCCACTCTTGGCGCGACTACCCGCACCGCGTCAAGGTGACGCACAACATCATCGTCGCCCTGCTCGATCTGGTCGCCAGCAATGGCGCGCAATGGCAGCAGTTGACCGCAGCCGCCGACAAACGCGCCACCGAGCTTGGCGGCCAACCGGTCGCACTGGACTACAAGGCCACCGACAAGAGCCGCATCATCGACTTCCGCGGTTATGCCTATACGCGCACGGCATCGGACGTGTCCGGTGCGTTGATGACCCGCTACGACGAGAGCAAGCCGCAGATCTGGCAGATTCCGATCCGTGACGAGATCGTGCCCGACCACGTCGTCAACGCTCCCAAGGGCGGGTACCTGGTGCCGGCCGCGCACGCCAGCTGGGTCGCGGCCAAGCTCGACCAGCACGGCATCGGCTATCGCCGGCTGACGTCCGCGCAGGCGCGGGCGAAGGTCGAGACCTTCCGTGCCGACCAGGCCACCTTCACCGCCCAATCGGTCGAGGGACACCAGCGCGTGACGCTCACCGGCCAGTGGAAGCCGGAGACCCAGGACGTTCCCGCCGGCGCGTTGTTCGTGCCGATCGCGCAGCCGGAAGCGCGGCTGGTCATGGCGCTGCTGGAGCCGCAAGCGCCCGACGCACTCGTGGCTTGGGGCGAGTTCAACAACGCCTTCGAGCGCAAGGAGTACATGGAGGACTACGTCGCCGAGGAAGTGGCGCGCGACATGCTCAAGGACCCGAAGGTCAAGGCCGAATTTGAGAATCGCCTGAAGAACGATGCCGCGTTCGCCGCGGACCCGCAGGCGCGACTGGAGTTTTTCGCCCGTCGTCATTCGTCCTGGGATTCGCGCTACCGGTTGTACCCGGTGGTGCGGACCGCGAGCACGCCGCAATGACATCGTCGCAACATGGCCGCGGCTAGGCTGGGCGCCTTTCAAGGAGAAAGTCGCCCATGTCCGAGTCGAAGTCGCTGCCGTCGTTGCTGCCGCAGTCGCCCCTGCCCCGCCTGTTCGGCATCGCGATTGCCGTGTCGCTGTCGTTGGCTGCCTGCCAGCCTTCGACCGACTCGGGGACGGCTTCGACCCGGCCGACGCCGGCGATGACGCAGGGCGCCCACGCCGTGACCGGGACGGCCAGCTACCGCGAACGGATCATGATGCCGCCCGGTTCGAGCCTGCGCGTGCAACTGATCAACAACCAGCTCGCTGACACGCCCAACGCGATCCTCGCGGACAAGACGTTCCACGACCTGTCGGGGCCGCCGTACGCGTTCAGCCTGCCCTACGACCCGGTGAAGCTGCGTGCCGGTGGGCAGTACGGCCTGCATGCATCGCTAACCGGGCCCGACGGCAAGCTGTGGTTCGTCACCGACACGCGCACCTCGGTGGATCCAACGGCGAATGCGCCCGTCGACCTGCAGCTGGTGCGCGTGGCGAGTCCGCCGCCCGGCACGGTCGCCACCCAGGTCAGCCACTGGCAATGCGGCGAAGTGCGGCTCAGCGCCGACTTCAATCCGCCCGAGCGCGTCGTGCTGTCGTACTCCGGGCGCGAGCTGACCATTCCGCAGGCGGTCTCCGCCTCCGGCGCGCGCTATGCCGATGACAAGGGCAACGAATTCTGGACCAAGGGTCGCACCGGCACCCTCACTCTGGGCGGTGAGGACAAGCGCGACTGCAGCCAGGCCGAAGGTCCTTCACCGTGGGAGGCCGCCAAGGCCCGCGGCATCGGATTCCGCGCGGCCGGCAACGAGCCCGGCTGGTGGGTCGAGGTCGGCATGGGCGAGGCACCGCTGCTGCATGCCGAACTCGACTATGGCGGCAGGAAAATCGAAGTCGCCAACGCAAAACCGCTCAAGGGCGGCCCGGGCTTCGCCGGCAAGACCGACAACGGCACCCAGGTCGAGCTGAAGATCGAACGCAAGCCGTGCCAGGACGACATGAGCGGCAATTCGTTCGAGGCCACCGCCCAGCTCAGTGCGGGTGGCAAGACGTACAAGGGTTGCGGCGCATTCCTGAAAGACTGAGGAGGTCGGGCCATGATCGAGATACTCCCCTCGCCTTCGCACGTCGCGGCGTTCCATTTCAGCGGGACCCTCGACGGCGACGACTACGATCGCTGCATCGCCGACATCGAGTCGCGACTGGCACAGCACCAGCGCATCGGCGTGTTCTGCGACCTGACCGGCTTCACCGGCCTGACCGCCCAGGCAATGGGCAAGGACCTGAGTTACGCCTTCGGAAAATTCGGCGAGTACCACCGCTTCGCCCGCGGCGCGATCATCACCGACAAGCACTGGCTGGCGCGCATCTCCGAGTTTTCGGGGCGCTTGTTCCCGCACACGGAAATCCTCGCCTTCGATCCGCACGAACGCGAGGCCGCGCTGCTGTGGGCAAGCGACGTGCCGGCCGACGGTTTGTCGGCCTGATCAAGCAGCGCGCGGATCAAACGGCGTCCTGTTGTGCACACGCTTTCGCGTTGGAGCAGATGAGGGGCCCGAGTATCACGGCACCGAATGGGGGACCGACATGAGCCAGCGCGACCGGCGTACACCCGCCACTGACATCCACGTGCAGCAGCGCCGCATGGGCCTGAGCGGCCCGCAGGCAGCGATGCTGGTTGCCTGCGAACGCTACGGCTGGCGGCTCGCTTTCATCCGCGAACCGCTGGCGCACCCGATGCCGGTGCTGTTCGCCACACGCCTGGACTATGTGGTGGTACGCGAGAACGGCAGCATCGATCGCGATCCGGGGATCGAGCTGCGCCATTGAACGTGGTGCTTCACCCTGGCAACGGCCAACGCCCGACGATTCGATAAGGCTCGCCGGCCCGGCTGTCGATCAGCACGAACTCGTGCACGGCCCAGGCCAGCGGCACGATGGGAATCGCATCGATGTGCCGGCGCACGTTGCGCTGGATGGTCAGGTGCGGATGGAAATCCGCTGACGGCTTAACGGCAACGCCCTGCTCCTCCAGCGCGACGCCGAGTGCCCTCCACAGCGCCTGCAGGCCAGCGGGCATCGCAAGCGCGCCCAGCCACCAGACGTTGCTGCCGCGGAAGCTGCCGGCGCAATCGAGGACCATGTCGAACGTCGGCACCCGCACCCGTGCCGCCGCCGCGCAGGCGCTGTCGACCAGCCCGGGCGGCAATGGATCGAAATCGCCCAGGAACTGCAGCGTCACGTGGTATCGCGCGGCATCGAGGCGACGTCCGCCCGGCGCGAGTTCGTGTTCGAGCCGTCGCGCAGCCTGGTCAATCGAGTGACGCAATGCATCGCCGGGCCAGAGCGCGAAGAACAGGCGATGGGACTGCGACGTCGTGGTCATGGCGACTGAGACGACTCCTATGGATTGGTTCCTGGGCAGATGCGCAGAATGCGCGTCAAGAATTCGTGCCTTCCGCGTGATGCGGCTGACTGCACATGCACGTGCTCGTTTCGAACCAAGGATGGATGATGCACCACTTGCTCCGTGGCATTGCGCTGGGCTGTGTTACCTGCCTCACGGCACTGGCGGGCGCATGCGCTCCTGCGACAGATCCTGCGGGCGATCCTGCGCCGACGGCCGACGCCAATACGATTCCGCCGCCGTCGGTCACGGCCAGTGCGGACTCGTCCGAGGTGGCGCTGCGGGAGCGTGCCGCTGCGCTTTTCAAACCGTTGCCACTTCGGCAGGACGTGGTCCGCGGGGAGCCAATCAGCGCGGCAAGGATCGAACTCGGACGGATGCTGTTCTTTGATCCGCGGCTGTCATCCAGCCAGGTCATCAGCTGCAACAGCTGTCACAGCCTGAGCACCGCCGGTGTCGACAACGTCCCGACGTCCGTGGGCCACGGCTTCCAGCGTGGCCCACGCAACGCGCCTACCGTCTTCAATTCCGTGTTCAACGCCAGCCAGTTCTGGGACGGTCGCGCGCAGGACCTGGCCGAGCAGGCCAAGGGCCCCGTGCAGGCGGTGGCAGAGATGAACAACCGCCCGGAACGCGTGGTCGCGACACTCAGGAGCATGCCCGGCTACGTCGCCGCTTTCGAGGCGGCCTTCCCCGGTATGGCGCCCGGAAGCGCGGTGAGTTTCGACAACACGGCCAGGGCGCTGGAAGCGTTCGAGGCCACGCTGATTACGCCCGATGCGCCGTTCGATCGTTTCCTCGTCGGCGAAGCAGGCGCGCTGGATGCCCGCCAGAAACGTGGCCTGGACCTGTTCATCGGCAACGGCTGTGTCGCCTGCCATGCCGGCATCAATCTCGGCGGCCAATCCTTCTTCAAGTTCGGCGTGATCAAACCGCCGGACCCGCGCCTGCTGCCGGCCGCCGACCAGGGCCGTTTCGCGATCACCCATGTCGAAAGCGACCGCCATGTCTTCCGTACGGCGCCATTGCGTAACGTCGCGCTGACGGCGCCCTACTTCCACGCCGGCCAAGTCTGGGATTTGCGCGAAGCGGTGCGGATCATGGCCATGACGCAACTGGGGCGCGATCTCGGGCCGGCCGATGCCGGCGACATCGCTGCCTTCCTGGAGTCACTCAATGGCAAGATGCCGCAAGTTGCGATGCCGCCCCTGCCTGCGAGCACTGCCACGACCCCGCGTCCGTTGATCGACTGACCGCCGCGCTGCCATCCAGGCTCCGGTCTCTTTCAGCGCGTTGCGGCCGGCCTGACCCGATACGCCAGGCTGATGCGCGGCCCGACCGGTTCGCGCGTCTTGCCGATGCCGTGAACGTAATGCAGCTGCGAAGTGTGGCTCATCAGCAGCAGGCTTCCGGGTTCCAGGTCGATGTGGATACTGCGGGCGGGTGGCAGCTTGGCGCGGATGGCCATGCGCCGCGACGCGCCCAGCGACAGCAGCGCGATTGGATGCCCGGGCACGAGGCTGTGCAGCTTGTCGTTATGCGGCGCAACACTGTCGTTGCCGTCGCGGTAGTAATTCAGGCCCACCGAGTTGAACGGCACCGACAGCCGCTCGCGCAAGCTGCGCGCCGCCTCCGCCAGTGGCGCCGGCAGGGCCGCATCGTCGAGCCGGAACGCGGCGACCAGACGCGGCACGTCGACGATCCGGTCGTACATCGGCCGCTGCTGGGCCTGCCACTCGACGTCATCGCGCAGGACCTGGAACCACTCCGCCGCCAGCTGGCCATCGACGAAGTCCGGCCAGTAGCGGATGCCGCCTTCCGCATCCTCGGCCAGGCTGCGCGGGCCGGATGCGAACAGTTCGGTCTGGACGAAGGAACGGGTCATCCGCGCGAATCTGCCCGCGCCGGGTCTCACTGCCTGAGACCCGGAAGGCGGCAGCCCAGGTTCAGGCGTCCAGCTCGCTCCAGCGCGCGTAGGCCGCATCGAGGTCGAGCTGCGCCTGTGCGAGCGACGCGTTGTGGGCGTTGATCGCCGCCGCGTCGCGCTGGTAGAACGTCGGCTCGTTCATCTGCGCGGTCAGTTCGGCCAGCCTGGTTTCGAGTGAATCGATCTTCGCCGGCAGCTGCTCCAGCTCGCGCTGCTCCTTGTAACTGAGCTTGCGCTTCGGCGCCGCGACGGGCGGCGGCGTGGCGGGCGTTGCAGCCAGGGTGGTCGCCTTGCCCGGCCCTGCGACCGAGCGCACGGGGCGTTGGCGAACCCAGTCGGTGTAACCGCCGACGTACTCGCCGACCACGCCAGGCTGTCCACCGTCCTGCATCACCAGGGTCGAGGTGACGACGTTGTCCAGGAAGTCGCGATCGTGGCTTACCAGCAGCAACGTGCCGGGGTAGTCGCCGAGCATTTCCTCCAGCAACTCCAGCGTCTCGACATCGAGATCGTTGGTCGGTTCGTCCATCACCAGCAGGTTGGATGGCTGCGCGAACAGCTTGGCCAGCAGCAGGCGGTTGCGCTCGCCGCCGGACAGACGCGTGATGGGTGCGCGTGCCCGTTCGGGGGTGAACAGGAAGTCCTGCAGGTAACCGATGACGTGCTTTGACTTGCCACCGACCTCGACGAACTCGCGGCCTTCGGCGACGTTTTCCAGCGCGTTCCAGTCCTCGCGCAGGGTGGCGCGGTACTGGTCGAAGTAGGCGACCTGCAGGTTGCTGCCGAGCACGATCTCGCCCGAGTCGGGCTTGAGTTCACCCAGCAGCAACTTGATCAGCGTGGTCTTGCCGCTGCCGTTGGGGCCGATGAGGCCGATGCGGTCGCCGCGGAATATGGTGGTCGACAGGTCGAGGATCAGCTCGCGCTCGCCATGGTCGAAACTCACGCCCTTGGCTTCGACGACCTTGCGGCCGGATGCCTCGCCCTGCGCCAGCGCCATCTTGACGTTGCCGGTGAGGTCGCGCCGTTGCGCGCGCTCGACACGCATCGACTTGAGCCTGCGCACGCGCCCTTCGTCACGGGTACGGCGGGCCTTGATGCCCTGGCGGATCCACACTTCTTCCTGCGCCAGCATCTTGTCGAGGCGGGCGTTCTCCTGCGCTTCGGCGTTGAGCCGCTCTTCGCGGCGGCGTTCGTAGTTGGCCCAGTCGCCGGGCCAGCTGGTGACCTGGCCGCGATCGATCTCGACGATGCGGGTGGCCAGCGAGCGCAGGAAGCGGCGGTCATGGGTGACGAACAGCAACGCGCCCTGCCAGCCCTTGAGGAAGTTCTCGAGCCAGTCGATCGCCTCGATGTCGAGGTGGTTGGTCGGCTCGTCGAGCAGCAGCAGGTCGGGCGCCGACACCAGCGCGCGCGCCAGCAGCACGCGCCGCTTGAGTCCGCCCGACAGGCGCGAGAACAGGACGTCGCCGTCGAGACCGAGGCGTTCCAGCGTCTCGGTGACCCGCTGGTCGAGCGACCAGCCGTTGGCGTCCTCGATCTTGGCCTGGACCTTTGCCAGCGCATCGGTATCGACGTGATCGGCGTGGATGAGATGGTGATACTTGGCCAGCCACGCGCCCAGGTCGCCCAGGCCGCCGGCCACCACGTCCCAGACATCGCCGCCGGCATCGCTGGGCACTTCCTGCTCGAGCCGGGCGACGCGGACGCCGCCTTCGCGCCGGACTTCGCCGCCGTCGGGCTGGATCTCACCGGCCAGCAGGCGCATCAGGGTCGACTTGCCGGCGCCATTGCGCCCGATCAGGGCGATTCGCTCACCGGCATCGATGGACAGGGCTACGTTTTGCAGCAGCAGCGGGCCGCCGACGCTGTAGTCGACGTTTTGCAGGGTCATCAGGGGCATCCGCCCATTCTACGTGGCGCAGGCCGTTCGCAGTGCCAAGCGCGTTGCCATCGGCGCATACTTGGCACCAGGCCGCAGCACGGTGCCGCAGCCACCTGACCAAGGGGATCACCATGAGCAAGGGCATGGACCGCAAGAAGGAAACGAAGAAGAAGCCGGCGAAGACGATGAAGGAAAAGCGCGCCGAGAAGAGCGAGAAGAAGTCCGCAAAGGTCTGATCAACCCGCGGGGCACGCAATTGCGCAGGGGTGACCGCCAAGGATCGCCCCGCCGCCCGGACAGGACCTCGCCCGGACAGAGTTGAGGACATGACCTCACCGCTGCGCGCCCTCGCCGCTCCTGCGGCCTCCAGGATCCGCCGCTGGGTCCTGGGCGCCTTCCCACGGGGTCAAAGCGGCATCGACTACGACCAACCGCCCGGTGATCCGGGCCTGTTCGGGCCCGGCAGCGTCACTTGGCGCGTCCATGCCGACTTCCCCGGCATGCTCTCCGGCGGCCTGTGCGCGTTGATGCTGCAGACCCTGCACCCGATGGCGCTGGCCGGCGTCTGGGACCATTCCCAGTTCCGCACCGACCTGCTCGGGCGCCTGCGCCGGACCACCAATTTCGTTGCCGGCACGACCTACGCCGGGCGCGCCGAAGCCGAACGCCTGATTGCGCACGTCGACGCGATCCACGCACAGGTGCAGGGCGTCACCGCTGACGGGCGCCCGTACCGGGCCCGGGATCCCAGGCTGCTGACCTGGGTGCACGTCACCGAAAGCCATGGCTTCCTCGAAGGCTTCCGCCGCTACGCGCCGACGGCCATGGCGATGACCGATTCCGTCGCCGACCGCTACTACGCCGAAGCGCGCCGCGTCGCCGAAGCGCTGGGCGCGCGCGATGTGCCCGGCTCGCAGGCCGAGGTGGCCGATTACTTCGCCAGCGTGCAGGACGAGCTCTGCTACGACCTGCGTTCACGCGAAGTCCTGGCCCTGCTGGCGCGCATCGATTTGCCGGTGCCGGCCGCCGGGTTGTCGCGGGACCTGTTCCTGGGCGCGGGTACCGCACTGCTCCCGCAGTGGGCCGTGGATCGGCTGCAGCTGTCGCTTCCGCAACGCCTGCAGGCCGCGGTTGCGGCGCGGGCGCTGCGGACGATTTCGCCCTTGTTCCGGCTGGCGCTGAACGACGGCGTCGCCCCGCGCGCCTGCCGGCGCGTGGGCGTGGATGAATCGGTGCTCGATGGCTGGCCTGACCTCAGCCCGTCGGCGTAGCCCGGTTACGGCCCCTTGCCGGGGCGCAGCAGGACGATTTCCTTCGCCGTCGTGATCCTGCTGCGAAGGCGCAGCGACATGTCGACTTCATCGCCCGGCTTGATCGTGGACAGCGGAACCGCCTTGCCATCGAGCGTGACCACGGTGGTCTGCTCGTCGTAGCCGATCTTGTTGAGGATGCGGCTCTCGGACTGGCTGACGTGCAGCATCCGCGTGCCGGTGCGGACCTCACCCACGGTGCCGTGCAGGTAGCGGCCGGGGCCCTGGTCCATGTCGGTGTCGGGCAGCACCAGGACCTTGCTGGCCTGGGTGCGGTTGCGGCTGGTCTGGGTGCGGACCAGCAGGCGTTCGCCCGGCTTGAGCTCGATCAGCTTGATGGGCTTGCCGCCGCGCGTGGCCGTGGTGGTGGTATCGACGTAGATGTTGATCTCGCCGCCCTGCCCCAGCTCGCTGCCGGTCTGGGCATCGGTGGCCAGGGCCATCCGCTTGCTGGGCACGTCAACGCGCACCAGCGTGCCGACGGCGTGGTCGCCTGCCACCGGTGGTGAGGCGAGGCTCGTGGCGACGGCGAACCCGAACAGCAACGTCGAGGCCAGTGCCACCGTGCGGATCGCAGCCCCCGGTCGGACTCCATGATTGGTTTGCATGCCCAGACCCCCGCTGTCGTATGTGGGCGCCATCATCCGCCTGCGTCGTGTAGGCGGCGTGTGGGGCATCCCCGCCCGCCTTCACCCGATGGGCGGGGCCCGCAGCGTCACGAACTGCACGACAGCATCGAGCAGCCGGCCCGCTCGCGCGCCCAGTCAGGACGGCGGCCGGCGAATGCTTCGCGGCCGGGCTGTTCGTCGTAGGGATGGCGCATCACTTCCAGCAGTTCGGTGATCCCCGCCATGTCGCCATCGGCGGCGCGGTCGATGGCCTGTTGCGCCAGGTAGTTGCGCAGGACGTAGCGTGGGTTGGCGGCGTTCATGCGCTCGCGGCGTGCGGCCGGCGACAGGTCCTGTTCGCGCACGCGATCGGCGTAGCGGGCCAGCCATTGGCGCAGTGCCGGTTCGGCAGCGTCACGACGGGCGTCGTCGTAGAACGCTTCGCGCAGCGGCGTCAGGTCCGCGGCCGGCGGTGTCGGGTCGAGGTCGATGTCGGCCAGAGCGCGGAAGAACAGGTTCATGTCGACCTCCGCTTCGGTCATCAGGTCCTGCAGCATCTGCATCAGTCCGACGTCCTCGTCGCGGCACTCCGCCAGGCCCAGCTTGCGCGCGATGTTGTCGCGGTCGGCGGCGGTATAGACGTCAACAAAGCGGCACAGACCGTCCTGCAGCGGCTCGACGCCGTCGAACAGCAGCGACAGCGAGCCGGCCAGGCGACCCAGGTTCCAGTAGGCCACCTGCGGCTGCTGGCCGAAGCGGTAGCGGCGCTGGTGGCGATCGGTGGTGTTGGGTGTCCAGCCGGGATCGAAGTTGTCGACCCAGCCGTAAGGGCCGTAGTCGATGGTCAGCCCGAGGATCGACATGTTGTCGGTGTTCATCACGCCATGGACGAATCCCACCCGCATCCAGTGCGCGACCATCACCGCGGTCCGCTCGCATACCTGGGCGAACCATTGCGCGTACAGGGCCTGGCCTTGCCCGCGCAGCTCCGGGAAGTCACGCCGGATGCAGAAGTCCACCAGTTGCCGCAACAACTCGACCTCGTCGCGCGAGGCTGGCAGTTCGAAATTGCCGAAGCGGATGAATGACGGCGCGACGCGGCAGACGATCGCGCCGTGCTCCATCTCGGGGTGGCCGTCGTAGAACATGTCGCGCTCGACCCATTCGCCGGTGCCGACCAGGCTCAGCGCGCGCGTGGTCGGCACGCCGAGGTGGTGCATGGCCTCACTGCACAGGAACTCACGGATCGACGACCGCAGCACCGCGCGGCCATCGGCACTGCGGGAGTACGGTGTCGGCCCGGCGCCCTTGAGCTGGATCTCCCACCGCTCGCCGGCGGCATTGATGATTTCACCGAGGCTGATCGCGCGGCCGTCGCCCAGCTGGCCCGCCCAGTTGCCGAACTGGTGGCCGCCGTAGTTGGCGGCGAACGGCTCCATGCCGGTCAGCAGCGAATTGCCGGCGAATACCTGCGCGAACTGTGGCGAGGCAACGTCGGCCTCGCTGAAGCCCAGTCGCCGGGCCATCTCGGCCGAATGCGCCAGCAGCCGCGGCGCGGCGACCGGCGTGGGGTCCACGCGCGAATACAGGGCGCCCTGGACCTGGCGCACACCCGGGCCGCTGTCCGGATCGCCCGGCAGGGCGCGGACAAAGGCGTTGTCAAAATCGAGTTTCAGCATGTTCACCGCTTCAATGTGGCCGTTCGGGGCTCGTCAGGCCAGTGCTCGCAGCCCCTATGTGCGGGCCCGGGCGTGCATTTCCAACGTGCGGCGAAGCCACCGCAACACGCCGTACACGGGCAAATGCACCTCGATGCCCTACACTGGCGACCCGCATAACGAGGTCGCCCATGGCAAAGCCCAATTACTCCTTCGAAAAGCGCCAGCGCGAAATCGCCAAGAAAAAGAAGCAGGACGAGAAGCAGGCCAAGAAGCAGCAGTCCCGCGACACGGCCAATCCGCCTGCCAACCCCGAACCCCAGGAAAGCGGGTCCGGCTCGAAGGTCTGACCTCCCGGCCTGACCCCGGGGCCCGCCTGCCGGGCCTTCGCTCCGGGCCTGACGAACATCTCGTGGACGAATCGGCGGCCGCAGACTCCGGACCCAGCCAGATCTGGGTCGATGCCGATGCCTGCCCGGGCGTAATCCGCGAGATCCTGTTCCGCGCCGCCGAGCGTGCGCGAGTCCAGGTCACCCTGGTGGCCAACCAGTGGCTGCGGACCCCGGGTTCGCGCTACATCCGGTCGATCCAGGTGCCCGCCGGCCTCGACGTCGCCGACAACGAGATCGTGCAGCGCCTGCGTCCCGCCGACCTGGTGGTCACCCAGGACATTCCACTGGCCGCGCTGGTGCTGGAAAAGGGCGGCATCGCCCTCAATCCACGCGGCGACCTGTATACCCGCGACAACATCGCCCAACGCCTCTCGATGCGTAACTTCATGGACGAGTTGCGCGGCGCCGGCGTACAGACCGGCGGCCCGCCGGTCTTCCATGCCCGAGACCGCCAGGCGTTCGCCAACCAGCTCGATGCCTGGCTGGCCAGACGGAAGTGATCGCCGACACGCCTGGCAACGCACGCTGATGACGCGCGTCGGCCGTCGCGCTTATGCTGCGGCGAGCAACCAAATTGCCCGGGGATCGACCGCAATGACCACGAAGACGCGCCGCGCCGCGGCGCTTGCACTGCTGCCTGCCCTCCTGATCGCCGCAGCGGTGCCCGCACAGGCGCAGGTCGCCACGCCGCAATGGACCCTCGTGCAGGCCGGGCATCTCCTGGATCGCCCCGGCCGCCCGGCGCGTGGCCCGAGCACCCTGTTGCTGCGCGATGGCCGCATCGAGGCCGTGCACGATGGCCTCGTCGGTGCGTCGGCGTTTGCCAACGTGCCCGCAACCGCCACGGTCATCGATTTGCGCAATCAGTACGTACTGCCGGGCCTGATCGACAGCCATGTCCACCTGGTCTCCGACAAGGCCGGCGTGGAAGGCCAGCTTGATGGCGTGTCGAAGGGCGTGGCCGACCATGCCTTTGAAGCCGCGGTGAACGCGCGCAAGACACTGGCCGCAGGCTTCACCACCGTGCGCAACCTCGGCGACGAAGACGGCGTCACCCTGGCACTGCGCGATGCCATCGCCGCCGGCAAGCTGCCGGGACCGCGCATCGTCGATGCCGGCAATGCCATCTCGACCACGGCCGGCCACATGGACCCGACCCTGGGATTCCGCGACGAACTGCACGCGGCGCTCGATGTCCACGGCAACACGTGCGACGGCGCCGAAGACTGCCGTCGCGCGGTGCGCCGCCAGGTCGCACGCGGCGTCGACGTGATCAAGATCGCCACCACCGGCGGCGTCAACAGCCGGATCGGCGCAGGCCTGGGCCAGCAGATGTTCGATGACGAAGCCAAGGCGATCGTCGAGACCGCGCACCTGTACCACAAGAAAGTCGCCGTCCACGCCCATGGCGCCGACGGCATCGCCGTGGCACTGCGCGCGGGTGCCGATTCGATCGAGCACGGCACCCTGCTCGACGACGCCGACATCGCCCTGTTCCGCAAGACCGGCGCCTACTACGTGCCGACGCTGTCGACGGTGAACGGCTACAAGGAGCGCCTGGCCAAAAACCCGGAGGCTTACACCGGCGAAGTCCGCAGCAAGATCGAGTGGCGCATCGGCATCACCGGGCAAGCGCTCGAGCGCGCGGTGCCGGCCGGTGTCCGCATCGCCTTCGGCACCGATGCCGGCGTCAGCCTGCATGGCCGCAACGCCGACGAGTTCGAGCTGATGGTCGCCCACGGCATGACCGCGGCCGCCGCCATCCAGGCCGCGACCGTGAACGCCGCCGACCTGCTGGGCCTGGCCGACCAGGTCGGCAGCCTGGAGGCCGGCAAGCGCGCCGACCTGATCGCCGTGGCCGGTGACCCGCTCAGCGATGTGACGGTGCTCAAGCAGGTGCAATTCGTGATGAAGGATGGCCGCGTGGAGAAGGACGTCCGCGCCGAATAAGCACCCTTGCGCTCCTACACGGCTGGCACACCACAGTCCGGTACACTGTGCGGTCTTCCGACCGGCGTTCGCCGGCGCTGCCGAGCCTCCCCCCATGAGCGCCGAAACGCCCAACACACCTTCCGCCTCCCCGGATTCCTCCGCGGACACCCCCTCGATCAAGTTCTCCGACCTGGGCCTTCCCGAGCCGCTGATGCGCGCCCTGGCCGATGTCGGCTACGAATCGCCCTCGCCGATCCAGGCGGCGACGATTCCGCCGCTGCTGCAGGGCCGCGACGTCCTCGGCCAGGCCCAGACCGGCACCGGCAAGACCGCCGCGTTCGCGCTGCCGGTGCTGGCCCGCATCGACCCCAACCAGCGCACGCCGCAGACGCTGGTGCTGGCACCGACGCGTGAACTGGCGATCCAGGTCGCCGAGGCGTTCCAGAAGTACGCCCACCACCTGCCCGGTTTCCAGGTCCTGCCGATCTACGGCGGCCAGAGCTACTACCCGCAGCTGCAGGCGCTCAAGCGCGGCGTGCAGGTCATCGTCGGCACGCCCGGCCGCGTCATCGACCATCTCGAGCGTGGCTCGCTCGACCTGTCGCAGCTGCGCTGCCTGGTCCTGGACGAAGCCGACGAGATGCTGCGCATGGGCTTCATCGACGACGTCGAGGCGGTGCTGAAGAAGACCCCGGCGACGCGCCAGGTCGCGCTGTTCTCGGCCACCATGCCGGCGCCGATCAAGCGCATCGCCCAGACCTACCTCAAGGACCCGGTCGAGATCGCGATCAAGTCCAAAACCTCCACCGCTGCCAACATCCGCCAGCGTTTCTGGGCGGTCAGCGGCATGCACAAGCTGGATGCGATCACCCGCATCCTCGAGGCGGAACCGTTCGACGCGATGATCGTCTTCGCGCGCACCAAGCTGGCGACCGAGGAGCTGGCCGAGAAGCTGGCCGCACGCGGGATTGCCGCCGCCGCCATCAACGGCGACGTGGTCCAGGCCCAGCGCGAGAAGACCATCCAGAACCTCAAGGACGGCAAGATCGACGTGCTGGTCGCCACCGATGTCGCCGCGCGCGGCCTCGACGTGGAGCGCATCAGCCATGTGCTGAACTACGACATCCCGTACGACACCGAAAGCTACGTCCACCGCATCGGCCGCACCGGCCGTGCCGGTCGCAAGGGCGAGGCGATCCTGTTCGTCGCCCCGCGCGAGCGCGGCATGCTGCGCGCGATCGAGCGCGCCACGCGCCAGCCGATCGAGCAGATGCAGCTGCCCACCGTCGAGACCGTCAACGAGCAGCGCGTCAACCGCTTCCTCGGCCGCATCACCACGGCGCTGGAATCGGCGGACGTGAGCCAGTTCCGCGACCTGATCGAGCGCTACGAGCGCGAGCAGAACGTGCCGGCGGTGGAGATCGCCGCCGCCCTGGCCAAGCTCGTCCAGGGCGACATGCCGCTGCTGCTGGACGAGACCGCCGAGCGCCTGCGCCCGCACACGCCCGCCTACGAGCGCCCCGAGCGCGGTGCGCGCGAGCATTCGCCGCGTGACCGTTTCGAGCGTGGCGCGCGTGATGGCCAGCGCGAACCTCGTCGCGATCGCGACGCCGCGCCGCGCCCGCCTCGGGAGTTCCAGCCGCGCGACGATCGTCCGCGCCATGCCGATCGCCAGTTCACGCCACCGGCTGCCAGCGAGCGTCCGTCGTTCGAGCGCCCGGTCAATGCCGCCGAATCGATGTTCGATGACGAGGGTCCCGGCCAGCAGCGCCATGAGCCGCACGCGCATGAGCCGCGCCAGCACGAAACACGCGAGCCGCGCGAGCGTGGCCCCGAAGTCGGCATGGAGACCTTCCGGATCGAGGTCGGCCACAGCCATGGCGTCAAGCCGGGCAACATCGTCGGCGCGATCGCCAACGAGGCCGAGCTGGAAAGCCGCTTCATCGGCCGCATCGACATCCGCGACGACTTCAGCCTCATCGACCTGCCCGAAGGCATGCCGCGCGAGGTCATGGACCATCTCAAGCGCGTGCGTGTCGCCGGCCAGCAGCTTCGCATCGCCCGCGCCGACGAGGCCGGTGGCCAGGGCCAGCGTCCGCACGGTCGCCAGGGCGACGCGCCGCGGGGCTTCGACGACGATCGCCGGCCGCCGCCGCGCGGTCCGCGTCCGCCCGGCGGCAAGCCGCACGGCGCCGGTCCGCGCAAGCCGTTCAAGCCACGCTGACGTAAGACCCACCACCGCGGTAGCCGATGCACCTGATCCTGTTCAGCGCGCTGTGCAGCGTGCTCGTCGCCGTGGTTCTCAAGCTTGCGCCACGTTTCCGTCTGGACGTGGCGCAACTGGTGACCTGGAACTACCTGGCCGCCACGCTTCTCAGCGCATTGCTGCTGAAGCCTTCGCTGGCCAGCCTTGCCCATCCCGATGCCCCGTGGGCCGCGCTGCTCGCGCTGGCGGTGGTGCTGCCGTCGTTGTTCCTGGTGCTCGCCGCATCGGTACGTACCGCCGGCATCGTCCGCACCGACGTCGCGCAGCGCCTGTCGCTGCTGTTGTCGCTGCTGGCGGCCTTCACCCTGTTCGGCGAGCGTGTCGACGCGATGCGCATGGCCGGCCTGGCGCTGGGACTGCTCGCAGTGGCCGGCATCGTAACCAGGCCGCGGCAGAACGATGTGTCGACAGCACCGGGCACCGCCGGCATGGGACTGCTGCTCGTGGTCTGGGTCGGCTTCGCCGTGGTCGACGTGATGCTCAAGCGCATCGCCCTCGCCGGCACGCCATCCTTGGCGGCGCTACAGGCGGCGTTTGCGATCGCCTTCGTGCTGATGCTGGGGTGGCAGGTGGTTCGCCTGTGCCGCGGGCAGGTGCGGCTGCACGCACGCAATGTCGGCGCCGGACTCCTGCTCGGCCTGCTCAACTTCGGCAACATCGTCTTCTACGTGCGCGCCCACCAGGCGTTCGCGGACAACCCGTCGGTGGTGTTCGCGGCGATGAACATCGGCGTGGTGGTGCTGGGCACGCTGGTGGGTGTGTTCGCGTTCGGCGAGAAGACCAGCCGCTGGAATCGCGCCGCGATTGCGCTGGCCATCGTCGCCATCGCGGTGATCGCCGCCGCCCCGCGGTCGTAGCCCCTACCGTAAGGCGCGCTGGATTTGGCATAGTCGGGCTGTCGAAACGCCGCGCCCGCACCATGCCCCGCCTGCTCGTCTTCCAGCACGTCGCCGCCGAACCCCTCGGCACCCTGGACCCGCTGATCCGCCGGCGCGGGCACCGTGTCCGTTTCGCCAATTTCGAGCGCCAGCCGGACTTCCAGCCCAATGTCGACCGCTACCGCGGCCTGATCGTGCTGGGCGGTCCGATGAACGTCGAAGACCAGGCGCAGCGCCCGCACCTGCGCACCGAACTGCTCGCGATCGAACGCATGCTCGAACAGGGCAAGCCGGTGCTGGGCATCTGCCTGGGCGCGCAACTGCTTGCGCATGTGCTGGGCGCACCGATACGGCGCCACCACCAGCCCGAGATCGGCTGGTATCCACTGCAGACCACCGCGGCCGGCCGCGCCGACCCGGTGCTGTCCCCGCTGGGCGAATCGGCGCCGGTGTTCCAGTGGCACCGCTACAGCTTCGAGGTTCCGCGCCAGGCCGAGCACCTGGCGCGCACGCAGGGCTGCGAGCAGCAAGCGTTTCGCTACGGCGACAACGCCTACGGCTTCCAGTTCCATCTGGAGATGGACGAGCGCCTGATCGAGCGCTGGCTGGCCAATCCCGCCTACCGCGACGAGCTGGCCGAACTGGCCGGGCTTGATCCGGCGCAGGCCAGTGAAGCGACGATCCGCCAGAAGACCCGCGAGCACATCGCGACAATGCAGGGCCAGGCCGACAACGTGTTCAACCGCTTTCTCGACAAGGTCGGGACGCCGCAACGACGGATCACGCTGCCGTCGCGCGAGTGGACCTGATGCTCAAAGTTCAAAGCGGCTGTCGAAGCGTCGTTCCTCGCCACTGAGCGGGTCGAGAAACTGCAATGACCGCGCCAGCAATTTCAGCGGTCGCTCGTACTCGTCCACCACAGGCTCGCTGCATTGCGGATACAGCGGATCGTTGACGATCGGCGCGCCCAGCGCAGCCATGTGCACGCGCAGCTGGTGCTTGCGACCGGTGACCGGCTCCAGCCCATAACGCCAGATCCCCGCGTCGCGCTCGATCACCTCGACGCGCGTTTCGCTGTTGGCACCACCCTCGCCTTCGCGCATGCGGAAGAACGGCTCGCCGCGTTCGAGGTGGGAGTGATGCACCAGCGGGAATGAACGCCCGGGCATCGCCGGCGCCAGCGCCTCATACCGCTTGCTGATCCGGCGTTGCGGAAACAGCGACTGGTACTGCGCGCGCGTGCCGGCGCACGCCGAGAACAGCACCAGCCCGGCCGTGCCGCGATCGATCCGGTGCAGCGGCACCAGGTCCGGATTGCCCAGGCGCCGGACCAGCCTCGCCAGCAGCGTCTCCTCCACGTGCTTTCCGGCCGGCGTCACCGGCAGGAAATGCGGCTTGTCGGCCACCACGAGGTGATCATCGACATGCAGCACGACCTCGTCGAACGGGATCTCCGGTTCGCTCTCCACTTCGCGGTAGTAGGTCAGCTCGGCACCCACGCGGTAAGCAGCATCGGCCGCCAGCGCCGTTCCAGCCGCGTCACGGACCAGGCCGCGGCCCATCCGGTCCAGCCAGCGCTCGCGCCCGACCGCCGGGAACCGCGCGCACAGGCCCTCCAGCACCGTCGGCCACGGCCCCGGCGGAAGCTGCCAGTGGCTCGCGGCCACGCCATTGCGATGGGAATCGAGCGGTTTCACCCGCGCATTGTCCCCCGGATCGTGGCCCCGACGTCGCAAGGGCCCCGATGACGGCTCCACGGTCGCATGAACGTTGAGAACGGCACGTCACCCCGCCAGCGCCTAGAATGCGCCCTGTTTTCCTGCCCCCACCGGATGTACCCCATGGCGCTCAAGGCCACCGTGGTAAAGGCCGAGCTGCAAGTCAGCGACCTCGACCGCCATCACTACGCTACCTACAACCTCACCCTCGCCCAGCATCCGTCGGAGACGGAACAGCGGCTGATGGTGCGGCTGCTCACCTATGCCCTGTTCGCCGAAGACCGCCTCGAATTCGGCCGCGGCCTGAGCAGCGAGGAAGACCCGGACCTGTGGCGGCGCGACTACACCGGCGAGATCGAGCAGTGGATCGACCTGGGCCAGCCCGACGAATCGCGCATCCGCAAGGCCTGCGGTCGCGCGCGTCAGGTTGTGGTGATCAACTACTCCGGTCGCTCCGCCGACCTGTGGTGGGACAAGAACCGTGTCGCGCTCAAGCGCCTGCACAACCTCACCGTGATCGACATCGGCGCCGACATCGTCGAGGCGCTTGCGGCCGTGCAACAGCGCGGCATGCGCGTGAACGTGCTGATCCAGGACGGCGAAGTGCAGTGGCTCGGCGAAGGCCACACCTTCACGTTCCGTCCGCTGACCCGCATGGCCTCGGACGAGGAAGCAGCCCGGGCATGACGGGACAGTACGACGTCGCGATCATCGGCGGCGGCGCGGCCGGACTGATGTGCGCGCTGACCGCCGGCCAGCGCGGCAAGCGCGTGCTGGTGGTCGACCA